>NZ_CP061725.1:2487245-2798151 GCF_014764405.1 Micromonospora craniellae | reverse complement strand
TCGGGTGAGCCGGACACCTGGGTCAACCCCACGATGCCGACGCCCGCGGCACCCAACGCGGTGGTCGCGCCGTTCTGGGACGACTTCGAGGTGGACGCCGCAGCGAGTGTCCGTACGCAGACGCAGGGGACGGCACCGAACCGGTCGTTCGTGGTGGAGTGGCGCAACCCTCCCTGTCACGCTGATGTGAGACAGCCCGTCTACCAGGGGATACTCTTCCTGGACGGCCCTGAGGAGAGCACATCAGCATGACGTCGAGGCCCCATGAGAGTCTGGATCCGGACGCCCGGCCCCAGCGGCGGACATTCACCGCGGAGTTCAAGGCGAGGATTCTGGACGAGTACGAGTCGGCGCCGGATGCGGCGGCTCGCGGGGCGATTCTGCGCCGGGAACGGCTGTACGGTTCACACCTTCTCGACTGGCGCAAGGCGCGGGATGCCGGAGCCGCGGCCGGCCTGACGGACCGGCGGCAATCGGCTGCGCGGGCGGCGAAGAAGGCCGAGAACGCTGAACTTTCCCGTCTTCAGCGGGAGAACGCCCGCCTGCAGGCCGAGTTGAACAAGACCCAGACCGCGTTGTCGATCATGGGAAAAGCTCACGCGCTCTTGGAACTGCTCTCCGAGAGCGCGGATGCCGTGGCGATGCCGAACTCGTCCTCGCCGAGGCGCAGGCGGCGCTGACGCCGTTGTGGGGCATCGCGCCCGCGTGCCGGCTGACCGGCCTGTCGAGGGCGACGCTGTATCGCCGTAGTGCCCCGCCGCTGGTCTCCCGGCCACGGGCGCCGCGTAAGCCGCCGCCGTCCGCGCTGACCGAGCCTGAACGCCGGCAGGTCCTGGACCTGCTCAACAGCCCGCCATACGTGGATCTGGCCCCGGCGCAGGTGTGGGCCCGCGAACTCGACGAGGGCCGCTGGTGGTGCTCGGAGTCCACGATGTACCGGATCCTGCGGGCCGCCGGGCAGACCGGCGAACGCCGCAGCCAGGCCACCCATCCGGCCCGGACCAAACCCGAACTGGTCGCCGACGCCGCGAATCAGGTGTGGTCGTGGGACATCACGAAGCTGCGCGGCCCGGTCAAGGGCGTCTGGTTCCACCTTTACACGGTGATCGACATCTGGTCCCGCTACGTCGTCGGGCACATGGTCGCCGCCCACGAGGACGGCCAACTCGCCGAAGCGCTGATCGCCGACGCCGCCGCCCGCGAACGCGTGAACCCCGACCAGCTGACCGTGCACGCCGACCGCGGCGCCGCGATGACCAGCAAGACCGTCACCCAGCTGCTGACCGATCTCAAAATCGGCCGCAGCCACAGCCGGCCCAAGACCTCCAACGACAACCCGTACATCGAGGCCAGCTTCAAGACACTCAAGTACGACCCCACGTTCCCAGAGCGGTTCGGATCGATCCAGCACGCCCGACAGCACTGCGAAGCGTTCTACAGCTACTACAACCACGAACACCGGCACTCCGGGATCGGCCTGCACACCCCGGCATCGGTCCACCACGGCACCGCCGGACAGATCCGTGAACAGCGGCAACGCACCCTCGACGCCGCCTGGGCCGCACATCCCGAACGGTTCGGACGCCGCCGTCCCCAACCACCCCGGCTACCGGACCGGGCATGGATCAACAAACCCGACAACAGCCACCCGGAACAGGCCGTGACCTCGGCCGGAGCCCCTCTTCCACCAGCACAAAGCTAAACAAAATCAAGAAATTGTCTCAGTTGACTTGACAGGTTCCGGTCGCTCAGGTGGCGCCAGACCGCCAAGCCGCAGTGACGCTCTTCATCGATCGGGACTGTAAAAACAACGGTGTAACTCCGATCAAGGGAGTAGCACCTGATGACGATCACGACCGATGCGGTGGACACTGCCGCTGTGCCCGGTGACGAGAAGGCCAAGCGGCCGCGTACGAAGACGACGCCAGGGGGTGTCGACCCGGCGCTGGTGTCACAGCTGGTGACCCAGGCTCGTGAGCAGGGGCTGCAGCTGTCCGGTGAGGGTGGGCTGCTGCAGCAGCTGACGAAGATCGTGCTGGAGTCGGCCCTCGATGGTGAGATCACCGACCACCTCGGCTACGACAAACACGACCAGGCCGGCGCGAACTCCGGCAACTCCCGCAACGGCAACCGGTCCAAGACGGTGCTCACCGATGTCGGGCCGGTGCAGATCGACGTGCCACGCGATCGAGCGGGCTCGTTCGAACCGGCCATCGTCAAGAAGCGTCAGCGCAGGTTGTCCGGGGTGGAGGACCTGGTGCTGTCGCTGTCGGCGAAGGGCCTGACCACCGGCGAGATCTCCGCGCATCTGGCCGAGGTCTACGGCGCCGAGGTCTCCCGCCAGACGATCTCCACCATCACCGACAAGGTGATGGACGGTATGACCGAGTGGCAGAACCGGCCCCTCGATCCGGTCTACCCGGTGGTCTTCCTCGACGCCATCAACGTCAAGATCAGGGACGGGAAGGTCGCCAACCGGCCGATCTACGTCGCTCTCGCGGTCACCGCCGACGGCCACCGAGACATCCTCGGCCTGTGGGCCGGCGACGGCGGGGAGGGCGCCAAGTTCTGGCTGCAGATCTGCACCGAACTGAAGAACCGGGGCGTCGACGACGTGCTCATGGCCGTCTGTGACGGACTGACCGGCCTGCCGGATGCCATCGGAGAGGTCTGGCCCCGCACCGTGGTCCAGACCTGCGTGGTGCACCTGCTCAGGAACTCGTTCCGCTACGCGGCCCGCCAGCACTGGGACGCGATTGCCAAGGCACTCAAACCGGTCTACACCGCACCGACCGAGGCCGCCGCTACCGAACGATTCCTCGAGTTCGCCGAGGCATGGAGCAGCCGCTACCCGGCGATCGTGAAGCTGTGGGAGAACGCCTGGGCCGAGTTCGTGCCGTTCCTGGCCTTCGACGCCGAGATCCGCCGGATCATCTGCTCCACCAACGCCATCGAAAGCGTCAACGCCCGCATCCGCCGCGCCGTCCGCGCCCGCGGACACTTCCCCAACGAGCAAGCCGCCCTCAAGTGCGTCTACCTCGCGGTGATGAGCCTCGACCCGACCGGGCAAGGCCGCAAACGCTGGGCCACCCGCTGGAAGAGCGCACTCAACGCCTTCGACATCACCTTCGACGGACGCCTGTCCGCCGGCCGCAAGTAGAAGATCAACCAACCCCAGTTACACCGTTAACTTGACAGACCCCATCGATCGTCTCGCGGGGGTGTGTCACGGTGGTGTGCTTGCCCGCGACGATGACGTTGACGCGCCCGGTTGATCGCAATGCGTCATCGAGCGCGACAGCGACCCGGTCTGAGTCGGCGGGTGTGAAAACGCGTACGGCCGGGTCGCCCGTCCCTAGCAGCGCGGTGATCAGTGAGGGATCCCCGTGGCTGTACACGTTGTGCCAGCCATACGAGGTTAGGAGCAAGTTGATGCTCGGCAACGCATCCTTGATGAGCCGCCGTTGCTTGAGCTGTCCGACCAACCCGGTCAGCAACAACGGTGCGAATGCCTCGTACGAGATAATCAGGCCGCGACGGCCTGCCGCTGTCCACCCGGCAACCCAGCCGAGGAGCACTTCCTCAGCAAGCACCTCATGTGCCCACGCTTCGCCATGCAGGTCGCCGAGACGGTTCGACCGCAGTTCGTCGGGGCTGAAGACCTTGAGGTCGCCGGTTGCGGCGTGCGCCCGCAGAACCGCGGTTACCTCCGTTGTGAAACCCCGGCCGGTCGGCGGTATTGACGGAGGCAACGGCGAAGCGTCCGGTACCACGCTCCCAAAGTTAATGAGAGCCAGTGCGGACGCGAGCGCACCCAGGGGCTGCGCGTCGGCGTCGAACAGCTCGCTGGGCCGGTAAGACGACAGCCAAGCACGTAGCGCCGCCAGCTGACAGGGATCGCCGGCCAGGTTCGTGAGCGGTGTCTTGTGCGCCCTGATTGGGCCGGACCAGCCCTTTACGCAGCGTAAGAACACCACACGCTGTGCTCCGTTGGCGGTTGCCTCGACGCCGGCCACGAGGACACCCTGGAACTCGGCATGCTCGTCCAACCCGGCGCCTGTCCCGACTTTTACGACGACCGGCTCCCAGCCCAGACCGCGGGCATAAGCGCTCACCTCCTCGTCGCTCATGCCACCCAGCAGCGACGGGCCGCCCATTCGATGGCCGTTGAGATGGACGACCGGCAGCACCCTGGTGTCGGCAAGCGCGCGCTGGGCCAGCCAGGAGGCTGCCGTGACTGGAGTCTCGCATTCGCCGTCACCGATGATCGGCATGACGACCCGGTTAGAGGAGTCCAGTGCCATGCCCTGGGCGAAGGCGAACGCGCCGCCGAGCCACCCGCCCATGTACGCGCCGGCCGGCAACTCGGGATGAACCTCCGAGCCGAGCGCGTCGCCGTCTGGAAACGCGGCAGCCAGTGCCGCCAGCCCAGCAGCGTCTCGCTCGTACCGTGGATCCATCTTGGCGATGTCGCCGGTCATCCAGGCCAACGCGCGCTGGACAACACCAGCATGGCCGGCACCCAGAACTGGAACTATCGGCACACCGATGCCGCAGCCTGCGGCGAGGCCGGCATGCGCCAGCACCCATGCCGTGCCGGGTACCGTGCCCCAATGACCTACCGGGCGCGGCTTAACGTCGGACTCGTCAAGGTAGTCGACAGCGAGCACGTTCGATCGGAGGTGGAGCTGCGCAACCGACAGGTACGTGAGCGCCCGCCAAAGGGCATCCGCGCAGTGGGCGGCATCCAGCGGCACTTCAGACTCCCACCAGTCGTTCACCCGCGAAGGTGGAATACCACAACGGCCGATAGCACTCCCACGCCTGCGGCTGCAACCCACGTCCACCCAGAATCTGTTCGATCCATGCCCTGGCCTGCAGATAGAACTCCAACTGCTCGGCGCCCGGCGTCCGCAAACCCGCCATGATCGAGTTGTGGGCCTGGTACACCTGGAAGTTGGGGAACTCGGTCACGTGTTCGCCAAGTGCGGCCACACCGGCCCGCAGTTCGGTGAGTGGGTCAAGGCCCACGATGTAGGTAAACGAGGTGCCGAGTCCCGCCTGGCGGGCACGACGGAGCAAGTCGGGCATCTCAGCTCGCCGGAGCAGTGCCTTGCTCTTCTTCAATAGCAGGTCACGCCGGGTGAAGCACTCGGCGGTCAAGCGCAGCACGAACGGCGCGACGCGAGCAGCGAGATCGGCAAAGGCGGTGTCTGACTGGATGACCGACGTCAGGAAGCCGATCCGGGCGGCGATACCCTGTGAACCGAGCGCGGTGCGCAGGCCCACCAGGTGAGCAACGGCGGCGTCTTCCCGCTCGAAGCAACCGGTCGAGACAGTCACCTCGCGGAGTTCGCTCAAGTTCCGGCGCGGGTGCTGCTCAACCATCGCCGATAGTAGTTCGGTGAGCTCCCGCTCCTCCGAGAAACGTGGATCGGCGGCAGCTTCTAGCGTGTTCGGACAGAACGCGCAGCCCACACAGCGGCTTCGGGCGTTTGGGTTCAACGTCGCGGCCCTGCCGCCATCTCGGAAGTAGCCGCCAACCGCCTCGTCGGCATCGATCCGCTGGACGGTACCGATGCAATGCGGCCCCAAATGCAGATCATGATCCACGAGACGGAACGGCGACTCTACCGCGTTCAGGGGTACGATCACCTTCCATGACACACTCGGCACCGAGCCAATCTTTACGTCCAGCCGAGCTCGGTGCTGACGGTGATCCGACGAGATCCCGTATAGGTTCAGTGCAATCAACACAGCATCCTCGACCGGCACCTCATAACGAGCGGCTAGCCCGATTACCTCATCAATCTCCAGCTTGGTGTTGGGCATCGCTATAGGCATCCGAACCTGCCTTCGAATCGTGGATCGAGTCCCACATGCATTGCGGCCGGCCGAACTTCCCGGACCTCTGATCCTGGCTGCGAGGCCAGCCGTGACAAAAGGAGCCTCTCTGAATCGATCTCTACGGATCAGCAGTTTCATACCGTCATGGGTCGCACGCGCGGACGGCGGTATTGCACGTTTCGGAAGCCGGGGCCTTACCCGAAGGGTCTCTCCAGCATTGATGCCGGGTGACCCGCGGATCACGCCCGACGGTTCTCGGGAACTGTCCTGGCCAGTCCGCTGCAGCGCGTCGCCCCATGCCGCTCCTAACGTCATCGACAGCCGCCGCTCAATTCTCTCGGGAAGCGTGGCTAGCCGTCGACTCCCATGATGGGGGGCCACGATGGGGGGTAGCAGCCGCCGCCGCTGCGAGGATTATTTCAGGCACCGTCGTTTCGGCGAGGTGTCGAACCGGCTTGTCGCCGACGCGCGGAAGTGGTGACATATTGATCAGGACCGCTTCGATCAACGGGAGGTTGTCGTGGGCGTCCAGATCGATCCGTCCTGGTGGACGTCGGGTGTCTGGGAGGGGCGACCGATCCGCGAGTTCCTGGAGCGCCGTGACATCGCCGCCACGTTCCGATTCCTCCATGCCCGCGGGGTCTCCTACGGCACCATCGCCGCGTTGGTCGGCGTGTCCCCGAATCGAGCCGCCGAGATCACCAAGGGCACCCGCCAGGTAACGGCCTACGACGTCCTCGAACGCATCGCGGTCGGACTCGGTATTCCCCGAGCGTGGATGGGCTTGGGTCAGGACGGGACGGGTGATGCGAGGCCCTCGTTCGACCGGGAAATCGAAGGTTCAGCGCACCTCCCACCAGCCGGGCGACCAGCAGTAGGCTGGCCCGATCAAGCGATCACCGCGCTCGCCCGGCTTCGTACTGGGCTAGACGAAGCGCTTGCCTCATCGACCGTCGCTCCGCGACAACTTGATTTGATCGAGGAAGCGGCCAGCGAGCACATGCGGAGCTATCCAGCAGCCCCGCCTAGAGTCATGCTGTCGCGGCTGGCCGCCGAGTGTGTCGAGGTGCAAACTCTGTCCCGGCGTAGACAGCCGGCGGCGGTTCAGGCGCGGCTCTCCGGCACGGCGGCTCTGTTGGCGACCATGTGCGCCGACGCGCTCATGCGCCTCGGGGACGTCGACGAGGCACGGCTGTGGTATCGGACAGCGATCCACGCCGCAGATGACAGCTCAGACAGCCGTCTACGGGTGCTGGTCCGCGCCCAAGCGGCGATGCTGCCCTACTACTTCGGTGATCCCCGGCAGACGGTCGTCCTGGCGGACGCAGCGCTGGCGGTCACCGCGACGCCGTCGTCCTCGGCGGCGCTTGCTGCGGCGGGGCGCGCAAGGGCGCTCGCCCGGCTCGGATCGGCGGAGCAGGCGCGGCAGGCGATCGTCCAGGCTCGGCACATGTTCGACCAGGTCGGCGATGACGACACTGACACGGCCTTCCGATTTCCGATGAAGCGCATGTTGTTCTACCTCTCTGGAGCGAGCACCTGGCTGGGCGACACGAACGAGGCCTACCGGGTGCAGGACGAGGCCCTGCGGCTCTACGGGCCGTCCCCTTCCGTGGCGATCGATCCGGCTCTCCTCGCGCTCGACCGATCGATGTGCCTGGTGCGTGACCGACGAACGACCGAGGCTGCTGCGTCAGCGCGCGACGCCGTCGCCACCCTGCCCGAGGCGCAGCGCACGGAGATCGTCCTGACGAGGGCGAGCGACGTGGTCTCGGCGATTCCGGTGAGACATCGCGGCAGCGAGATCACCGAGTTGACGGACTATGTGCGAGCCTGCCGGGAGCGCACCCGTACGCTTGCTGCCGGAACTGCCGCGCTCGATCCCTAGGGGCACCATGTTCGTCGAAGCGCGCACACGTCCGGCACTCGCCGAGGTGTGTCGTCGTCTGGAGTTGTCCGACGCCGATGCTGTCCTGATACGGCATCACACGAACGCGGTGTACGCGGTCGGCGACGTGGTGGTCAAGATCGCTCCGGCGGACTTCGGCGTGGAGCGCATAAGCGCCGTGGTGGCCGTCGTGCGATGGCTGGTCGGTCGGGGGTTCCCGACTGTTGGCCTCAGCTCGCGCCTGCCACAGCCCCTGCTGGTGGGCGAGCATGCCGTGACGGTCTGGCAGCGGCTCGATCCGGCGAACGACAGTCCGGTCACCATGGGGGAGCTGGGCACGCTGCTGCGGCAGTTGCACGCCCTGCCGGCTCCTCCGGTGAGTCTGCCGACTCTGGAGCCGGTGGACAACATCCGGCGGTCAGTGCAGAGGTCGATGATCCTCACCGCTGAGGATCGTGGCCTGCTGCTGAAGCGTCTCGAACCGCTCGCGGCCCGCTGGCTCGAGATGAGCTTTCCCCGGGGCGCGAGCCTGATCCAGTCCGATCCCCAGACCCGCAACGCACTGCGCCGCTTCGACGGCACGCCGGTACTTGCCGACTGGGACGGCGCCGCCGTCGGTCCCCGGGAATGGGACCTGGCCACCGTCGCTGTGCACTGTCGCCGGTTCACCCCACCGGGCAATGCCGCCTTCTCCGACTTCACCGCCGCGTACGGCTGGGACGTCACCCCGTGGCGCGGCTTCGAGGAGCTGTGCCAACTCCGCGAACTGCAGATGATCGCCACCAACGCCCGCAAGTCCCGTCCCGGCACCGAGGCCGAGGCCGAGGTGCTCCGCCGCATCAGCGCCCTCAGACGGGGCGACCAGGAACTTCTCCAGTGGCGCATCCTTTAACTTTCCCGGCCGGCTGACGGTCAGACAGTCAGAGCGGGGCCACCGGGGCAGCCGTTCCGCCTTCAGGCGCCGGCGATACAGGTCAGGGGGCTGGACCAAGCAGGCGCGTCGAATGTCATGCAGCGGATTGCTCGTCGACGTCGAGCCGATCCAGTGTTCGGCGGACGTGCGCCATGAGGAGCGGCTCTGCTCGCTGGATCGCCCGATGAACGGGGCTCTGCGGAGGATATCGGTGGAGGATCTCCTCGATGCGCTCGGCGACCTCGAGACGTTGTCCCCACGGTCCGACCGTGAGGTCGGAGGTGACGAGCGCGTCCATCAGGGGTCCCTCTTCGAGCGGAAAGGCCGCGAGTTGGTCCGCCAGGCCGCGCTCAGCCGCCTCGATGCGGGCGCAGGTGTGATGGGCGACCAGCCCGACTAGCCGCAGCGGGTAGCCGTTACGTCGGAGGTATCGGGCACCGTCGAGGGAGTGAAGGCCGGTGTCCACGAGGTCCGGCGCATAACCGACATCATGCAGCCAGGCGGCTGCCACCAGCAGGTCACGATCAGCCGGCGCCACCGTGCTCGTCAGTTCCGTGGCCCGCCGGCCGACACCCTGGACGTGGGTCCAGCGCCGGGCCATTTTTGGGGAGTCGAGCAGACTGCCAGCAAGGTCCTTGGCGTTGGCCGTTAGGTCAGACACCCCCCGAACGTAGCCGCACAGCGGGCCGCCGCCCTACCGGCTCGGCGAGACGGTTGGGACGTCCCCGAGCCGAGGAAACGCCCCTCCGACGTCAGCCGATGTACGGTGCGGTCCGACCGTCGAGGGCGTGGTCGATGCGCAGCCGCATTGAGGGGTGGATGTCCAACTGGTCGAGTTCGGCGGGGTCTACCCAGCGAACCTGACGTGACTCGCTGGAGGTCGTCAGATTCCCACCGACAGGTCTGGCGGTGAAGCACAGCGAGAACTGCTGGCGCACCTCACCGTCGTCGTAGGCCATCACATGGTGGGGGTTGGTGTACGTACCAACCAAGCCCGTGACCTCCACCTCGATGCCCGTCTCCTCGCGAACCTCCCGCACCACAGTGTCGGAGATCGACTCACCGATGTCGTGACCACCGCCAGGAAGAGCCCACAGGTTGTTGTCGGTGCGGTGGATCATCAACAACTCGCCGTGCTCGTTACGAACGGCCGCGACGACCGACGGCACCACGCTATTGGCTTCGGGGGACTCAGGGTCGTTGAAGAAGTCCCGGCGTGGCATCCATCATCTCCCGTCGAACGCGGCTATCGCCGCATTGATGTCCGAGGTGGGTTCGGCCTGGGTCCAGACCCGGTCGAAGCTGGTGAGGTAGTGATCAACGACCCGGCCACCAGGTACGCGCCGGAGATGTAACACCGGATTGTGGGCAGCAGTGGATCCGTATACGTGGGTGTTAACCAGCATGCTCTCGTCCACTCGGAAGATGGCCTCGATCCGTCAGAGGGTCTTGCTCCCTGCCTGACCGTTTCGGCTTGACCGTTTTGTCCACCCGGTTTGGGTGTGATATCGCCACGTGTCGCTGTGGAAGCGCGAGTTCTCCGGGCCCTCGGTCACGGTCTTTCTACTGGTAGGTACAGGGGTCCAGGGTCAGGTTGTCAGTGGTAGCAGGGTGAGGCGCTGCCAGCAGAGGGTGAACGCGTCGGCCCACGGCCAGGTCTCGGGGATGGACAGGACACGCCGGCGGGCGTGGGCGGCCAGTTTCGCGGGCAGGTGCAGCAGCCGGTAACGCAGTGTTGCGGGTTCGGCGTGGGCGAGGTCGTCCTGGTCGTGCAGGCCGAGCAACCGGGTCCAGGAAGTGATGTCCGCGGCGATGTTGGCGGCGAGGACCCAGCCGCGGTTGACGGTCCAGGCCTTCGACGGCAGGTTCCGCAGGCCCATGGCCTTGTTCGTGCGCACCTTGTCTTCCACTCCTGCGTGCGAACGATGCAAAGCGTCGATCCATTGCGGCTGGTGCGAGCCCGGCACCCCGGCGATCCGGCTGATGTTGGTGGCGACGATCGCGTACCGCCAGCCGGTCCGCTTCTCCAGCGCGGTGAGATTCTTCGCGTGCCGGGCCGACGGCTTCGTGCGCCGCACGAGCAGCCGTAGCCGGCCGTTCCAGTTCTCCAGGCGCTGGTTGAGGCCGGTCAGTTCCGCGACATGCGCGGTGTCGACGGCCGTGCCGTCCTGGGCGAGGCCGTCGGTCCACGCTTCAGCAGGCAGTTGCTCGATCGCGATCTCGTCGGCGTCGGTGATCGTCCAGCCGACGGTGAACTTCACGCTGCGCCACAGCCGGTTCATCGCCTCGATGTGCTCGAGCAGGTCGTGGGTGGCACCGGCCCCATCGACCCTGATCAGAATCTTGCGCCGGTAGGCGACCGGCAACTGAGCGATCGCCTCACCGAGAACCCGGATGTGATCGGCGACCGTATTCGAGCCGGCACTGCCGGGCCGCAGCAGCATGGCCAGGCATTCCGCGGTGTTCGCACACCACGCACCGAGCGGATGGAACCCGAAACCCTTCTTGAACGTGGCCGCCGCACCCTGCTTCGGTGAGTGAGCGGTGATCAGGGTGGCGTCCAGATCGATGACCACCCACCCGGACAGCAGCTTGCCCGCCACCGTCAGCCACGGGAACCCTTGCGGGCGGCGGGCGAGCAGGGCCCATACGTGAGCGCGGACCTTCGCCCGCGCTTTGCCGATCCGTTTCAGCGCGGTCTCGTCGAGACCGGCCAACGCTCGCCGGACGGTTGGCTCCGACGGCCGATCACCGAAGACCAATCCCTGATGGGCGAGGACCGCGATGTCGGACATGCTCGTGGCGCCGAGCACGATCGCGACCGCGAGTGAGACCAGGACCGTGCCGCGATCCCACCACCCAGGGCCCTTGCCGCGCGGTAGCACCTTGTTCAAACCGCTGGTCAGACCGGTCCGATCTGCGCATTTGCGCAGCAGGACCGCACCCGCGTGACCGACCAGACCCTTCCCGCCCGCGCCGACGACCAGCCGCTGATCCCACCCGCTACCCTTACTCACCAGAAAGGTGCACCCGCTTCTGCTGTGGACATGGACTCGACACCCAAATCCTTGCAGGTCAGGAGCACCTTTCGTTTATCGCCCTCGATCAGTCAAATCGCCTCTGACTCGGGGAGGATGGACGCGTACAACGTCGTGTCGTGCAGCCGAACCTGTACACCGGGGATGGCCAAGATCGGCTCGTAGTAACGAAGGCTCAGCAGCACCCGGTGGGCGAGCCCAATGCCGAATCCCTCCTCCTCTCCGCGGCGACGTACTGCAGCACCGTTCGGGTCGGCCAGCAGAACCCGTATCCGGCAGCCCTGGCGGGCACGCTCACCGAGCTGGGTGATGTCGTGGAGTTCAGGCAGGAACAGCCCGGCGTAGACGAGGATGTCGACCGACTCCGTCGCCCGCTGGATCAGCGACCTCCACAGCTCCAGCGGCACCGCCGACCGGGACGGGTAGAACTCGACCATCTCGGCCCGCCCCGCGGAAACCGTCCTGGGGTCGTCCACGACCGTAGGCCACAGATATGTCTCGTCTACGCCCAACAGGTCCGCAGCCGCGACGCGGTGAGCGCGGTGCGGGACGCGATCGCGGGTGATCCAGCGCTCCACCGTCTTCGGGTCGACTCCAATCAGCTCCGCGCACCGTTGAGTGGTCAGCCCCTTCGCTGACCCGGCTCCCCGTAGACGATCGTTCGGCATCAGAGGTCGAGACTTGGCGAGGGACGCATAGGGGCGTTTATACCCTACCGAGACGTCCGCGACAGTCCCTGACCGGGGGTGGCCGTATCCCCACGATCGGCGATCGGATGTCGAGGCGAGGGTGATCGCCGGGGAAGAGCCTCGGTCATCCCAGCGGCCCGCTCACAGGAGCTGACGCGTTGGCATCACCTCACACGTTCAGGGGGAGAGCGCCGTGACCATCATGGCTATGAACGCCCGTACCGCCACCACCGCTTTGTCCGAGTCGCAGTCCGGGTCGCAGTTTGCAGGACTCCCCGGGTGGCGGGCACACAACCGTGCCGATCCAGACTGGTGGATCAACGAACACTTCGAGGGCCGGTCGCTCGCCGAGGTACTACGGCAGCGTGACATTTCTTCCCTTTTCCGCTTTCTCAAATCGCGAGGATGGAGCCAGGCGGCGGTCGCCGCAGCCACCGGAACCACCGAGAACCAGGTCCGAGCGGTGATCCAGGGGCGCCAGCGCGTCACCTCATATGACGTGCTCGAACGGATCGCCGAAAGGCTGGATATCCCGCGAGGCCTGATGGGGCTCGCATACGTGCCGTGATGCACGTCGACCGGAACACCGGAATCCTGCAGCCGGTTGTCACCAGTCCTGCCACTGTGAGGGCTCATCGTGACCCGCCACGGTGGAGCTAGTTCTGACTCGATGGCGACGCGATCATCGACGTCCACAAGTACATGGACGGCCGCCCGTGCCGAACCGATTGCCGAGGCGCTGCGAGACGGGCCTCCAATGCCCTGAGCCGGGTCCAACCCAGTTCGACGGACGGCCCGAGGCGGGTGCACCGCTACGCAGCCCTCGCTTCCGACTGACGTGACGAGGTTCTCGCCTGCCTCATGCCTCTGGCTACGCCCATTCAAGCTCTCGAACCAGGAAGGAACGTTGTGCCTGTTGCCCGGAGGCTTGCGCTTCTGTTGCTGATCCCGCTGGTGGCGACTTTGGTGTTCGCCTCGTGGGGTGTGGCATCGACCAGCCGTCAGGCGCGCAGTGCCGATCACCTGCAGTCGCTGGTAGCCGTGTCCGCAGCGGCGGGTGGGGTGCTTCACGAACTCGACCGGGAGCGGCAAATCGCTGCTGGGCTGGTTGCTGATCCGGCGGGTGGCCTCAACGGTTATCTCGAGCAGGTGGCGACCTCCGATCGGGCGGTGGACGCCTACCGCCAGCGCCGTGGCGAGCTCGATGCCTCGGACGCGGTGGTAGCGCAGCTGGTGGAGCCGTTCGATGAGCAGTTGCGGTTGCTGCCGGCGGTTCGGGAGCAGGTCAAGGCGAGGGCGACGTCGTTGACGGCGGTGTTGGTGCGGTATCGGGCGGTGATCGCGCAGGGGCTGGCGCTGCGGGGGACCGTGGGTCAGGTCGGCGGCGCGGATGGTGTGGTGGCTGATCAGCTGCGGGTGGCGGCGGCGTTGTCGCAGGCGGGGCAGTACGCGGGTATCCAGCAGGCTGCTGTGGCTGCCGGCAACGGCGCCGTGGTGTCGCAGGCGGTGCAGCGGGAGTTGGCCGCGAACCGTGCCGGGTATGACGAGGCGCTGCTGGCGGTATCGCAGCGGTCGTCGGCGCGGTGGCAGTCGTGGTTGGACCAGGCGTTGTCCGGACCGCAGGTCCTCGAGGCGCAGCGTCTCGACGATGAGGTGGCCCGTACTCAGGTCGGTCAGCGGTTGCGGGTGAACGCGTCGCGGTGGGCGGCGGCCAGCGGCGAGCGGCGCGATCGGCTGCACTCGGTGCAGGTTCGCGTCGATGCCGATATCGACGCCGAGGTGGGACGGCAGCGCAGGCAGCAGTGGATGACCACGGGCGTGCTGTCGGCTGTCGCGGTCGCCCTGGTCATAGCTGCGTCGGTGCTGGCGTGGCGGCAGGGCAGGGCGTTGGCGCGACGGTTGCGGCGTGTGCGCGACGCGGTGACCGGCATGGCCGAGCACGATCTGCCGGAGCTGGTGCGGCGGGTCTCGGACGCCGACCCGGCGAATCCGTCGTCGATGCCGCCGGCTCCGGCCGCGTTGGCGCCAGCGCGCAGCAGCCGGGACGAGGTAGACGAGGTCACTGCCGCGTTCGACACCCTCGCGCTGACCACTTACCGCATCGCAGGGGATCTGGCCCGGCAGCGGCGCGTGGCGTCCGCCGCGGTCGAGGCGGTGGGCCGGCGCTGCCAGGGCATGACCCATCGCCTGCTGGAAGCCCTCGACACGGCCGAGCGCGACGAGGCCGACGAGAAGACGCTTGACACGTACTTCGTGTTGGACAACCTCGCGGCGCAGTTGCTGCAGTTCGTCCAGAACTTGTTGGTGCTCTCGGGCCGCTCGGTGGGCACCGTGCATCCCGAACCGACGCCGTTGGTGACGGTCGCTCAGGCGGCGCTGGGCCGGGTCCAGGAGTACCGGCGGGTGAACCTGGGCCTCATCGACGACCGGATCCTGGTGCCGCCGGCGATGATCGACGACCTGGTGCACCTGCTGGCGTCGCTGCTGGATAATGCCACCCGCTACAGCCCGAGCGAAACGCTGATCACGGGGCACCTGCTGGGCAACCGGGTGATCATTCAGGTGACCGATACCGGCACCGGCATCACACCGGACCTGCTGGAGCGGCTCAACCGGGAACTGGCCGCGCCCGCCCCGCAGATCGAGGTGGACCACATCCGCCGGCAGGGCCTGGCCACCGTCGCGGTCCTCGCCGCATCCCACGGCTTGGCGGTGCGGCTGTTGCCGGCGCAGCCACACGGCACTGTCGCCGAGGTCGAGATCCCCGCTGAGTGGCTGCTGGTCACGATCCCCTCACCGGTCGCTCTGCCCGCTGGCCCGATCGCCGGGCGTCGCCCGCCCGGCGGCACCCCCGCCTCCACCCTCACCCTGCCCACCCCCGCCCCGACGAGCCGACCGGCGGTCGTTCCCGCACCGCGCAGGCCCGAGTCCCTGCGCGTCGGCGACAGCCCAACCCAGCCGCTGCCGACGATCACACGCCGGCCTCTGGCAGTGGAGCGAGAGGCCACCCCCGTGTTCGACGAGGCAGCGCGGCGGCGCCCGCCGTCGCCGTGGTTCGAGGACGGCGCCACAGTCCACCTGCAAGCCCCCACACCGCCGCATCCCCCTGCGGATGAGGGTACCGCGACGACGCTCAACGGGCTGCCCGTACGTCAGCCGATGGCGACGTTCACGCCGCCGCCGCTGCCCGCCCCTGAGCCACCTCGACGTCCCTCCGAGCGGCTGGCCGAGGCGGCAGCCGCCTACCAACGCGGCCTCGGCCGCCACACCCCTTCGGAAGGTCACGCATGAGCAATCACTTGAGCCAGCTGCTGAGCACGAACCTCGCCCGGATACCCGGGATCAGCCAGGCCGTGGCGGTGTCCGCCGACGGGCTGCTGCTGGCCTTCACCGGCACCCTCAACCGGGACGCCGCCGAACGGCTCGCCGCGATCGCCGCCGGCATGAACAGCCTCATCAACGGCGCGGCCCGTGACCTCGCCGGCGGCGCGGTCGAGGGAAACCTCACCACCCTGGAGAACGGGTTCCTCATGCTGGTCACCGTCAGCAGCGGCGCGTCGCTGCTGACGCTGACCAAACCCGGCGCGGACATCGCCTTCGTCACCCGCGAGTTGCACCGCTTCGCCGATCAGGTCCGCGACCAGCTCACCCCGGCCTTCGCCGGGAACCTCGCCGCCGCCGGGTACGGCCCCCGGTGACCGCGCCCAGCGCGGTGGCGGTGCGGGCACCCGCCGGGCCGCCCCGGTTGAAGATCGTGTTGACCGGTCCGTTCGGCGTCGGGAAGACGACCCTCGTCGGCGCGGTGTCCGACATCGCGCCGCTGACGACCGAGGCGGTGATGACCGCCGGGAACACCGCCGACGACACGACGCACACCCCGGCGAAGACCACCACCACGGTGGCGATGGACTTCGGCCGGCTGGAGATCAACGGCGTCACCGTCTACGTCTACGGCACCCCCGGACAGCACCGGTTCTGGTTCATGTGGGACGCGATCGTCCGCGGCGCGGTCGGCGCGGTGGTCCTGGTCGACACCCGACGACTGCAGGACTCTTTCCGCCACCTCGACTACGTCGACAACGCCGACCTGCCGTTCGTCATCGCCGTCAACCAGTTCCCCGGCGGCCACACCTACCCGGTTGACGCGGTCCGCGAAGCCCTCGCCGTCACTGCGGACGTGCCCGTGGTGGCCATCGACGCCCGCGACCGCGACAGCGTGCGCGACCTGCTCATCGCCCTCGTCGAGCACGTCCTCGCCCGCACCGCCCGGTCCCATCCCACGCGGGCCGCAGCCACGAGCCCCTGACCGGTGCCCGCGAACCCGCCATCCCCTGAACCCCTCTGGCAAGGAGCACATGATGACGACCAGATCGATGCGACGCCGGATCGCCGCGCTCGCGGCAGCCGCTGTCCTGCTCGCCGCCGCGGCCTGCACCGACAGCCCCGGCGACGCGGGCACGGTGAAGGTCGGGTTGTTGGTGTCGCTGTCGGGCACCTACACCACCGTCGGCGAGGACATGCAGCGCGGCTTCAAGCTGTACCTCGACACCCACGGCGGCAAGCTCGGCGGCCGGAAGGTCGACCTCATCGTCGGCGACGAGGGCGACGGCCCAGCCACCGCCGTCCCCGCCGCGCAGAAACTCCTCGAACGCGACCGGGTCGTCGCGCTGACCGGCCTGGTCGGCGGAGCGACGGTCGACAAGGTGCAGACCCTCACCACCGCCAAGAAGATCCCCCTGGTCGGCGCGAACGCCCGGCCGGCGTTCGCCCCGGTCGGCGGGAAGGCCCGCGACCTCACCTACACGTGGCACACCTCCTACAACTCCGACGAGCCGGGCATCGCCATCGCCTCGCACATCAAGGCGCAGGTCGGCGACGGCGAGGTGTACGCGATCGGCCCGGACTACCAGGGCGGCTACGACGAACTGCGCGGCTTCACCGACACGTTCACAAAGCTCGGCGGGAAACTCGCCAACCCCGACGGCAAGACCGTGTTCACCCCGTTCCCCACGACGGAGAACTTCCTGCCGTACCTGAACAAGGCCGCGCAGGAAAAGCCCAAGGCTGTCTACACCTTCTACGCCGGCGCCGCGGCGGTCGCGTTCGTCAAGCAGTACGCCCAGTCCGACCTCAAGGACGTCCCCCTCTACGCGGCCGGTTTCCTCACCGAAGGGTCGGTGTTGACCGCGCAGGGCCCGGCAGCCACCGGGATCCGCAACGTCCTGAACTACTCGCCGACCCTGCCGAACCCCGCGAACCAGCAGTTCGTCGCCGCGTGGTCGGCCGCCGGACACACCGGGCAGCCGACCACGTTCGCGATGGCCTCCTACGACGCCGCCGCGGTTCTCGACCGGGCACTGGCCGCAGTCGACGGCGACGTGACCGGTGAGGAGCTCAACAAAGCTATCGGCGAGGTGGGGCGAATCGTGAGCCCGCGCGGTGACTGGCAGTTCGAGCCCACCGAGCACCGGCCGGTGCAGCGCTGGTACCTGCGCGAGGTCAAGGCCGACGGGCCGGTGCTGTCCAACGTTCTCGTGCAGGACCTCACCACCCTGCCCGCCAGCTGAGCCTCAACAGCCACATCGAGAGGGGTGCCGTGCGTGGACGCCTACCTGATACCCGCGGTCGACGGGGTCGCCTACGGGCTGCTCCTGGCCATCGCCGCCGCCGGGCTGACCGTCGCCTTCGGCGCGGGCGGCGTGCTCAACCTGGCGCACGGCACCCTGATCGCGGCCGGTGGCTACGTCGCCGCCGCCACCAGCTCCGGCACCTGGACCGGCCTCGTCCTCGCGGTCCTCGCCGCGACCGTTGCCGGTGCGGCCGGCGGCGGGGTGCTCGCCGCGGCGACCGCCGCCCTGCGCGGACGGGGGCATCTCGACCAGGCGCTGCTCACCTTCGGCCTCGCCCTGGCCGGCGGTGACCTGCTCACCACCGTCTACGGCCCCGACACCCTGCGACCCCGGCTGCCCGCCGTCCTGCAGGCCACGGTCACCGTCGGCGGGCACCGGTACCCGGTCGACCGGCTCGCGGTCCTGGGCATCGCCGTCGTCGTCTGCGCCGCGGGGTACGTGCTGTTGCACCGCACCCGCGCCGGCCGGCTCGTCCGCGCCACCGTCGACGACCGGGCCATGGTCGCCGGCATCGGTGTCAACCCCCGGCTGGTCGACGCGAGCGTCCTCGTCACCGCCGGGGCACTGGCCGGGCTCGCCGGAGCGCTGTCCACGCCGATCCTCGGCGTCGGGCCGGGCACCGCCGACACCGTGCTGCTGCTGTCGCTGATCGTCGTGGTCTGCGGCCGGCTCGGCTCGGTGCCCGGCGCGGTCGCCGCCGCCCTCGCCGTCGGCGTCGTGCAGACCCTCGGCGTGACCACCTTCCCGACGGTGGCCCCCTACCTGCTGACAGGCGCCATGGCCGCGGTGCTCCTCGCGCGTCGCACCGGCCTGCCCGCGCAGGCACGCCCGTGAGCACCGCCGCGCGGGGATCCGCGGCGCCGTGGTTCGGTTCGCAGGCGGCGCGGTGGCGGTCGTGGGCGCCGGCCAGCCTCGCCGTCGCGGTCCTCTGCGCCGTCGCGGCGTCGGCAGATCCATACCTGCACGCCACCGCAGCCAGGATGCTGCCCCTCGCCGTGCTGGCAGCGAGTGTCGCCGTGGTGACCGGGCACGCCGGCCTGCCCACCCTCGCCCAAGTCGCCCCCTACGCCGCCGGCGCCTACACCACCGCCCGCCTCGCCCTGGCCGGCGTCGACCTCGCGCTGCTGCACCTGCTCGCCGCAGCCGCCGCCGGCGCGGCCCTGGCCGGGCTGCTCGGGGTGGTGCTGGTCCGCCACCGGGGCACCGTGGTGCTGATGCTCAGCCTCGCCGCCGCGGAGCTGACCGCCACCACCGCCGCGCAGTGGCGCAGCGTGAGCGGCGGCACCGACGGGCTCGCCGGCATCCCCGCACCTCGGCTGCTACCCGGCCTGCCGCCGCTGCTGGCCGACCGGGCCGTGCTGCTCTACGCCGCCGCGGTGGCAATCGCCGCCACCGCCGCGGCAGTGATCCTGCTCGGCGGGAACCGACAGATGCTGCTGGCGGCCGTGCGCGGCAACGAGGCACGCGCCGCCGCCAGCGGCCACCGCGTGTACGCCTACCTGTGGGCGGTACACACCGGCGCCGGAGCGCTCGCCGGAACCGGCGGGGCGCTGCTGATCCACACCCACCGCTGGATCACCCCCGCCGACGTCGGGTTCACCACCGCAGCCCTCGCCCTGCTCGCGGTGGTCATCGGCGGCGCGACCTCGCTGCCCGGCGCCGCCGCCGGGGCGGTCGCGGTCCTCACCGTCCGCGATGTCGCCGCCGCCGACCTGCCCGGCCACGCGCCCCTGCTCCTGGGCGCCCTGTTCGTCGCCGCGGTGTACCTGCTGCCCGGCGGCCTGACCGCCCTGCCCCACCGTCTGCACCGTCAGCGGATCCTGCCCACCCGTCTGCGCCGTCAGCGCCACCAGGACCTGCCCGCGGGCAGCGGCGCGGCCCGACCCGCCGTCAGGAGCACCCCGTGAGAACCGTCCACCGCGTCGCCGTCGAGCCGGCCCCCTCCCAGCGCAGTGCCACCGAGGTCGACCGCGCCCGCGGCAACGGCCTGGTCGCCACCGGCCTGCGCCACGCCTACCAGAAGCTGATCGTCCTGGACCTGGACACCTTCACCGTCGCCCCCGGCGACCGGCACGCGGTCATCGGCCCCAACGGCGCCGGGAAGTCCACCCTGCTCAACCTCCTCGCCGGCACCACCCGCGCGCAGACCGCGACGATCACCTACAACGGGCAGGTCATCACCCGCCGCAGCGGCGCCTGGCGGGCCCGGGCTGGCATCGGCCGCACCTTCCAACACCCCGCCGTCTACCCCGACGTCACCGTCCTGGACTGCGTGCGCATGGGCGGCTGGCACCACCGCCACCACCCCGACCGCACCCCCCTGGAAGTACTCGACCTCGTCGGCCTGATCGACCACGCCGACCATCCAGCCGCGGTCCTGTCCCACGGGCACCGCCGCATGCTCGACCTCGCCGTCGCCCTCGCCGGACAACCCCGCGTGCTGCTGCTCGACGAACCCGCCGCCGGCCTCACCGACACCGACACCGCGCGCCTGCTCGACATCCTCGGTGGGCTGCCGAGCTGGATGGCAGTGGTGCTCGTCGAGCACCACATGGACGTCGTCGCCGCCCTGGCCACCTGGATCACCGTGCTGCACCACGGCCGCCGCCACACCGACGGCCCCGCCGACACCGTGCGCGCCGACCCCGCCGTCGCCGCCCTCTACCTCGGAGCGGGAGGCGACGATGCTGCGCACCGGTGACCTCACCGCCGGCTACCACCGCGACACCCCGGTCCTGCACGGCATCGACCTGGACCTCACCGCCGTCACCGTGCACGCGATCGTCGGACCCAACGGCGCGGGAAAGACCACCCTGCTGCACACCCTCGCCGGACACCTACGCCCCACCGCCGGAACGGTGCTCTGCGACGGCCGCGACATCAGCGGCTGGCGGCCCACCCACGCCGCCCGCACCGGTGTCGCCCTCGCCCCGCAGGGCAGGCGGCTGTGGCCGTCGCTGACCGTCGCCGAGCACCTCACCGTCACCCGACCCGCCCGCCACCACCGCGGACCCGCCTTCGGCATCGACGAGGTGCTGAATCTGTTCCCCGCGCTCGCCGGACGGCTGCACCACCGGGGCCATCAGCTCTCCGGCGGGGAACAGCAAATGCTCACCATCGCCCGCGCGCTGCGCACCGCCCCCCGGCTGCTGCTCGCCGACGAGCCCACCGAAGGACTCGCCCCCACCGTGGCTGGTCAGGTAGCCGACGTGCTGCGGCGGCTACCCCAACGCGGTGTCACCGTGCTGGTCACCCTCCCGCACATCCGCGCCGCCGCCACGCTCGCCGACAGCGTGCACGTGCTGACCGCCGGACGGCTCGGCCAGCCCCTCGATGCGGGAAGCGGACAGGCCGAACGCCTGATCCGCGACCACCTCACCCTCACCAGCCCGCGCGCCGAATAGGGACAGCATGCACACCCGCCAACCCATCCACCGCCCGATGCGGCACCGCGCCGCGCCACCCGTCGACGGCTACTGCGGCGGCGTCGACACCAGCAACCCGCTGCGACGGCTCGCACCCACCACAGCCCCGCGGCGCTGCGGCGTCGCCGCCGCGGGCGTCGCCGCAGTAGCCGCCACGCTGACTCTCGCCGGCATCTCGGCGCCGCCGA
Organism: Micromonospora craniellae; assembly: GCF_014764405.1. Taxonomy (NCBI): domain Bacteria; kingdom Bacillati; phylum Actinomycetota; class Actinomycetes; order Micromonosporales; family Micromonosporaceae; genus Micromonospora; species Micromonospora craniellae. Next base: position 2,776,533 of record NZ_CP061725.1, on the reverse strand, counting down.
AGCTGCACATGCCAGCCCTGGTCGCCGCCGACAACAGCTGCGCGGTCCCGGAACCGGCACCATCTGCCGAGCTGGCCGCCACGGTCGCCGCGCCGTCGGCGACCGTCGTGGCGTACCCGCGCGCGGCCCGACCTGTCCTGAACGCTCTGGCCCAGCGCATCACAGCCGACGCCTGCGACCCGGTCAGCGGCCGGTTCGACGTGGTGCGCCTGCGCGCCTGGCACCTCGACAACGGTGAGCAGACGACACGGGACGTGGTGCGCTGGTACCACGACGACGACTCCGGCGCAGCCCTGACCAGCGAATACCCGGACCCGTGGCCCGGCGTCACGCACGACTTCTGGCCGCCCGGATGGCTCAGCCACCGCAACCTGTCGAAGGCGTTCATCAGCGGCGACTTCTTCCGCTACAACGCCGGTCTGCACACCAGCGACCTCGACGGCGACGGCCGACTCGTCACCGGTCTCGCCGCACTGGCCACCTGGCACAGCCCCGCACCATCAGGGCGGGCACTCGCCGTGACAGAACTGGCGCACACACCCGGGCTGGTCGCCTACCCCCGCACCGTCGACCGGGCCGGCCGCACCGGCATCGGCGTCGCCACCACCACCAACGGCGACGCCATCCAGCGGCACCTGCTGATCCTGCACCCGTCCACCGGACAGGTCCTGGCCTACGAGCGCGCCACCCGCACCCCCTCGGGCTGGCAGCCGTCGGCCTACCTGCTGCTGCTGACCCGTACCCACACCGAGCGCCGCTGGTGGGAACCACCCACCACCGCCGACGCCCTCGAGACGGCGCAGCCGGCGAACCTGATGATGCCCCGCCAGCAGGGCCGCCACGTCGTCCACGCCCACCAGCCCTGCACCCCCGAACCCCCAACCGCACAGTAAGGAACCGCCACATGACCACCACCGCGGCGAAGCGCTACCAGTTCCGCAACACCCCCACCCAGCTGCACCCGCTGCAGGAGATGCTCGACCCGATCACCGTCGATAACCTCAACCGCGGCGGCATCACGCGCGGGCAGCACGCCCTCGACGTCGGCGCCGGAGCCGGCTCCATCGCCCGGCACCTGTGCGACCTCGTCGGCCCCACCGGCAAGGTCATCGCCGTCGACCTCGACACCACCTTCCTCGCGCCGACCGCGGTCCTCGACGTCTACCAGCGCGACCTGCGCACCGAGCCCCTACCCGTCGAACCCGGCAGCATCGACGTCGTCAACGCCCGCTGCGTGCTGGAGCACCTGCCCAACCGCCACCTGCTGCTCGAGCAGATGATCACCGCGCTGCGGCCCGGCGGCCGGATCGTCCTCGGCGAGATCGTCTACGCCCGCACCACCGTCCCGCACGCCCCCACAGGCGGCGACGCCGAGCTGATCGTGCGCGTCGTGCACGGCATCCTCGATGTCCTCGCCGACCGCGGCGTCGACCTGCACTGGGGCGAGAAAACCCCCACCCTGCTGCTCAACGCCGGCCTCGAGCAGGTTCACACCCGCTGGCTCGCGCAGACCTGGACGGGCGGCAGCCCCGGCTGCCGCCTGTACGCCGACAACGCCCGGCAACTGCGCGAACAGCTCCTCAAGGCCGACTTCGTCGCCCGCGACCTGGACCGGTTCGCCGAGCTGATGGCCGACCCGACCGTGGTGGTACGCGGCTACGAGTTCGCCTGCACCACCGCCCGCAAACTTCGCTGACCTCACCGGACCGGGCGACGGCACGCCCGGCCCGCGAACCCGCCCACCGCACGGCCTCGTCAGCCGTCAGCGGCGGGCGACGGCAGCCGAGCACCACCAGGCTGCCGAGCCGGTCGACCGCCCGCAAGGGGAGGGCGGGAAGCCGGCGTGGCCGGCGGCGGCGCATCCCCCGTTCGCCGCCGCCGGCCATCTCCCAGCCCCACCAAGGAGAAGGGACGCCATGCGCTGGACGCGTCCGCCCGCCCGCAACGCCGCCCCAGCAGCTCACGCCGGTGCCGTGGGCAGCGGCGGGGACAACCAGGCCATCACCGCGGCGCAGAGACGCGCCGAACAGGGACCCAACCGCGGCCTCGTGCCCAGGGACTGCCCCCAAGCCGCCTACAACCGCCTGTCGTGCCGCCACCGCGGTCCACGCCCCGACCCGGGGCAGCGGCGGCGCGTGAGGCAGGCATCCGCCCGGTGACAGCAATCGTGCCACTGCAGGAAGTGATCGTGCGGGCCGAGGATCTCGCCGCCGCTAGAGACCTAGGGGCGGTCGCGGCGCTCCTACGACCCGCGCTGGCGCAGGTCCGCCCCGGCGCGGTCCCCGCGGCAGCCGTGGACGCCGCGGTCCTCTACGCCCACGCCCTCACCGGCACCGGCCACGCCGCCGCAGCATCCGACTGGGCCGGCTGGGCGCACACCCGCAGCCGCCACCACCACGGCCCCGAGCACCCGACGACGGTACGCGCGCTCGGCGTCCTCGCCGCAGCGCTACTCGCCTGCGGCCGTCCCCGCCCCGCTGCCGCCTGCTACCGCGACCTGACCGCTGTGCTCACCTCCGTCGGAGGTGCACACGACGTCCGCACCCTCGCCGCCAGAGCCGACCTCGCCGCCGCGCTGCACCGCGCCGGGTTCTGCGCCACCGCCCACGGCGAACTCACCGACGCCTGGCGCACCCGCCACGGCCACGTCGGCGACGCCGACGACTTGACGATTCGGATGCTCACCCGGCTGGCGGGAATGTACCGCGACTGCGCCGAACCCCACCTCGCCACCGACCACTACCGGCAAGCCCTGCACCTGGCCCGTTCCCACCCCGACCCGCTGCGCCAGCAGGTGCAGCATGCGGCGACCCGGCCGCCCCGTCACGACCACGAGGCAGTCTGCACCCACCGGCCAACAGCGCACAGTGCGACGCCGAACCTCTACCCGAGCAGCTGACCTACACCTTGCCCGAGGACCCCGCCGACATGCCGTTCCCCCGCAAGTACCCGCAAGAACTGATCGACTCCGCCGTCACCCGCGTTCAGCAACAGCGCGCGGCCGGCAGCCACCGCGCCGTCACCGCCGTCGCCCAGGAACTCAACCTGCACCGCCGGCTCGTGCAGCAGTGGGTCACCAACGCCCGCCCCGCGACCACCACCACGATCGCCACCGCGACCGACGAGCGAGCCGACAACGACGACCCCCACGCACTGTCACTACCGCCAGGCCTGTTGTGGTGCGGAATCTGCCGCCGGCCCATGACCGCCGTACTCACGCTTGACGCGAAGGTGGCTTACGACTGCCCACCCGACTGCCACCGCCCAGCCCTGCCCGCCGCGCGGATCGTCGACATGATTGGTCGCGCCGTGCTGCGCAACGCACCGCACATCGTGCCCGCCGCCGTCGCACATCCCCACAACACCGAGACGGCCGCTGCCTGCGCCGGCAGGATCATCAGCCGCGTCACCGCCGGCCGCCACCCCGCCGACCTACGCATCACCTGGCGCCCCGTCGTCGCCAGCACGGCGCCGCTCACCGAACACCTCGACCTCGCCCGCGCCCTCACCGCCACGAATCCCGCGCACGCCCGAGAGCTGCTGCACGCGGTCCTCTCCGCCGTCGACCCCACCACCGCTCCCGCCGACCCGGTACACGCCGACGCCGCCCACCTGCACGCCGAGGTGCTCATCCGCCTCGGACACCCCACGGCGGCGATCCGCTGGGCCACCTACGCCCACCAAGCCCACACCCACCTGCATGGCCCCACCGCCGCTGCGACCCTGGCCGGCCTGCACACCCTCGCCACCGCCCACCGGCTCGCAAGTCACCACCAGAGGGCATACCACCTGTACCGCCACCTCGCCGAGCAACTCGCGACCACCGCCGGCCCCGACGCCCACCCCACCCTCGCCACCCAGGCCAGCCTCGCTGTCGTCCTGCACGACCTTGGTCACTGCACCCGCGCCCGCGACTTGCTCGCCGACACCATCACCGCTCACCGCCGTGCCCACCCCGGGCATCCGGCGACAGCCCGGATGATCAGCCACCTCGGGCGGATATGGCAGGACTGCGCCGCGCGCCAACATGTGCATGCCCGTGAGGACCGGTGACAGGCGCAGCAAGCCAGTCGTTGCACCAGACGCTCGCCGCCCTGCGCTACTTCACCCTCGACGGCACCGGCCACCCCAGCCACAAGGCCCAGGGCAGCATGATCCGCCGTTACATCATCTGGCGGAACAATCACACCGCCGACGAGCGCCTGCACAACGTCGTCACCGGGCCAGCGTCGCATGATTCAGGTGGCGGCCAGGCGGAAGACCTGCCGGGAACCACCTTCCGGACCCGGATCAACAGCCTCGGCAGGGGCGAAACCGAGGCGTTCGTAGAAGATGCGTGCACCGCTGACGGAAGCACCAGGGTGATCGGCCCCGAAGGTGACCACCTCAACGGTGCCTGGGCCCCGCACGAACCTGCGCATTGCGTCCGCCATCAGCGCACGACCGACGCCCTTCCCCCGTGACCGCTCCGACACGACAAGCCAGTGGACGTGGTAGGACGGGGCCTTCGCCGCGAATAACAGCCCACCCAGGAGATCCGGCTCCGAGGAAACAGCGACGAGCGCCGTGGACCGACGAACGTGCTTGCGCACAGCGTCATGAAAGGCGAGATCCTCGACCATCGGACCGAAGCAGCACTCGACCTGGGCCGCCAGATCAAGGAAGCCATGGAAGTCTTGCTCTCCCGCAAGTCTGACGATCACCTGAGCAGTCTGACAGGAACGAGGCAAACCTTGCCTGACGCGGCACTAGGGCAGCGGGGGCGAGTCGGTGGATTCGAGGGAACTAAAGATCGCCTGCAACGTCCCAAGGCGTGGCTCCGGTGTCAGCATGGCTGCCTGGGCAGTCCGGAGTGTCGTTCCGCGTTTGAGAACGACAACCGAATCAAGCCTTGGGCACCATGCGACCAGGTTGCCGATCTGGTCGGCTGGAGCCCCGCCGGGAAGGAACAGGACGTTGTATTCATCCGAAGAGTGCTTGCTCTCGGCGTCCTGTACTTGGTCGTGCCGCGCCATGGATCCGGGGTTTCCGAGCTGCCATTGTCGGCCTGGCTCGCTACTGGCGTTGTAGGCAGCCCAACCCTTGAGTCGCTCCACCGGCGTCTCCATTCTGCTCGAAGTGCTCACTCGATCACGGACGCTCTGGCGTGTCCAGATCGGAAAAGATCGCTCCACAAACTTCCGCGCCCGCACGGCTGCACTGCGGTCGCGAGAGGTGGCGGGGATGCCGTAAGCCGCAATGACTGGTGTCGGTGGCGTAGGGGTCACAGACTGTGTGGCGTGAGCGACTATTCCGGGCCGGCGGCGCCTGCCGCAGCGGTGCGCGTCGCGCGCCCACACTACGTGCTCTCCCGCGTCGGACAGCCCACCGAGGCGGGGGCCACCGCGAAAGCCGGCGTCGCCGGCGCGGTTGGCGCCGCCCTAGTCGACGAGGTGCAGGTCCGCGGCCCTCGGATCTGGGCGCCCTTGGTGCAGACGCCACTGCGTCTCGGCGCCGGCGGGCAGCCATTCCGCGCGGATTACGACCCCCAATCGCCGCCGGAGGCGCACGTCGCGGACCTGCGGGTGCGAAGGCTGCTTCTCGAGCCGCGGTGACCGCGCGCGGAGCGCGGCCATGACCACCGCCGTCAGGACACCACCGTCGCGAGTGCGTCGGATCAGGTCGGAAGCCGAAGCAGCGCAACTGGCGGGTTGGCTGGTAAATGCGCGGCGGGGCTGGCCGGTGGTGGTGGTCACGATCCCATCCGGGCAGACGGAGCCGTTCGGCGATCCCGACGCCGTCGCCGAGGCGGTCAGCGGTCTGGCGGAGGTCGTGGTGCTGCCCACCAGCGGCCTGTCCTGGGCGTTCTCCCACGCGATGCCGCCCTCGACCCAGGTGTACGGGGGTGCCGGGCGGGTGTATCCGGTCAGCGGCGACTGGATCACAGACCCCGGTCGTGCCCGGTTGCGGTTCGCCTACTCCCGTGATGACCGGGAACGGGTCACCGGCCAACTCGTCGGCGACGCCCTCACCGCTGCGGCGGCGGCCGGCCTGGGGCCGCTGGCCACCGGCCAGCAGGCCCAGCAGCGCAGCGGCACGGTGGAGGGGATCGTCGGTTCCCGGGCACTGGTCCGGCTGGACGACGCGATGATGGCCTCGGTGTGGGAGGAGCTGACCGTTGCCGGTGTGCCATTGCACCGCGTCCTCACCAAGGGGCAGCACGTCACCGGGCTCTACGACCTGGCGTCGCGGCGTCTCGACTTGCGCGCGGGGCTGCGCTTTGCCTCCCCCGTTGTGGCGCGCGCCGCCGTGGTCGACGCCTACCGGGTCGGGGACGTGGTCTGGGCCGACGTCGTCGCGGTCACCGCCGACACGGTGACGCTGCGGCTACTGCCGGGCGTCACCGTCGAGGTGCACCGGGACGCGGTCACCGCCAATCCGCAGGACTCGATGGGCGAGCTGTTCACCACCGGCGAGACCGTGGCGGCCCGTATCACCGCCCTCGACGCCGCCGAGCTGAGGCTGCGGGTCGACACCGTCGACGGCGAGGCGCCCGTGCCCGCGCCCAGCCTGCTGCCGGACGGGCCGCCCTGGCTGCCGCCACCTGCGAACGAGATGCCCGTCGCCCGCGCCCAGACGCGCGCTGCGGCCCCGCTTCCCCCGGTGGCCGGGGTGCCGCGGCAGGCCACACCCCTGGACCTGGCGCGCGGTCACTCACCGGTGCCCCCGCCGGCTGGTCCGGCGGGCACACCCGCGGCCGCCGTGCCGGGTCCCGCCGCGCTGACACGTGCCGCAACCGACCGCGCGGCGTTGCACGCCGAGCGGGCGGCGCGGGAGAACGCCGAGCGGGACTTGGAGGCACTGCGGGTGCACGCCGCAAGCCTGCAGGACGAACTCGCCCGGGCACACCAGCGCATCGAGAATCTGCAAACCCGCTACCGCACCGCCGACCTGGCCCGCCAACACGCGGTCAAGCAGCTGCGCGGCCACCAGAGTCGCAGCGACCAGGTCGGCGACCACCCTGGCAGTGACGGTCCGGCGTTCCTCCAAGACGAGGACCAGTTCCGCCACGAGGTCTACACCGAGTGGGCACGACGTATTCCCGCCGCCGAGAAGGCCGACAAGCCGCTGGCCGACTACCGCCTCGCGCCCGGCTTTCTCACCTCCCTGAACACCCTGCACGGCGTCAGCCGCGCCAAGGTGGTGTCCGTCGTCGTCGAGGTCCTCACCGGCCAGGCACCGCACCTCGCCGGCCGGGACCTGCACCAACTGCGCACCGGCAGCAACGGCAGCCCCTACCTCACCCGCCCGGACGGGGCGACCTGCTGGCGCGTCGCCCTGCAACGCGGCACCGCCTCCGCCCGCCGCATGCACTACTGGCGCACCGCCGACAGCTACGAGCTGTCCCGGGTCACCGTCCACGACGACTTTCAGCCCTGACCAGAACACCGACCCAGCGGCGCGACGAAAAGCCACCACACTGAGTCGGTCGGTTCAACAACCACCCCGGGCCCCGGCAGCCGCATCCCAGCAGCATCTGGTAACCCCGAGGGCGCCCCGGTAGCTTCAGCGGTCGAAGACCTTCGCTGTCTCCGACTGGGAGAGTGTGCTTCGTGTCGCACATCGAGAAGATCGCCGGTGAGTTCCGCGCACTGATGGCCGGCGTGGAGCGCGCGCGGGGACTCGCAGCCGCCGCTGACAGTCAGGCCCAAGAGGTCACAGTGCGGGCCGCGGGCGCGGGCTTCGCCGCAGTAGCTGCGGGCATGGTCCGGGTGCGGAAGGCGATCAACGGGATCCAGGACGGCCTGGGTAGCCTCACCGGGTCGGTTGGTGAGGCGGCGAAGGCAACCGCTGCGGTGCCCCGCGAGGCCACCCCGCAGGAGACGATTGCCGCGCTGGCACCCGTGGTGAGCGCGGCTGACAGCGCCCGTGACGCAACCACAGGTGCCATCGCCCAGGTCCGCGAGGCGCAGCAGCTCGTCGCCATGGTCCTGCAGGGCGGGCAGCCGGGGCCGCTGCTGCAGGCATTGGAGAGCATCAAGCAGGTCCTGGTGCTGGTCGCTCAACGCACCAGTGCTACGCGGCAGTTCACCGAAGCGGCGATCGCCGACGCGCGACAGCTAGGGTCCTCGGGAAACTGAGGGGGGCTGGCGGTCCAATACCGGCCAGCCCTACACCTCACCACCACGGTACTGCGGCCGTTGACACGGCACCGACATCCTGGAGCAGGAAGCCGACCGGTGTCCCAGGCGGATCGCCGACCGGGCCGCAGACAAGAATCTCCCGCAACCAGAAGTCCGTGGTGGCGCAACGCTCAGTCCAGCTCGAGAACGAGTGCGCCGACACTGTTGCTGGCAAGGGCTACCGCCTCCACCAGAACCCCACCAAGCAGGAGGTCGCAGACGCCCGGGCCGACACACGCGACACGGGAGACCCGGACAAGAATCCTGACTATCTGATCGAAGGCCACGTCTTCGATTGCTACTCTCCCACCGCGTCCAAGCCGGTCCGGGGCATCTGGAGCGAGGTCACCCACAAGGTCGACGAGCAGCAGACGCAGCGGGTGGTGCTGAACCTCCAGGACTGGCGTGGAGACCCCGCGGCCCTGCGCAAGCAGTTCGACGACTGGCCCATACCAGGGCTGAAGGAGCTGGTGGCGGTGACCCCGAGCCGTGAGATCGTGCAGATCGTACGCCGGGACTGAAGGAGGCAGCGCACGATGGCTATCGAGTTCCGACTGACCCTGGCGGGCGACATCCCGCTGGACCGGGTGGCCGAACTCGCCGCTCCCGATGCCACCGAGAAGCCGGCGCTCCCCGGTCACACACGACTGCTCAGCGCCGACCTCTACGAGCAGTGCGGGTACGCGGTCAGCATCACCGCGGGCAGCAACGGCTACTACGACGCCGAGGACGACGACGACTCCCGCTGGGAGTGGGAACCAGACACCTACGTCAACATCGGCTTCCGCATGCGCGCCGACGACACGAGCGACAAGGGGATCCCGACCATGCTCGCGACCATCGCCCGAATTCTGCGCGAGCGGCCCGAGGACGCCGCACTCGTGCAGGACGGCAACTGGCTGCTCTTGACGCGCGTCGACGGCATCCTGCGTAAGCACAACGTGGCCCTCTGGTACGACGAGGCATTCGACGGCGTCCTTCCGGGCGCGTGAAGCAACGCGTGCATCAGAGCGGCTGACGGGGCGATAGCCCCGCCCAGCGGCGAGCGGGACGGTCACGAATTCGTCCGCGACGTGACCGGTGATCTTCCAGCGCGCCCGCCGGGACGGCGCTCGCGCTCCCCGATGGCCTGATCTGACTCTGAGGATGGCCGGATGACCTGCCGTGCTCGGCAACGGATGAAACCGGCCCCTCCCGGGGGCGGGAGGGGCCGGTTTCGTCGTCGGCGCACGGTGCAGTGGCGCGTCGGCTCCTCCGGCCGGTAGCGGGGTTGCTGCCGTTAGGCGGCTCGGTCGTCGCGGGGGATGAGGTCGGCAGCGGCGTCGGCGCTGCCGCGTTCGAGTTCGAGGATGACGCTGGTGTAGGTGTCGGAGGTCAGGCCGATGGTGGAGTGGCCGAGGGTTTCCTGGACCTCCTTCATGTCGGCGCCGCCGTGGCGAAGGTAGGTGGCGGCGCAGTGGCGCAGGTCGTGCAGCCGCACGGGCGGCAGCCCGGCTTTGGCGATGAGGTGGTCGAAGCGGTCGCTGATGGTCTGGGGGTGCCAGGGCTTGCCGTCGGGGCGGACGAAGAACAGGCCGGTGTCGGGCCAGTCGTCGCCGCTGACGCTCTGCCAGCGGCGTCGCATCTTGAGGTAGGCCCGCAGGACGGCGATGGTCTTGGGGCCGAGGGGAACCATCCGGTCACCGGCGTCACTCTTGACGGGTCGCGTGATGGGTGTGTAGCCGACGGTGGTGATCTGTTCGACGACGGTGAGGTAGCCGGCGTCGAGGTCGACGTCGTGGTCGCGCAGGCCGCACGCCTCCCCGCGGCGCAGGCCGCGGTGCAGGATGAGCAGGAACATCGCGTAGAGGACGATGTCGTGTCGTTCGGTGTAGTCGAGGAACCGCCCGGCCTGTGCGGGCATCCACACCATCACTGGGCTCGGCCGTTTGCCCGTGGCCTGCCAGTGCTCGACTGCCTTGACAGTCCACACCCGCGCCTTGGGTCGCTTGGCCGTGGGTAGTTCGACGCCGAGGGCGGGGTTGGTGGGGATCAGCTTGGCCCGGACGACGGCGTCGTTGAGGGCTTTGCGCAGGGTGGCGTAGAGCCGCTGGGTGCTGGCGGCTTCCATCGGCCGCACGCCTTTGACGCTCGCGCGTATGTCGGGGTCGGTGCTGGCGCGGGCGGCGCGGATGGCGTCCTGCTGGTGGCCGATCGCGGTGAACATGGCCTCGATGTGGGCGGTGCGCAGGTTCTGGATGGGAATCTTCCCGAGGTGAGGGACGAGGTACAGGCGGATGTGGTCGGAGTAGCCGCGGACGGTCTTCTCCGCCAGCCCGCGCCGTCCTTGCAGCCAGGCGGTCAGGTATTCGCCGGTGGTGGTGGGCACGGATGCGGGCACGCCGGCGCGGATGCGGGCGGCGACGGTCTCGCGGTCGGGCAGCGGGGTGCCGGGCCGGCAGGCGTGCAGCAGGTCTGCGACTTCGATGGCGAGGTCGTGGTCGCCGTCGGCGAGGTCCAGTAGCGCGCGGGCGTGGCGCAGTTCGGCGGTGGCGGTGTCGCGGCTGTCGAAGCCGGAGCGGCGCAGTTGCCGGCGCGGCTGCGTGAGCCGGATGGGCAGTTCGATCTGGTATCCCCACGCGCCGTGGGTGGGGTGCCAGCCGCCGCCGGGGCGGCGTAGTTTCGGGCACCGGCTGCCGAGTCGCTTGCCGGTGTCGGGGTCGGTGCAGGTGCAGCGTTTGGTGAGGGCCCCTTCGGGGCTGCGGGCGCGGGTCACGGTTCGGCCTTCCTGTCGACGCCGTTGTGCGGCGGGCGGATGCTGCTGATTTGCCGTTGGTGATCGACGCTTCGCATGCCGCCCGGGGTCAAGTCGCCGGGCGGGGGCTGCAGGCCGAGGGCGGTGAGGATGCCGGCGACGGGCACCTTGTAGCGGGCGCCGACGCGCAGGACGGGCGCGGGGAAGCTGTCGGTGCGGGCGAGTTCGTAGGACAGGGCGCGGCCCAGGCCGAAGACGCGGCCGGCGGTGGGCAGGTCGGTGATCGCGCCGAGGGCGCGGATGCGCTCCTCGGTCCACACCTCGCCACGAGGGTCGCGGATGTCGGGCGTGTCGCTGCGGTTGGTGTTGCCGCTGTTCACGGACGGGTACTCCTGACATTTCTCAGACGGTCATTGAGCGAGCTGGACGCGGTTCGACTGGGTCTGCGCACGGTGATGTCTCGTGGCCGCCGGCAGGGAGAAGACGTGGCGGACAGCGGGGAGAACAACTGGCCGCCCGTGGAGAAACAGGTGGCCGTTGGCAGGGGGAGCCGTCAGACGTTGCGCGCGCGTGGGCGCTTGTTGTCTCAGGCGGGTACGGAAACCAGCAGCGGCGACGTCACCCCCGGCTGCCCCCGGTGCGGACTTCGGGCCGTCGGCGGGTCCTGCGCGAGCGTGGCGGCCGAGGGTGGCGGTTCGGACCACATCCGGCGCCTGCCCGCCTCCGCGTTGCCGGCGCGGTGGCGGGCAGGCTGGGGATGAGCAGGGTGGGTGTGGTGGACAGGCTGCTCTGGGAGGTGATTCAGGAGGCCAGCGCCAGGACGTGGTTGATCATGTCGGTCCAGGTGACGCCGAGGACGCTGGGGTCGTCGTCGAAGCAGAAGACGAGGTAGGCCATGTCGAAAGCCTGGCCGTAGCCGTCGAGGAAGGCCCAGCTGGTTGCGGGCCGGTCTGCCGCCGCGCGGTTAGGTTGCACGACCAGGCTCCATCGGTCGCCGTGCAGCACGACCGCGACGGGCTCGCCGCGTAGGTTTCGGCCTACCCGCAGGCTGGCGGGCGGCGGTGCGGCGGCAACCTGCGATGCCTCGGCGATGATCGTGGGCGTTTCGGGAATGAGATTCATCGGTGCGACGAAGGCCAGCTCGCTGTAGTGGCACTGTCGGCCCTGCCGGGCGGCGTCGGTCAGCTCGCTGGCGAGTTGGTCGGCTGCCCGACGTCGGTTACGTTGCGCGGCTGTCAAGGGCGGGGTGGGGATCGTCGCGGGTCGCACGATGAACACGGGGAAGGTCCGTCGTTGGCGGCGGCGCGGGCGCGAGGGCGCGCGCCTGCCCGGTGTCGAGGTGGCAGCCGGTTGATGAGGCGGGTTGCTGGACATGGTGTCTCTCCTTCGTGACCATGAGATGAGCCGGGCGGGCGGCAGCCGACGGCGTGCCGCCCGCCCGGGCGAGGGTGGTCGGGGAAATGGGTGGAGGCCGGGGACGAGGGCGTTCAGTTCGGGGCGTGCCACCGCTGGCGGCCGATGTGCGCGGTGCCGTGATCGGCGCGGGGGCGGCTGGGGCGTGACCAGCCGGGTGCGGGCGGCCGGGTGGCGACGACGCGCCACCCGGCCGCTCGGAGGCTGGCTCCGGATTCGCCGTGCTGGGTGTAAGTGACCAGGCGTCGGTAGCCGAGGGCTCGGGTCGCCTGCCAGGCTGCGGCGTAGAGCAGCGAGTTGGCGTTGCGGGTGCCGTCGGTGGCGACCCTGGTCGCCTCGAGGGTCAGGCCGTCGTCGAGCATCCGCGCGATGGGGCGGCCGACGACGGCGACGCCGACCAGGACGTTGTCCTGGCGGGCTGCTCCGATGCTGAATTTGTGGCCGCGTGGCGGCCGGTGATGTCGGTGCCAGTCCTGCACGAACGCGCATGCTTGCGCGAAGGTGACGGGCACGGTCCGCAGGCTCACCCGCCCTCCTCCCGCGACGTGTCGTCGGGCAGGTACGGGCGCAGCCGGATGATCGTCTCTTCGTGGAATTCGGAGCGCACGTCGACGCCGAGGTAGCGCCGACCGAGGCGGAGCGCGGCGAGTCCGGTCGTTCCGGCGCCGGAGAACGGGTCGAGAACCCGTCCGCCGGGCGGGCAGCCGGCCGCGATCGCCCGCAGCGGCAGGTCGATCGGGAACGGCGCCACGTGCGACCCCCGGTAGGGGCGGGTCGCAATGCGCCACACATCCCCGGGGTTTCGCCCCTTGGGGTGGGCGGCGGTGTGGGCGTGGCCGAGGGGGACGAGGTTGCCCCGACCGGCTCGCGGCTCGGCGCCGGTCTGCTCGGCTGCGTACTTGCCGCTGCCGTAGGCGGTGGCGCCCCGGCGGCGGGCGGTGGCGCCGATCCCGCCCGTGCGGCCCTTGCCTGCCCCGCCGATGATCCGGGTGCCGTCGGCGGCTTCCGGGCGAGCCAGCGGTATTCGGATCGGGTCGAGGTCGAAGTAGTAGGAATGGGACTTGGTGAGCAGGAACACCATCTCGTAGGTGGTGGACAGGCGGTCACGCACGGACTCGGGCATCGGGTTCGTCTTCGACCAGATGACCGCGTTGCGCAGGAACCATCCGCGCGCCTGCAGCGCGAACGCCACCCTCCAGGGCACGCCGATCAGGTTCTTCGCCGGCAACGGCGAGCCGTTGCGGACCGCGGGCAGCTGGCGGGTGCCGGCGATGCCGCTGCGGGTGTCGTACGCGCGGCGGCTGCCGCCGGTGTAGCTGTCGCCGAGGTTGAGCCACAGCGTTCCGGCCGGGTCGAGTACTCGCATGGCTTCGTCGAACACGGCCGCGAGGCGGTCGACGTACTCGTTCACCGTCGGTTCGAGCCCGTACTGCGGGTCGCCCCACGTCGCGCCGCACAGGCCGCAGGACGCCCCGTCGACCCGCCGTGGCGCCGGTAGCGGGTGGTGGCAGGCGGGGTCGCCGCCGTGCCACCTGCCGGTGCCGTAGTCGCGCAGCGACCAGAACGGCGGGCTGGTGACGATGGAGTCGACGCTGGCGTCGGGCATCGCGGCGAGCACCTGGCGGGCGTCGCCGAGATACAGCTCGACCGGGCCGAGCCGCCGGTACCGGTAGTGCTCCAGCGCGGTGGCATCAGTCATGCCGCACCGCCCACCGGTGTGGGCACAGCAGCAGCCGCAGCGCGACGGCTGCCTGTTGGGGGACGACGCCGTTGCCGAGGACCCGCAGCGCGGCGGTGCGCGGCACCGCGAGCGTGGGGTCGGTAACGTGGCCGGTGTCCAGGCCCATCAGCCATTCCACGAATGGCGGCGCGAGGACCGGTTTGCCGTGCCGCCCCGGTTGGGTCGGCTCCGGCGCCGGGCGGCCGAGCAGCAGCTCCCACCGGGCCACCGCCGCGGCGTACACCCCCCACCGGTCGGCGTCGGGCTGGCCCAGCCCGGCCACGGTGGTGCGCAGGTCCGCGCCACCGTCACCGTGCCTGCCCGGCCCGTGTGCGTCGGAGGCGCGCGGAGTGGGCAGCGTCCGGACCGGAACCTGCACGGCTGCCGACGGCAGGGTGAGGTCGCCGTGCGACCCGCGTTGCCCGGGGCAGCCCTTGGTGCCGTCGGTCGCCCTGGGGGTGGGCAGCAGCACCTGCGACAGCGGCGGTCGCCATCCGGCGCCGGCCCGCCGGCCCTGGGTGCCGGTGTCGCTGGCTCTCGGCGTCGGCAGCAGCCGCGAGGCGATGCCGGCCAGGGACGGCCGGCGGGCCGCCCCCACCGAGGGGGAGATGTTCGACCCGTAGGCCACCGCGGTCGGCGTCGGCAGCAGGCCGTGGCGGGTGCCGGTCGGCTCGACCAGGTCCGGCAGGCCGTACGGGTGGCCGGGGCCCTTGCCGTCACGGGCGCACGGTGTCGGCAACGTCCGCACCCCCTCCGGTGGTGGTGGGGGTGGCCAGCAGGAACAGCCGGTCTCTGCGGTGGGCGGCGCCGACATCGGATGCGCGTAGGCATAGCCAGCTCGTGTCGTACCCGATCGCGGCCAGGTCGGCGTGAACGACGTCGAGTCCTCGCCGCAGGAGCGCGGCGACGTTCTCCACGAAGAGCAGCCGCGGTCGAAGGACGCGAACGGCGGCGGCGACGTGGTTCCAGACGCTGGAGTGCTCGCCGGTGATGCCGGCGCGTTTTCCGGCGTTGCTGATGTCCTGACAAGGAAACCCGGCGGTAAGCACGTCGACAGGTTCGACGCGGGTCCAGTCGACGGTGCGGATGTCGCCGAGGTTGGCGACGTGCGGCCAGTGGTGGGCCAGGACGGTGGCGGCGTGCCGGTCGGTCTCGGCGTACCAGGCGAGCCGGCCGCCGAGCACCAGTTCGACGGCCATGTCGAGTCCGCCGTATCCGGTGCAGACCGATCCGATGCGCGGGGCGGTGGTGTGGGCAATGCTCACGCCACCTCCCCGCGTCCGGGGCCGGCTGTCGCCGGCTCGTCGTGGGGGCAGGTCCACGGACCACAACCAGGGGCATCCGCCGGCTGTGGTCGCGGGCGCAGGACCACCTTGTCGAGCGGCACCCGCTGCCGGTGCAGGAAGAACTGGCCGCGCAGCGGGTGCCCGTCGGCGTTGGCCCGCGCGGAGCCGTTGCGGATGGCGCGGTCGAAGGCGACCGCGTCCGCCCACTCCTGCGGGCTGCGCTCGCGCAGGCCCAGCCAGAAGCCGTCGTCGTGGAACGGGCATCCCACGCACGACGACTTGGGGGTGTCGGCGAGGCCGTGCCCGGCCAGAAAGCGCAGGCAGTCGGTGCGTCGCCAGCCCAGGTCGAGCAGCGGGTGCACGTTGCGCATGTAGGCGACGTCGGAGTCCCGGGCCCGGCCGATCTCGTCGAGGCTGATCCCGATCGCCATCTCCGCCCGGACCCCGGCCGGGACACGCGCGGGGTGCGGGTAGCCCAGCCGGCGCCGCACCTCCGCCTTGATCGGTTTGATCTTGTATTCGCCGGTGCACTGCCGGCGGGCCATGCCCCGCTCGCCGTTGGGTCCCAGGGTGAACAGGGGCATGGAGGCGAACCTGTGGCCTGGGTCGAGCGCGTCAGCCCGGATGTCACCGGTGCTGACGCGCACGACCTCGATGCCGGCTTGTTTCGCGATGCCGGTCAGGCGGTTCAGGTGCCGGTAGACTGCTGCCGGCTCCCAGCCGGTGTCGGCGAAGATCGCCGCGCCGAACCCGGGGATCGTGCCCTGGGCGGCGAGCAGCAGGAGCGTGGAGCTCTGCACGCCGGCGCCCAGGGACAGGTAGCGGTGGGTGGGCGCGCTCACGCGACCACCCCGGTTCCGTCCTGCGGCGGCGCCTGCTTGGCGAAGATCAGGACGTCCTCGTGCGCGATGAGGTGCATCGGCATGCCGCCGGCCCTGGCCTTGCGGACTTGCTGGAGTTGGAAGAACGACGGGCGGGCGACGAGCTGCCCGTCGCGGACCGCGGCCAGGAGGGCGACGCACCGCTCGGTCGGCACGAGTCCGGCGCGCAGGCCGGCGGCGATGACGGCGCTGGGCAGGTCGACCAGTTCGCCGCGCTTGCGCCACGGCCTGGCGGTGACCACGACGGCGCCGCCGGGTCGCAGCAGGGTGGCGCAGCCGCGCAGGATCTGGGCGAAGCCGTCGGCGAGGCCGGTCAGGTCGCGGTAGGCGAGGTTGCCCTTGTCCTCGCCGTAGCGGTCGTCGTACTTGACGACCCCATCGGCAGTGGGTCGGACGAGGCCGTGGACGGTCGGGCCGTACGGCGGCGAGGTGACCACGAGCGCCACCTGCCCGGTGAGGGCCTTCGGGACGAGGGACATCAGTCGGGTCGCGTCGCCGCGGATGACCGATGCCCGTCCGCTGGCGCCCTGGTCGTGGGCGTGGCGGATGTTGGCGTCGGCGATGTTCGACCATTGCGGCTCGTACTCGATGCCGAAGGCGTCGCGGTCGGCGTGGACGGCCTCGACCAGGGTGGTGCCGATGCCGCACATCGGGTCCAGGACCAGGTCACCGGGCTGGGTGTAGGCGGCGATGGCGTGGGCGGCGATCGCGGGAAGCATCCGGGCGGGGTGCTTGACCGATTCCGGCACGTACCGGCCGCGTCGCTGCACGGGCCCGGTCGACTGGGCGGTGGCCCACACCGACAGGCCGTCGGCCTCGCGGTTCGTGTGCTCAGGCACGGCGCTCACCGCCGTCGCGGTCGCGGCGCCGCCGCGACTCGGCCGCGGGAGCCGGGTGCGGGGTGAAGACCATCAGGTCGGCGTGCACCCGCAGGTGGGCGACGGACCACTGCTCGGGGCTGGCGTGGGCCAGGGTGAGCAGTTCCTTGTCGGCGACGTGGTAGACGAACTGGTCGCCGTCGGTGTCGGCCTCGACGGCGACGATGTGCTGCAGGTAGCCCAGCCCGGCCCGGGAGGCTGCGGCCACGAGCGGGCCGAAGTCCTCCGGCGTGGGCTGAGTGCCGGCGGGTACGCCGACGACGAGGACGAGGCAGCCACCGGGGCGCAGCAGCCGCGCGCAGGCGGCGAGGAGCCAGGCGAGGCGGACCCGGGCGGTCGTGTCGGCCTCGTGTAGCGGCCAGGTGGCGACCACCAGGCTGGTGGCCGCGTCGAGCGGACCGTCGTCGGGTGGCCGGACGACCGCGGCGTCGGCGCCGGGCAGGTCGGGGTCGGTGAGGTCGTCGCCGAACCAGTCGACCAGCTCGGGCGGGTCCTGCGTGTCGCCGGCCTCCGCCTCGCCGGGGGCGGTGAGCGGGTCGGTCACGGTCGTGGCCGCCGGCTGGCCGGTGGCGGCGGGTCCGATGACCAGGGTGGAGCTGTCGGTGAACCAGGCGCGGTGGTGCTGGCGCCCGCCTCGGGCGCAGACCGGGGCCAGGGCGTGGTCGGTGGTGAGGTCGACGACCGCCTCCCCGGGCCGGCTGTACGCGGCGACGAGGCGGTAGGCCAGACGGGTGGGCAGGCTGGTGTGGGTTTCGGCGTCGGTGCGGGCCGTGCGCCAGACCGTGATCGGGACCGGCGGGTCGCCGGCGACCAGGTCGATGAGAGTGGAGTCGGCCGATTCGGTGTGGCCGTCCTGGTGGTGCGGGTGCGGCGTGTGCTCGCTCATGTGGTGTCGGCTCCGCGCCGCGCCGTGAAGCGCTGACACCCCCAAACCGGGTTTTGTGAGCCCTGGCGAACACTTGCCGAACCCACAGGTGCACACAGCGGGCGCCCCGGCACCAGCTTGTCCTGATTTCCGTTGCGTTGTCTGGCGCGCGCGACGTGACGACAGCCATGGCAGCCGCCCTAGCGCGACGGAACCGGCTCGATCCCCACTCGCCTTCTGTCAGTGACGCTGTGTCACTGACAGAAGGTGCTGACGGGTGCCGGCGCCGGTGCGGAGAACGCTTCGGACGTTGAGGTGGACAAGCGCTGTGGCCAGCACTGTGAGACGTCGTCGAGCGCCGCGTGCCGGGGGCGATGTCACCGGCGCGGCGCCGCCTGTCACAGGGTGCGGGGTGTCCAGGCCGTGACAGGGCGCCTGCGCCTGTCACGGGCACTGCCGCTCGGGCGGGCCGTCGGCGACCGGGCTGTGACAGCGGCGCTGTGAGCCGACCGGATTGTCACAACAGACCTTGCGAGTCCCCTGTGAGATCGGAACCTGTCAAGTCAACTGAGACAATTTCTTGATTTTGTTTAGCTTTGTGCTGGTGGAAGAGGGGCTCCGGCCGAGGTCACGGCCTGTTCCGGGTGGCTGTTGTCGGGTTTGTTGATCCATGCCCGGTCCGGTAGCCGGGGTGGTTGGGGACGGCGGCGTCCGAACCGTTCGGGATGTGCGGCCCAGGCGGCGTCGAGGGTGCGTTGCCGCTGTTCACGGATCTGTCCGGCGGTGCCGTGGTGGACCGATGCCGGGGTGTGCAGGCCGATCCCGGAGTGCCGGTGTTCGTGGTTGTAGTAGCTGTAGAACGCTTCGCAGTGCTGTCGGGCGTGCTGGATCGATCCGAACCGCTCTGGGAACGTGGGGTCGTACTTGAGTGTCTTGAAGCTGGCCTCGATGTACGGGTTGTCGTTGGAGGTCTTGGGCCGGCTGTGGCTGCGGCCGATTTTGAGATCGGTCAGCAGCTGGGTGACGGTCTTGCTGGTCATCGCGGCGCCGCGGTCGGCGTGCACGGTCAGCTGATCGGGGTTCACGCGTTCGCGGGCGGCGGCGTCGGCGATCAGCGCTTCGGCGAGTTGGCCGTCCTCGTGGGCGGCGACCATGTGCCCGACGACGTAGCGGGACCAGATGTCGATCACCGTGTAAAGGTGGAACCAGACGCCCTTGACCGGGCCGCGCAGCTTCGTGATGTCCCACGACCACACCTGATTCGCGGCGTCGGCGACCAGTTCGGGTTTGGTCCGGGCCGGATGGGTGGCCTGGCTGCGGCGTTCGCCGGTCTGCCCGGCGGCCCGCAGAATCCGGTACATCGTGGACTCCGAGCACCACCAGCGGCCCTCGTCGAGTTCGCGGGCCCACACCTGCGCCGGGGCCAGATCCACGTATGGCGGGCTGTTGAGCAGGTCCAGGACCTGCCGGCGTTCAGGCTCGGTCAGCGCGGACGGCGGCGGCTTACGCGGCGCCCGTGGCCGGGAGACCAGCGGCGGGGCACTACGGCGATACAGCGTCGCCCTGGACAGGCCGGTCAGCCGGCACGCGGGCGCGATGCCCCACAACGGCGTCAGCGCCGCCTGCGCCTCGGCGAGGACGAGTTCGGCATCGCCACGGCATCCGCGCTCTCGGAGAGCAGTTCCAAGAGCGCGTGAGCTTTTCCCATGATCGACAACGCGGTCTGGGTCTTGTTCAACTCGGCCTGCAGGCGGGCGTTCTCCCGCTGAAGACGGGAAAGTTCAGCGTTCTCGGCCTTCTTCGCCGCCCGCGCAGCCGATTGCCGCCGGTCCGTCAGGCCGGCCGCGGCTCCGGCATCCCGCGCCTTGCGCCAGTCGAGAAGGTGTGAACCGTACAGCCGTTCCCGGCGCAGAATCGCCCCGCGAGCCGCCGCATCCGGCGCCGACTCGTACTCGTCCAGAATCCTCGCCTTGAACTCCGCGGTGAATGTCCGCCGCTGGGGCCGGGCGTCCGGATCCAGACTCTCATGGGGCCTCGACGTCATGCTGATGTGCTCTCCTCAGGGCCGTCCAGGAAGAGTATCCCCTGGTAGACGGGCTGTCTCACATCAGCGTGACAGGGAGGGGATCGCGGACGCCGTCTCACACGGTCGCGGCGCGCGCCTGTGCCAGCGCCCGCGAACCGCCCGGTGACGGGCTCTGTCAGGCGTGTCACAGGGCAGGTCAACCGGCCTTTGTCAGACTCGCGGCCGACGGTCACAGGCGGTGCCGCGTCGCGCGGCGGGCCACTGACAGAGGCCGGGGGGTCAGGGCGACGAACAGCGCCCTGAGCAGCTCTGTCAGTTCCTTGTGAGCCCTCTGTGGCGCAATCGATGACACCGATCGCCGCGACATCGCCGGCGACGGCATCGCATCCCTTCGGTGTCACAGGAGTGTTGACATGAGCGCGTCCGACGCTACGAACTGGCCGACGTCCGCCCTCGACGCGGCGGAGACCGCCTTCGCCGCTCTGACCTGCGAGCCCGCCCCGCTGGTCCTCGACTGCACGGCGTTCTTCTCCGACACGAAGCTCCCGCAGCCGGTGATGCCGCTGCCGGCGCTGCGGGACTGGCTGCTGCGCCACCCCCGCGCCTACACGGCGCGTGACGAGGTGTGGCGGGAGCTGATCCGCCGCGCCCGGCTCGACGGGCCGCACTGGGTCGTCGCCGCGGTCGGCATGGCGCTGCCGGCGCTGCAGCAGTACGCGGGCCAGCTGTGCGAGGGCTACGACGGCGACCCGGCGGACATCGACGCCGAGATCCTGACCGGGTTCCTGGCCGCGCTGCGCGACCGGGCGGACCTGACCAAACCCGCGCCGTACGCGAGCCTGTGCAAGGCGGCGTGGCGAGCCGGTCGGGATCTGCGGCTGCAGCAGCAGGAGTACGTGCCGGTGGAGGACATCGAGCACATCGCCCCCGGCCCGCGCACCCCGCGGGTGCCGTACGGGCATCCGGACCTGCTGGTCCGCCGCGCGGTGACTCTCGGGGTCCTCGATCCTGAGGACGAGCAGGCCTACATCGACGTGCGGCTCGGGCGACGGGCGATCGAGCCCATCGCCGCGAGCAATGGCCTCAGCGTCGACGCCCTGCGCATGCGGCTGTCGCGCATCGACAGCCGCATCGCCGAGGCCCTCGCCGACGGCCTGCTGACCGGGGTCGCGTCGCCGGAGACCACGCAGCGGCTGCGGCAGCGGGCCGAGCAGCGCGGCCGGCGCCGGGCCGGACGTGCCGCGGCCGCCCGCCGCGAAGCCGCCCGGCAGCACGCCGCAGCAGCCGCCTGACCCCGCTGGCCGAGAACGGCCGTGGCCCGACGTGCAACGTCGCGCCGCGGCCGTTCTCGTATGCCCGGTGCCGCTCGCGGCGCAGCTGCTGCGAAGGCAGGGCCCGCGCTGGAGCAGGTTGACGCGGGAAGGACAGCGCCGGATTCCCAGTCGAGCTGCCCCGCAGCCACGTCCTGCGGAGCGCCCGTTCGGCCCCGTCCGCTTCCGCGGTGAGGACCTGTCCGACATCGTCGGGAGCACTCGGCTCAGGGGGGACCGAGGCGGCGGTGTCAAGAGCTGTGAGCGTCGGCGGCGCTCACACCGCTCCCAGGCATGCGATTCCGATCCGGCTGTGAGCCCTCGCCTGCCTGGCGCGCTGCCGTCGGGGAGACAAGCCCTGACCTGCGATGTGAGACCGCACCGGAGCGGTGTGGGCGGGGGAAGTGTTCGCGAGGGCTCACAAATCCCGGTTTGGGGGTGCGGGACTCTTCGCGAGCCGTACCGCTCGCCGGTCCCGCCCGCTGCCGGGCGACACGAGCAGCCGCGATCCGCGGGCCTCGGGTGCCGCGCCACTTGATGCGCTGACACCACATTGATGACCGCAACCCACCCATGAGGGAGGACGAGCTCCTCCCGGGGCTTCATGCGGTTCGCGCGCTCCTCGCCTGCGCCCGGCGGCGGTCCCATCGGACCGCTTCGAGCAATCGCCGCCCCCCGGCCACGCCTGTTCGTGGCCGGGGCGCGGCGGGAGGTGAACCGCAATGTCCCGCACCCCACACCGCACTCTCCGAATCCCGCGAGCCGTTCGTCTCGCCCTGCGTGCGGCCGTGCCGCTGGCCGGCGTCGGCCTGTCGCTCGCCGTGCCGGCCGCCGCGTACGCCGATCCGGGTGGCGCCGTCTACCTGGCGGCGAACTCGCTGCCGGTGGTGATCGCCAACCTGCAGAACTGGGTCATGGGCATCCTGGCCGCCATCGCCACCCTCTTCCTCGTCCTGGCCGGCGTGTACTGGGCCACCGCCGGTGGCGACCCGTCGCAGGTCGAGAAGGCCAAGCTCGCCCTGCGCAACGCGCTGATCGGCTACGGCCTGGCCGTCCTCGCACCGATCCTGCTGCAGGTCATCCAGGGCATCGTCGGGGGCTGATCATCATGGGATGGTTCCTCGACCAGGCCCTTGACTGGCTCACCACAGCGATCCTGGCCAGCCTGAACACCATCTTCGACCTCATCACCGGCATCCTGCTCACCACACCGAAGGTCACCGGGCTGCCGCAGGTGCAGGCGCTCACCGGCCGGTCGGTCTGGATCGTGGACACCGTCTTCGTGTTGGCGTTCGTCGCCGCCGGCGTACTCGTCATGGTCGCCGGCGGCGGCGAACAGTCCCGCTACACGGTCAAGGACCTCCTACCGAGACTGGTCGTCGGGTTCACCGCCGCGCACTTCTCCCAGCTGGCCTGCGATCAGCTCATCGAACTCGCCAACGCCCTGACCGCGGCGATCAGCGAGGGCGGCTACGACGGCGACGGCGCATTCACCGCGATCCGCACCCACCTCGCGGCGGCACAGGACCGCACCGTCCCGCTGCTGTTCCTGGTCCTGATCCTCCTCATCACCGTCCTGGTCGTGACGGCCGCGTTCCAGCTGATCGGCCGGTTCGTGGCGCTGCTGGTGATGACGAGCATCGCGCCGCTGGCGCTGGCCTGCCACGCGCTGCCGCAGACCGACGGCCTCGCCCGGCTCTGGTGGCGCTCCTACGCCGGATGCCTGGCGATACCCGTGGCGCAGGCGTTCTTCCTCACCGCGGGGCAGCAGACACTGCTCGACCCGGCGACCATGCTGCCCGTGTTCGGCCTGCCCGTCGACCCGGGCGGCACGCTGAACCTCCTGGTCGTGGTGGTGCTGCTCTGGACCACCGTCAAGATCCCCGGGCTGATGGCCCGCTGGGCGGGCCAGACCGGACGCGGCACGAGCACCATGCTCGGCGCGGTCGTGCGCGTCGTCGTGGTGCAGCAGATCGCCCGCACCATCCCCGGCCTGAACACCCTACGGAGGACCATCAGATGACCCGAGCCGAATCCGAAGCGCCGATCAGGGCACGCGTGCACGCCGACGTCGACGCCCCCGACAAGGTCGCCTACGGCCTGACGTTCCACCAGTTGGCGATCGTCGCCGCTGGCGCGCTCTGCTTCTACGCCGCGTGGCGCACGCTGCACGGCGTCGTGCCGGCGCCGGTCCTGATCGGCGCCGGTGTGGTGCTCGGCGGGCTGGTCACCGGCTTGGCGCTCGGCCGCCGCGACGGCCTGTCCATGGATGTGTGGCTGCTGCACGCCATCGGCCACACCCGCACACCCCGATCACTGTCCACCGCCGCA
This sequence comes from Micromonospora craniellae, assembly GCF_014764405.1. Lineage (NCBI taxonomy): Bacteria > Bacillati > Actinomycetota > Actinomycetes > Micromonosporales > Micromonosporaceae > Micromonospora > Micromonospora craniellae. The sequence continues at coordinate 2,752,927 of NZ_CP061725.1, read as the reverse complement.
TCGACCGACGCTGGCGCACCGCCGGACTGGATCGAGACCCCCAAGGCCGGCCGGGCGCCGCTGCCGGCGCCGCTGCGGCTGCCCGCCGACGCCATCGACGAGGACGGAGAGGTCAGCCTCGGCGGTGCGCGGGCGGCGATCGTCGGCACCACCACCGTGAACCTCGCGCTGCGCACCCCCGGTGAGCAGGCGGCGCTGATCGAGGGCTGGGGTCGGTGGCTCAACAGCCTGTCGACCCCGACGCAGATCGTCGTGTCCGCGCAACCGGTCGACCTGGCCTCCCACAGCCGGGCCCTCGCCGCCGCCGCGCACGCCCAGCCGCACCCGCACCTGCGGGCGGCGTGCGGCGATCACGCCGCGTTCCTCGGCGACCTCGCCGCCCGCCGCGACCCGCTGCGCCGGCAGGTCCTCATCGTTACGCGCACCGCCGCGGGCGAGCACGGCCACCACGCCGCGCGGCGCCGCGCCGACGACACCGTGCGCGCCCTGTCCGGCCTCGGGGTTACCCCACGGGTGCTCGACGGCACTGCGGTCACCGCCGCCCTGGCCTCCGCGGCCGACCCGTACCGGCCTCCGCGTCCCGGCGGCCTGGCCGGACCCGACGCCGTCATCACCGCCGCCGCACCCACCCGCACCCGCACCAGGAGGAAGAGCCCATGATCAGGAAGAGAAGGTCTGGCGGCGACAGCGCACAGTCCCAGCGGGGCTCGCTGGCGTCGGCGGTCGCGCCGGCCACCGTCGAGGTCACGCCCCGGTGGCTGCGCGTGGGCGACGGCTTCGCCGCCACCCTCGTCGTGACCGGATACCCGGCCGAGGTGGGACCTGCGTGGCTGGAGCCGCTGCTGTCCTGGCCGGGCCGGCTCGACCTCGCGCTGTACATCGAGCCGCTGCCGGCGCCGATCGCCGCGGTGCGGCTGCGCAAGCAGCGGGCACGGCTGGAGTCGTCCCGGCGGGCCGACTCCGAGCGCGGCAAGCTGGCCGACCCCTACGTCGATGCCGCCGCTGCGGATGCCGGTGACCTGGCCGAGCGGCTGGCCCGAGGCGCGGCGAAGCTGTTCCGCGTCGGCTTGTACCTGACCGTGCACGCCCGCACCGAAGACGAACTACTGCAGGCGTGCGCGCAGGTCCGGGCCGCCGCCGCGTCCACCCTGCTGGAGGTGCAGCCCGCGACCTGGCGGCAGCTTCCCGGCTGGACCACCACCCTGCCCCTGGCCACGGACGGGCTGCGGATGCTGCGCACCATGGACACCCAGGCCCTCGCCGCCGCCTTTCCCCTGTCGAGCCCGGACCTGCCCGCTCCGCTGCCCGGCGACCCGCCGGCCACCGGCGGTGTCCTCTACGGCGTCAACCCCGACAGTTCGGGGATCGTCTGGTGGGACCGCTGGACGCAGGACAACCACAACTCGATCGTCCTGGCCCGCTCCGGGGCCGGGAAGTCGTACTTCGTCAAGCTGGAGGTCCTGCGCAACCTCTACCAGGGTGTGCAGGTCGCGGTGGTGGACCCCGAGGACGAGTACCTGCGACTCGCCGACGCGGTCGGCGGCAGCATCGTCCGGTTGGGACTGCCCGGCGTGAAGATCAACCCACTCGACCTGCCGGCCGGCGACCGGCGCCCCGACGTCCTGACCCGCCGCGGGCTGTTCCTGCACACCCTCATCAGCGTGCTGCTCGGCCACCAGCCGCCACCGGCGGAACGCGCCGCGCTGGACCGGGCGATCCTCGCCACCTACCGGGCCGCCGGGATAACCGCTGACCCGGCCACCCACCACCGGCCCGCGCCGCTGCTGCGCGACCTCACCGCGACGCTGCGCGCCGACGACGACCCTGCCGCCGCGACGCTGGCCGCCCGGCTCGCGCCGTGGGTGCAGGGCAGCTTCGCCGACCTGTTCGACGCACCCACCACCCAGGCCCCCGTCGGGCACCTGGTCGTGTGGTCGCTGCGGCACCTGCCCGACGAACTGCGCACCGTCGGCACCCTGCTCGCCCTGGACGCGATCTGGCGCACGGTCGACGCCCCGCACCGCCCCACGCGGCGGCGGCTCGTGGTGGTCGACGAGGCGTGGCTGCTGATGCGCGACGGCGAAGGCGCCCGCTTCCTGTTCCGCATGTCGAAGGCGGCCCGCAAGCGCAACGCCGGGCTGACCGTCGTCACCCAGGACGCCGCCGACGTGCTGGGCACCGACCTCGGCCAGGCCGTGGTGTCCAACGCCGCCACCCAGGTGCTGCTGCGGCAGGCACCGCAGGCCATCGACGCCGTCGGCGAGGCCTTCGGGCTCACCGACGGCGAGCGGCGGCTGCTGCTGGCGGCCCGCCGCGGCCACGGCTTGTTGATCTCCGGGGTGAACAGGACCAGCTTCGAGTCGATCTCCTCCGACGCCGAGCACGCCCTGTGCACCACCGACCCGGCCGAACTGGCCGACCTCGACGAGGAAGAAGACGACCTGTACGATTATGGGGCGTTCGGTGCGGGTGGGCCACTGGGGCCCTCAGTCGACGACCTGGTTCGTCCGTCCGGACCGCCCGTGCTGGCGACTGAGATCTGGACGGCCTGGCGCGACGATGACGAGCGGGGCGCGTTCTGGGACCACTGCGGCACCCGACCACCTGGACGACGGGCGCGTGGCGAGCCCAGATCGACGCACGCGGCGCTTCAGGGCGATCCGGCTGGCAGCGGCGCCGCTTGGGCGGCACCGCCGTTGGTGTCCGCGACACCTACGACGAGCACACCGTGACGCTCGCCGCCCTCCTCTGACAGAGTCAGCGTTGATGCTGTGGGTTGAGGTCCAGCCCCACACACCAGCGGTGACCACACCGCCGAAGGCGACAACGGGCGCTGACAGGAACGGCGCGCCGTTCAGGCCGTACAGTGCAGCCCGGGGCCGCGCGGGACGCCCACGCGATGAGACCGCCGCCGCTCACCGCGGCACCCAGCACAAACTGCCATGACGCAAGCACTCGACCGGATACACGCGACCTGCGTCGACCAGGGCCACAGCCAACCGCCCGGGCCGCACACAACGTCGGCCCCCGCCGTGCGCAACAGCCGACTCAGCAGTTGACCGAATCGGCCCCGAGTGGACGCCCGCGGACTGCGCCAGGCGGCTCGACGCCAATACCCCCGCGGGTACGCCCACCCCCGTCCGGGTACCGGTGAGGGGCCTGAACGACGCGCACCCTGACCGACCGGGATCGGGACCACCGGACCGACCCGTAGACTAAAGTCACAGGCCGAAATCCGGAATCCGCGGACAATCGAAAGGACTTCACCGTGATCGAGACCATGCAGATGAGGCCGATCAACCCCGAGTCGGTACCGGAGGCCACGGGCGGTTACCACAACGCGTTGGAGGTGCAGACCGCCGGACGGATGCTGTTCATCAGCGGGCAGATTCCCCAGACCAGGGACGGCCAGGTCCCGTCCAGCCCCGAGGCGCAGTGCCGACTGGTCTGGGACAACATCCGGGCCGTGCTCGCCGACGCCGGCATGGGTGTCGAGAACCTGATTAAGGTCACTACCTTTCTGGCCGACCGCCAGCATGCCGAGGTCAACACCAAGGTCCGCAACGAGGTGCTCGGCGCGCACCATCCGGCCCTGACGGTGATCGTCGCCGGAATCTTCGACCCGAAGTGGATCATCGAGATCGAGGCGATCGCCGTCGCCTGACCGGCGGCCGAAATCCAGGCCGCTGCACCACGGGCCGTTGACCGGGCCCCACGTCACCACTGCCGTGGGCGGATGCCCCGGGAACACCGGCGCTGCCGGGCGATCGCGGCGGGCAGTTGGGCGACGAAGCGACGGCCCGCTCACACTCCGGGCCGCCACCCAGCTCACGGACATAGGCCCGGACGACTTCGGTGGTGCGGTAACGGCCATCCGGCAGTGCCTCAGCGAGACCCGCGTCGACCATGCGTTCGGCGGCAACCTCGGCGACGGCCGGAGGCAGCCCCAACAGCGCGGCGAGGTTAGGCACACTGACCGTGCACCGGTCCAATTGGCTGAGCAGGCGCAGCGCACGCAGCGCCAGACCGTCGCTGTCGCCGTATCGGGCCAGGACCCGCACTGCGCAGGCGAGACAATCCCTCATCGCCATCGACTCGCAGACCAGAGCGTCGAGGCGACCAGCGGGATCGGCCAGCCGGGCGGCGAAGGCCGCGAGGGACCAGTTGTGCCGGGTCGCCAGCCGGGCGGCCGCGATCCGCAGGGCCAGGGGCAACGCGTCACAGCGCCGCACCAGCGTCCGTGCCGCCTCGGGCGCGGCGTCCACCCGCTCGGTGCCGAGGTGGTAGCGGAGCATGTCGAGTGCGTCCTCGAGGTCGAGCGAACCGACCGAGACCCGGACGGCACCGTCGAGAGTGGTCATCCCGGATCGCGAGGTGACGATCAGGGCGCTGCCGGCCGGCACCGGCCCGAGCACACTTACTTGCGCGGCGGTCGCCACGTCGTCGAGGACAACCACAACCCGACGGCCGGTCAGCAAGGTCGACCAGCTCCACGCGGGGTGGTTGCTCGTCGGTGAAGGTCCGATCGTCTCGGCAAGGACCCGCACCGCCCAGGCGGCCTCCGCCGGCCCGTCGGGCATCCCCCCGCCCATGGGTACGAACACCAGCCCGTCCGGGTACTCCGCAGCCAACTCGTAGGCGGCGCGTACGGCCAGGGCGGTCTTCCCCGCGCCGGCCAGGCCCTGGACCACGCCGAGCCGCCCGGACCGCACCCCGCCGACCAGCCGCGCCAGCTCGGAGCCCCGCCCGTGCAAAGTCACCGGGTCAGCGGGGATCCGGGAGGCCTGCGGGCTCGACGTGGCGACTCGGGCAGGCGGACGGGCCCCGGGGTGGTGCAGCCGCAGCGACGGGTCGTTGCGCAGGATCCGTTGTTCCAGCTCCCGCAGCGACTCGCTGGGTTCGATGCCCAGCTCGTCCACCAACAGCCGACGCAGGTCCCGGTACGCGCCCAGGGCGACCGCCTGCTGCCCGTCGCGGTACAGGGCGGTCATCAGGTGGGCGTGCAGGCCCTCCCGTAGGGGGTGCTGGCCGACGAGCACCTTGAGTTCCGGCAGCAGCATGCTGTGCCGGCCCAGTTCCAGCTCGGCACCGATGCGGGCCTCGATCGCGGCGATCCGGGTCTCCTCCAGTCGGGCCACCTCGGCCATCACCAGCGGAGTCGGCCGGACATCGGCCAGTGGGACGCCGCGCCACAGCGCCAGCGCCGCGTCAAACCCTTCGACGGCGGCTTCCGGCAGGCCGGCCGCGAGATCGGCGTGGGCCTGCCGGATCAGCCGTTCGCACTCGCCGATGTCGATCGTCTCCGGGGCGACCACCAGCCGATAGCCGGGGCTGCGGGTGGTCAGGAACTGGCCGTCGCGGTCGTCGAGGGCGCGGCGCAGCCGCCACGCGTAACCGGCGACGAGGCCGCTGGCCGAGGCCGGCGGTTGGTCGTCCCAGAGTTCGGCGACCAGTTGTTCGAGCGAGACCACCTGGTCGGCCTTGAGCAACAGCATCGTCAGCAGGGCGCGCTGTTTCGCCGAGCCGATCCCCCGCCACTGGACACCATCGTGGAACTCCACCGGCCCGATCAACCGGAAACGTAGGCGGGCGGGTGGTGCGTGCCGTGGGATGGGCATCTCTGCTCTCTCGATTCGTGAACTTCGGGGGCGCTGCCGCTCAAACCAGCCCGACGTCGTCTGCGAGCCGCCGACGGTCGACCTTGCCGTTCGCGTTGACCGGGAAGAACTCAACCCGGTGGTACCGGGCCGGCGCCATGTAGGGCGGCAGGTGGTCGGCCACCAGCGCGGCCAGCTCCGGCTCCGTCACTGTGTCGCAGGTGTAGAGCGCGTGCAGCTCGACCTCCCCGGCGACGGTGGGCAGCGCCAGGACGACGACTTCGTGCACGCCCGGATGCCGGCGCAGGACGGACTCGATCTCGCCCAGCTCGATCCGGTATCCGTGGATCTTGACCTGGTCGTCGAGCCGGCCCAGGTGGACCAGTTCGCCGTCCTCCCGTCGGACACGGTCCCCCGTCCGATACCAGCTCATCGGGCCGGGCGGGCCGTCGACCGAGGTCGTCCGGTGACCGTCGTGCTCGACGAACCGGCCGTGGTTCTGCGCGGGGTCGAGGTAGCCGTCGAACCGCTGGCTGCCCCGTACGCAGAGCTCGCCGTCGTCCCCGGCGGCTGCCAGCAGAACCCCCTCCAGGTGCGGGTGGATCCGCCCGATCGGCACGGTGTCGTTGCTGGTGCGAGGCCAGCGCGCCGGATCGGCGGGGAGTTGGTAGCGGGTGCAGGTGACGGTGAGTTCGGTCGGCCCGTACAGGTTCTCCAGGATGCTGCCCGGCGCGGCGTCCGCCCATGTCCGCGCCTGTGTAAGGGTGAGCTGCTCGCCGGCGAAGAGGCTCCAGCGCAGACCCGGCATGCTGCCGGGCCGCAGGCTGCGCAGGCGACGGGCCAGGGAGACCACCGACGGTACGGAGAACCAGTGGGTGAGCCCGTTGTCGTTGACGTAGCGGACGGGGGCCAGGGCGTCGCTGGGCGCGGCGACTACCAGCAGCGCCCCGGACAGCCAGGCGACGAACATGTCGAACACCGACGGGTCGAAGGTCAGCTCGAAGGTCTGCGACAACCGCGAGCCCGGGCCCACCTGGTAGACCTCGACGGAGTGCGCGAGGTAGGGAATCAGGTTGCGGTGCCGGACCGGCACCCCCTTGGGCGTGCCGGTGGAGCCGGAGGTGAACAGGGTGTAGGCGACGTCGTCGGGGCCGCCGGTGTACGCCTGCGTCCACCGCTCGGCCGGCACGTCGTACCAGCGGTGCTCAGGGGTGTCGGGCAGATGCAGGACACGGATGGGCTCGGCCGCCTCGTCGGCCACCCGCCGGCCGGCGTCGTCTGCGAGCAGGGCGTCCACCCCGGCGTGGGCGCAGGTGCGCCGGATCCGTTCCGCCGGCGTGTCGGGGCCGAGCGGTACGACGGTCGCCGCCAGTCGCTGCGTGGCGAGGTAGCCGACGTACGCCGCGAGGCTGCGCGACGCACAGAGCCCGACGACCCGGGGCGGGTGACCGTGCAGGTCGACCAGCCGGCCGGCCAGCCGCTCGACCCGGTCCAGGAGTTCGGCGTACGTGAGCTCGTGCCCGGCGACACGCAGGGCCGGGGCGTCGGGATGCCGGCGGACGGTGTCGGTGAACCCCTGGTAGAGAGTCGGGCTGGCCGTGCTCACCGGGAGCCGCCGGTCGTTGCCGCCTCCGGCAGGTCCCCGCCGTCGTCGGCAGTGCCTGCGCTGCCATCCCCGTCTGGGCCCCCGCGGGGCACCGGGGCGTCGGCCGGCTCGGCCGGGCCGTCGACCTCCGCGATCCGCTCACGGGTGACCACCTTGAAGAACGGGTAGATCAGCAATACGCAGAGCACCGCGAAGAAGCCGTACGCCACCTGGTAGGAGAAGACCTGAGCGAGGATGCCGGCGAGGATTGCGGCGACCGGAGTCATTCCCCAGGCCACGAGGCGGCTCGCCGCGCTGAATCGACCGAGCATGTCGGCCGGCACCAGCGACTGCGTGATGAACCGCGCGTTGACCGTCCACATCGTGCCGCCGGCACCAGCGATGAACGCCGCAGCGCCGATAACCCAGGCGCTGGACGGCGCGGCGGGCAGCAGCGCGGGGGCCGCCACGAGGGCGAAGGCACCGACGATGTCGGTGAACATCGACCAGCGCCGGCCGATCCACCGGTTGACGGGCCCGACGATGACGGTGCCGATCACCCCGCCCGCGCCGAGGCAGGTGAGCAGGAAGCCGTACTGCCGTTCGTCGAGCCCCAGCGGGCCGCCGACGGCGTAGACCGGGATGAGGGCGAGCCAGGCGGCCCAGCAGCCGGCCATGATCGCGATGAGCAGCGCCATCGTCCGGAGCAGCCGGTGCCGCCAGAGGTACTGGAGGCCGTCGCGGATGTCCTCGTTGACCGAACGCTTGCGGGTGGTGGCCGCCACCTTGAAGTTACCGACCAGCAGGAGCAGCAAGACCGCGCCGGCCACGTAGGCGAAGCCGGTGACACTGAGTGCCAGGCCGAATCCGACTGCCACCAGGAAGCCGCCGATCGGCTGCCCGGCGAAGCCGTTGAACAGGTATTCCAGGGCCGTGATCCGCGCGTTGGCGGTTTCCCACCGGTGTTTCGGCACGGCCGACGGGACGATTGAGACTCCGGCGATGCCGGCCACCACGTCAGCCAGGCCGATGACCAGGGCGGCGGCGTAGATCAACGCCAGGGTCGGGCTTGCGGCGAGCACGGCGACGAGAAGCGCGCCGATGGAGAGCATTCGGGCGATCTCGGCGCCCATCAGCAGAGACCGCCGGTCCATCCGGTCAACGAGCACCCCGACGTGCAGCGCGGCTACCAGCCACGGCAGGCTCATGATGGCCGCGACGGCGGTGACCACGACGGGTGAGCGGCTGATCTGAGCGGCGAGCAACGGGAGAGCGATCCGGGCCACCGCGTCGGCGATGTTCGTGGTGCCCGTGAAGGTGACCAGAATCCATTCGTTTCGCCTGGATCCGAGCGAATCCGTCTGCACTGCGGGTTGAGCTGTGGCCACGACAATCCCTCACACGGTCTTCAACTATGAGAGTAAATGCGGCTTCGCCGCGAATTGCACACCGCTAACAGACGGTAACGGACCATTCAGCTGGTCGCACTTGACAATTAGATGACAGGTGAACCAGACGGTGGTCAACCGATCCCGCGCAAGCCGCCCGTCAGTGCCGGCAATTCTGGTCAGATCGGTCGACGGGCGGCAGGGAGTGGCGGGTCATCGGGTTCCGTGTGTGGACGGTGTGGGCGTACGGGCATCGACAGGCGGCTCCAATAATCGTGTAAAGTCCCTTTCGCACCTCTTTGCGGATACTCTGCGTTGCACTGGTTGCACCATAGGTCATCGGCGAGGGTGTGTCCATCCTCACGTCGACAGGGTCCGAGCCCGGTTCGCCCGGCGGGCAGCCCGATCGGGCCTGTCGCATCTGAGGCGATTGAACGAGATATACGCCCACCGTTCGGTCGACGCCCCTTTTGCGCAACCCCTCCCCGACACGGCGGTCCCGCCGCCGGTCCAACAGCGACCAACGACGTTCTATGTCAGGAACATCGAGCAAACATCGGGGCACGGATGCTCGGACCCGTGGAACTTGTAAGTGCAAATTCAGTCGACCCCCTTGATCGACGACCACTGCTCATCCGGTTGCCGATCCTCCGGCGCGGCCGACTCAGGTGAACGGGAAGCAGGGATGACGACTCCAGCTGACCTCGACACGACGATCGCGAAATACGCATCGGTGGCCTTCGACGACTCGACCCCCCTGCTGGAGGCCGGACTCGAATCGCTGTCCCTGCTGCGGCTCGCCGTCGAGCTCGCCATCGACGACGACGCCGAGATCGACGCCACCCGCCTCGTGGACCTGCGCACGGTGGGTGACCTCAAGCAGTGGCTCCGCGAGCTGAGCGCCGTAGGCGCCGAGAGCGGAGGCGCACGGTGACCACGACAGCCGGGACGCAGCTCGCGGCGGAGACCGCCCCGGAGCGGCTGCCGATCACCGAATCGCAGAAGGGGCTGCTGGTCGTCAACGAACGCTCACCCGGGCGTGCCGTCTACAACCAGCTCGTCCGGTTCGACATCGACCCGTCGATCCCCGACGAGACGATCGAGCGAGCGCTCGCCACGGTGGTCGCCGTCCAGCCGGCGATGCGTCAGGTCTTCGGGATGCTGCCCGAGATGCACGCCCGGATCACCCCGCCGCCACGCGCGGAGGACTTCCCGCTCGAACGGGTCACGGCCCGTCGGCGCGACTTCGAGGAGGCGATCGGCGCGGCCCAGCGGCGCATCGGCCGACCGGAGTTCGACCTGGCCAACGGCCCCGCGTACCGGTTCGCCATCGTCCGTTGCCTCGACGAGCCCCGCGTGGCCGTCCTCATGTGCGACCATCACATCATCCTCGACGGCGTGTCGATGGGTCCCCTGGTCCGCGACCTTCAGGACGCGCTGTCCGGGCGCCTCGCCGGGGCGGAGGTCGAGCAGCGGCGCGCCGCCCGCGAGAGGGCCTTCGTCAAGGAGCTGGCGGCGCAGAACCGCACCGCCACGTCCGACCGGGTCGTCGAACGGTCCCGGGAGTGGGCGACCCGGCTGCGGGAGGTCCCGCCCCTGGTGCTGGTGCCCCTGCCCGGTCGCCCCGCGCAGACGGAGTTCACCGGAGACCGGGTGCGCTGGTACCTCAACCAGGCCGAGACGGCAGCGCTGTCGGAGACCTGCCGGCGGCTGGAGATCTCCCCGTTCGTCTTCCTTTCCGGCATCTACGGCACCGTGCTGGCCCGGCACGCCAACGTGTCCAGCGTCCTCGTCGGCAGCCCGTTCATGGCCCGCCGCACGATCGGCGCGTTCGACCTCGGTGGCTTCTTCGTCAACACGCTGCCGGTCACCGTCGACGTCGAGTGGGACCGCACCGTCGACGAGCATCTCGGCAAGGTGGTCCGGGAGTCCATCGACTTCTGCCGCGCGAACGTCGACGTCACCTTCAACCGCCTCGTCGCCGACGTACGGCCCGACCGGTCCAGCAACCGCAACCCGCTGTTCTCGGCAATGCTCGCCATGCAGGACACCTTCACGCCGGAGCCGGGCGGAGCGGTGCTGCGGGTCCTGGAGCCCGGTAACGGCACCGCCAAGTTCGACCTCTGGCTGGGCGCCACCCCGGTCGACGGCCGCTGGCTGCTCGAACTCGAGTACGACCGGCAGCTCATCGCGCCGGTGATTGCCGATGGGCTGCTCACCTCCCTGCGCTACGCCGTACGCGGGGCGGTCTCCGACGGCTCGCGCCGGCTCGGTGACCTCTTCGCCGACGCGTCCGTCGCCGCCAGCGTCCGCTCCGACGGTTGGACCAGCCCCTTGACCGGTGACACGCCGTGGGACTGGGTGTCAGCGGCGGCCCGGCGGCGGCCCGACGCCCCGGCGATCGAGGACCCGATCCGCCAGCTCGACTACCGCCAGTTGCTGGCCGAGGCCGAGCGGATCAGCGCCGGGCTCGCCGCGCACGGGGTCGGCCCCCGGGCCGTGGTGGGCCTGGCCGCGACGACCCTCTGCGACACGGTGACCGCCATCCTGGCAATCCTCCGCCGGGGCGCGGCGTACCTCCCGCTGGACCCGGGCCTGCCCGCCGAGCGGCTGGAGTACATGGTCCGGCGGGCCGGCTGTGAGTTCGTCGTCGGCGAGGCGCTGGTGCCCGACGTGCCGACGGTCGCGGTGGCGGACCTGGCCGCCACGGCGGAGCCGGTGCCCGACCCGCTGGCCGACCTCGCCGCCCCGATCTACGTCATGTACACGTCGGGCTCCACCGGGCAGCCCAAAGGCGTGCAGATGGGGCACCGCCCACTGGCCAACCTCACGAGCTGGCAGATCGCGGCCCTCGCCATGGACGCCGAGACCCGCTTTCTCCAGTACGCCCCGCTCGGCTTCGACGTCTCCTTCCAGGAGATCCTGCCGACCCTGGCCGCCGGCGGGACGGTGGTCTCCCGCGAGCCGGCCGACCGGCGGATGTTCACCGCCGTGCTCAACCGGATCGCCACAACCGAGGTGACGCACGTCTACCTACCGGTCGCGGCGCTGCGTCCCCTGGTGCAGACCGCCGCCGCCCGGGGCACCCGGCTGTCCGCGCTGCGCTACCTCTGCGTCTCCGGCGAGCAGCTCACCGTCGACGACGAGATCCGCGACTTCTTCCTCGCCCACCCGCACTGCACCCTGGTCAACCTGTACGGCCCCACCGAGACCCACGCGGTCACGTCGCACCGGCTGTCGTACCGGGACGCGGTGTGGCCGACCCACGTGCCGATCGGCCAGCCGTACCCGGGGGTGAACGCGTACGTGGTCGACGCCACCGGTCACCTCGCCCCGCCCGGCGTCGCCGGCGAGCTGCTACTCGGCGGGGACTGCCCCGCCGACGGCTACATCAACGACCCGGAGATCACGGCCGAGAGGTTCGTGCCCGACCGCTTCTCCGGCACTTCCGGCGGCACCATGTACCGCACCGGGGACCTCGTGGTGCGCGACGACCGGGGCGACCTGGTCTTCCTGGGCCGGATGGACACCCAGGTCAAGATCCGGGGATACCGGATCGAGCTGGGCGAGATCGAGACCGTCGCGAACCAGGTCGACGGCGTACGGCAGGCGGTCGCGGTGGTCCGTGGCGCCGGCGCCGACCGGGAGCTCGTGCTTTTCGTCCGACCCGACGCGGACCGCACCGTCGATTCGGAGCATGTCCGCCAGCGGCTCACCACGGCGCTGCCGGTCTACATGCGCCCACTGTGGATCTTTCCGGTCGACCGGGTTCCGACGACACCGACCGGCAAGACCGACCGCGACGCGCTGCTGCGGATCGCCGACGAGCTGCTGGTCGAGCAGCAGAGCGCCGACACCACCGAGGTCACGTACGCCGACGAGCTGGAGCGCGAGCTGGCCGGGCTGTGGGGCGAGGTGCTCGACGTCGAGGGCATCCGGCCGGACCGCCCCCTCATCGAGTACGGCGCCCACTCGCTGAACATCTTCACCACCCTCGCCGAGGTGCAGGAACGCTACGGGGTGGCCGTGCCCCTGGTCGACTTCTTCGCCGCGCCGACGGTGGCCACCCTGGCCGGGCTCGTCCGCGGGGCGCGGAACGGCGACGCGGCGGTGACGCCGTGACGACCAGGCTGCCCGGCCGGCTGGTCACCTTGCTGCGGCGGGGCGCCCGACCGGCATGCGTACTGCTGCCGGGTGCCGGCGGCGGGCTGCAGTCCTACCTGCGGCTCGCGGCGGCGATCGGCGAGACCCACAACGTCGTGGCCGTACGCGCGTCCGGCCTGCTACCTGACGAGGAGCCGGAACTCAGCATCGCCGAGATGGCCGACGCAGCGGCGCATGCGCTGGACGCGGCCGGCACGGTCCCGGCGGCCGTCTTCGGCTGGTCCCTCGGCGGCTCGGTCGCCTGGGAGCTGTGCGTCCGGCTGGCCGAGCGGGGGCATCTGCCCGACTTGGTGCTGGTGGACGCCTCGCCGCTGCCGCACCGCGCCACGGCCGAGGAGGACGCCCGCGTCCGCGAGACCATCGTCGGGATGCTCGGGCCGCGTCCCAACCCGGCGACCGTCGAGCGGGTCCGGCGGGTCTTCGACACGCAGGTCGCCGCCTTTGCGGACTATCGGGCCGACCGGTCGTATGCCGGCCGGGTGCTGATGCTGATGTGCACCGACGAGGAGTTCGCGTTCCGCGCCGCGGCCGAGGCCCGGTGGCGGGAACTGGCGCCGGAGCTGAGGGCCGGGCGGCTCGACGCGGGGCACTTCGACGTCTTCGACCCCGAGCGCCTGCCGCAGCTGGTCGACGAGGTGACGCCGTTCCTTGGCCGGGCCTCCGGGGCGATGCTGCGATGAGCCCGCTGGCGGTCGTCAGCGGCGGCACCCGGGGCATCGGGCTCGCCTTCAGCCGCCGGCTGGTGAAGCTGGGGCACCGGGTGGTCGCCCCGTACCAGGGTGACGCCGTCGCGGCGGCGTCGGCGGTGGAGGAACTCGGCGACGCGTTCCATCCGGTCCGGCTCGACGTCGCCGACGCCGAGGCGGTGGGCGCGGCCGTGGAGACGCTGCTCGCCGAGCACGGCCCGCCGACCGTACTGGTGAACAACGCGGGCATCAACGTCGACCGGCCGTTCCTGGAGATGTCGAACGAGGACTGGCGACGGGTGCTCGACACCAACCTCTCCGGAGTCTTCTACCTCACCCGGGCATTCGCACCGGCGATGCTGGCGGCCGAGCGCGACGGCGTGATCGTCAACGTGGGCGCCACCACCGGCATCCGCCCCCGCCGCAACGGCGCGAACTACTGCGCCAGCAAGGCCGGCCTGCTCCAGCTCACCAAGTGCCTCGCGCTTGAGCTGGCGCCCCGGATCAGGGTCAACTGCCTGATCCCGGGCATGACCGAGACCGATGAGCTGGTGACCCGGTTCCGGCTGGACGACCCGGCCGCCCGGGCGGAGGTGGTCGCGGAGATCCCGGGGGGCCGCATCGGCACCACCGAGGAGATCGCCGACGCCCTGGAGTTCCTCGTCGGGCCGGCGAGCAGATACCTGACCGGGCAGAAGCTGATCGTGGACGGTGGGCAGTTCATGTGGTGACCGATGTGGACGACATCCTGGACGGCGCGACGCGGGCCCGGGCCGAGCTGCCCCCGCCCGGTGACGGGCGCTACGACCAGTACTGCGATGCCCTCGCCGACCGGCTCTGCTCCAGCTGGCCCGACGTGCTGGCGGCCAACGCCACCGACGTGGCACGGGCCACCGAGGCGGGTCTCGGTCCCGAGCTGGTGGACCGCCTGGCGGTCGGCAAGCGCCACCTCGACGCGCTGGTCGACCTGATCGCACGCACCCGTGCCGCCCTGCCTGCGGTGATTGCCCCGGCTGCCGGGCACCGGGCCGGCAACGGCGCCACCGTACGCCGGCTACCCAAGCCGCTCGGCGTGGTTCTGATGATCTTCGAGGCACGGCCGACGGTGACGGTGGAGGGCGCCTTGCTGCCCGTGGCGGTCGGCAACGTGGCCGTCCTGCGCGGCGGGGCGGAGATCGCGGCCACCAACCGGGCCCTCGCCCTCGTCGTCGGCGGGGCGCTGGCGGACGCGGGGCTGCCCGCCGGCACGGTACGGGTCGTCACCGACCCCGACCGGCGGCTGGTGCGGGCCCTGCTGAAGCGGCACGACGCGGTCGACGTCCTGATCCCCCGGGGCAGCCCGTCCCTGATCGACTACTGCCTGACCAGCTCCACCATCCCCGTCGTCGCCAGCGGCGGCGGCGTCAACCACCTCTACGTCGACCGCAGCGCAGACCTGGAGCTGGCCGCCCGGATCGCCCTCGACAGCAAGCTGGGCGAGCCCACCGCCTGCAACACCCTCGAACTGGTGCTGGCCCACGCGGACGTGGCCGAGGAGCTGACCCGGGCCCTGCTGCGGGCCGGCGCCGGGCTGACCGTGCCGTGGCTGCTGCGGGTCGACCCCCGGCTGAGCGCCGTCGTGCCCGCCGGGGCACCGGTGGCCGAGCTGACCGCCGACGACGACGGCCGGGAGTTCCTGGAACGCGCGATCGGTATCCGGCCCGTCGCCGGCCTCGACGAGGCGGTGGCCCACATCCGCCGCTTCGGTTCCCGGCACACCGAGGGCGTGGTGGCCGCCGACCCGGCCGTCGTGGACGCGTTCCTGGCCGGGGTGGACTCCGCCGCGCTGGTGGTCAACGGCTCCCTGCGCCTTCACGACGGTCCGACGATGGGGCTGGGACCGGAGCTGTCCATCGCCACCGGCCGGCTGCACGTACGCGGCCCCGTCGACCTGTCCGCCCTGCTGACCTGGAGCTGGGTCGTCGACGCCGGAGGCCGGCTGCGCGGCGCCGGGACGGATGAGGCATGACCGACCGGGCCCGGATCAACGAGGCGGTGAAACGGCTGGTCATACGCGAGTCGCGGCTCGCGGTCGACCCCGCCACGGTCGACGACCTCGAACCGCTCAACGGCGACCTGCTGCGGGTCAACTCGCTGGGCTTCCTCGGCATGCTCATCCGGCTCGAGGACGAACTCGACGTGACGCTGCCGGACGACGTCTTCGCCGGGCGGGTCTTCACGACCGTCGCCGACCTGGTCGACGTCGTCGCGGACGTGGTGAAGGAGGAGTCGTGACCGAGACACCCCGGGCCTGGCGCAGCGTCCTGCCGCACCTCGGCTACGAGTTGCCCGCGGACGTGACGCCGACGGACACCGGCGGCCCGGTGACCGCCACCCTGCCGCTGGAGCTGATCCGGCAGAGCGTGTCGGCCCGCGAGTTCTGGCCGATCCCGGAGCCGGTGACCGAGCGCTACCGGACCTACCGGCCAGCGCCGCTGTGGCGGGCCCGCCGCTTCGAGGCCGAGATCGGGGCCACCGTCCCGGTCTACGTCAAGTACGAAGGCGGTAACATATCCGGCAGCCACAAGCTCAACACCGCGCTGGCGCAGGCCCACTACTACCACCGCGCGGGCTTCCGGGAGCTGGTCACCGGCACCGGCGCCGGGCAGTGGGGCAGCGCCCTCGCCGCCGCGTGCGCCGCGTTCGGCATGGCCTGCACAGTCTTCATGGTCGGCGGGAGCCTGCGCGACAAGCCGTACCGGGGCAGCCTGATGCGCCTCTACGGCGCGGAGTTGCACGCCAGCCCCAGCCCGCTGACCGAGGTGGGACGCGCCGCCGCCGAGCGGCCGGGGCAGGGAAACAGCCTGGCGCTGGCCATCGGAGAGGCCGTCGAGTACGCCCGGGCGGATCCCAAGCGGGCGTTCTGCATCGGCAGCGGCGAGACGTACAGCATCATCCACCAGTCGGTGATCGGCCTGGAGGCCATCGACCAGCTCGCCGCCCTCGACGCCACCGTGGATGCGGTGATCGGCTGCGTGGGCGCCGGCAGCAACTTCGGCGGGCTGGCCCTGCCGTTCTTCGCCGCCGACGCGGCCGGCGAGCGGGAGGTGCCCGCCGACCTGATCGCGGTCGAGTCCAGCGCCACCCCGAAGCTGACCCGAGGGGTGTACGCCTACGACCACACCGACTCCACCGGCACCGGCCCGATGGAGGCGATGTACACGATCGGCAGCGGGTACGCGATCCCCGCGTCGCACTCGGCGGGGCTGCGCTTCCACGGTGCGGCGAAGCTCATCTCCGCCATGCGGCACCGGGACCAGGTCTCGGCGCTGGCGGTGGGTCAGCGGGAGGCGTTGGCCGCCGGCCGGACGTTCGCCCTGACCGAGCTGGTGCTGCCCGCGCCGGAGTCGGGGCACGCGCTGGCCGCCGCCGCCCGGGTGGCGACCGGCCGCGAACCGGGGCACCCGGCGCGGCACGGGGTGCTGGTCTGCGTCAGCGGGCACGGCCTGCTCGACCTGGCCGCGTACGACAAGCTTCTCGCCGGTCTGCCCGAGGACCGGCCGGCCGACGCGGACGCGTTGCGGGCGGCGACGGCGTCGCTCCGCGCGGTCCACCCGACGTGAAGGGCGTGACATGGTCACTGTGCCTGCGGTGCCGACGCGCAGCCGGGAGTGGACCCCGGTGCTGACCGGTCTCCGCGCCGACCTGCTGGACTGCGTACAGGTGAACCTGGCCGCGCTGGCGGATCGGGCCTACCGGCCCGAGGCGCACCTGGCGCTCGGCGCCACCCTGCGGTTCGACACCGCAGAGGGTCCCGCCGGGACGCCGGCGGTGACCGCGTCGGTGGCGCAGCGGCTCGCCGAGGCCGCCGACCTGCTCGGTCTGCGGGTCACCCGGCGCTGGGACGACGTGCCCGGCGCACGGCTGCGCGAGCTGCTCGCGACGCGATCGCCGCTCTACGTGGTCGCTGACACGTTCACCATGAGCTGGCTGCCGTACGCCGGCAACCAGCACATGGAGCACAGCTTCCTGCTGGTCGACGCGAGCGAGCAGTGTGTGGTGGTCGACGGCTACCACAACTCCACTCAGTGGGGCGAAGCACGACCGGGAGTGTGGCGGATGTCGGCCGCCGACTTCGACGCGGCGGTGCCCCGGGCGACCGCGATGACCGTCGCCGCCGAGGGCGCCCCGGTGCTCGACCGGGCGGCGGTCCTGAGGAAGAACGCCGCGGCGCTGCGCGCCGGGGTCGACCGGATCAAGGACTACCTGGCGGCGGTCCGGCGGCGGGCGGGCGAGGCGGAGGCGGCAGCCCAGCTGGTGCTCGACGTGTGGCTGCTCGGCCGCTCCCGGGCACTGCACGCCGCCTGGCTGGCCGGCGACCCGGCCACCGCCGACGCGGCGCGCGAGGCCGCCGGTCAAGCCGACGCCTGGCTCGCCCTGGCCGGGCAGAGCTACGTGGCGATGCGCCGGGTCCGCCGGGGCGGCGTCTTCCCCGCCCCCGTCCTCGACCGGCTCGACGGCCTGCTGCACGACGACGTGGCGCTCGCCGGTCGGCTCGCCGACGCCGGGCCGGTGCCGCCGCCGCGGGGCGGGCCGGCCGCCGACCCGGGCCGCATCCGCGCGGTCCTGGCCGACGAGGTGCGCGCCGTCCTCGGGGTGGGCCCGGAGGTGCCGGTCGCGGGACGTCCACTGAAGACGCTGTCCGGCTTCAACTCGTTCCGGCTGGTCGAGGTGATCGAGCGGGCGGAGGCCCGGCTGGGGGTGGAGCTGGACCCGGACGACCTCACCGGGACGGCCCTGCACGACCTCGACTCGCTGGGCGCCGTGTTCGACCGCGCCCGCCCGGCGGCGCAGGGGGTGTCGGGCCGGTGACCGGACTGCTGCACGACCTGCTGGACCGTACCGCGACCGCCCGGCCGGAGGCGCCGGTGATCGCCCACGGCGGCCTGGTGCAAACCTACGGGGAGCTGGACGCGGTCAGCCGGCGGCTCGCCGGCTGGCTGGCCGGGCGGGGTGTCCGCCGGGGCGAACGGGTGGTCGTCTGCCTGCCCACCGGCCCACTGGTGCCGGCCCTGCTGTACGCCTGTTCCCGGGCGGGCGCCGTGTTCAGCGTCGTCAACGAGCAGTCCCCCGCGGTGGCCCTGGCGCATGTGCTGACCGACGCCGAGCCGGCGCTGCTCGTCACCGACAACCCCCGGGCGCTCGCCGTGGCCGCCGGGCACGGGGTGCCGACCGTCGGCACGGCGGAGCTGCGCGACGTCGTACGGGACGGCCCGGACGCCGAGCCGGCGGCGTCCCCGCTGGCCGTCGACCCGGTCTGCCTGATCTACACCTCCGGCAGCACCGGCATGCCGAAGGCGGTGGTGTCCACCCACGCGCAGGTGGTCTTCGCCGTCGGGGCCATCGCCTCCCAGCTCGCGTACCGGGCCGACGATGTCGTGTGGTGCGCGCTGCCGCTCTCCTTCGACTACGGCATGTACCAGATCTTCCTCAGCACCCTCGCCGGCGCCCGGCTGCACTTGGCCGCCACCGCCGACACCGGCCCGACGCTGCCCCGGCACCTGGTGAACAGCGCCGCGACGGTGCTGCCTGCCGTGCCCGCGCTCGCCCGGGGCCTGGCCCGGATGCTGTCCCGCCCGGGCGCGACCGTGCCCGCGCTGCGCCTGCTCACCAACACCGGTGCCGCGATGCCGCCCGAGGTCCTGCGCGACCTGCGCGCCCGGATCCCCACCCTGCGCGTACAGCTGATGTTCGGGCTCACCGAGTGCAAGCGGGCGACGATCATGCCGGTGGACGAGGACCTGCGCCGGCCGGGCGCCTCCGGGCGGGCCCTGCCCGACACCGAGATCCTGATCGTCGACGCGGACGGCGCGGTGGTGCCGCCCGGCACCGTCGGCGAGATCGTGGTCCGTGGCCCGCACGTGATGGCCGGCTACTGGCGTCGCCCGGAACTCACCGCGCAGCGCTTCCCCCGAGTCGAGGGGCTCTTCCCCCAGCTGCGCACGGGCGACCACGGCTGGCTCGACGCCGACGGCTACCTGTACTTCGTCGGCCGGCGCGACGACATCTACAAGGAACGCGGCATCCGCGTCAGCGTCACCGAGGTCGAGGCGGCGGCGTACCGGATACCGCAGGTGCAGGCCGCCGCCGTGCTGCCGCCCCGAGCCGAGGACGGCGGCGACTCGGCCACCCTGTTCGCGGTGACCGAGCTGACCGCGCCGGAGGTGCTCGCCGCGCTGCGTACCGAACTCGACGAGATCAAGACGCCCCGGACCTGCCTCGTCGTGCCGGAGATCCCGCTAACCCGCAACGGCAAGGTCGACCGGGCCGAGCTGTACCGGGTGTGGTCGGAGCACGCACGTGTCTGAGCTGGCGGAACTCTTCGAGCGACCGGACGCGCCGCAGACCCCGGCGTACCTCTACGACCTGGACGAGCTGGCCCGATCGTACGCGGCGCTGCGGGCAGCCCTACCCGGACCCGCCGAGCTGTTCTACTCGCTGAAGGCCAACCCGCACCCGACGGTGGTCGCCGACCTGTACGCCGCCGGGTGCCGGGCGGAGGTGTGCTCTCCCGGCGAGCTGCGCGTCGCGCTGGCGGCCGGCTGCGACCCGGCCGAGGTCCTCTACACCGGGCCGGGCAAGCGGGACGTCGACCTGGTCGGGGCCGTACGGGCCGGGGTCGGGCTGTTCTCGGTCGACTCACCGTACGGGCTGGACCAGCTCGACCGGGTGGCCCGCGAGCACGGCGTCGAGGTACGCGCGCTGGTGCGGATCAACGACGACACCCCGGCCCCAGGGCAGGGCCTCACCATGACCGGCGTCGCCTCACAATTCGGCGCGGACGTGCGCTGGGTGCTGGACCGGCCCGACCTGTTCGGGCCGCGCCGGAACGTAGCCACGGTCGGATTCCACCTCTACATGGGCAGCAACGTCGACGGCGAGGACGCCCTGGTCGCCCAGTTCACCCAATCCGTCGACACCGTACGGCGGCTGGCGGCGGCGGCCGGAACGCAGCCGGAACTGATCGACCTGGGCGGCGGCTTCGGGGCGCCCTTCGCGCGGGCCGGCGACCGGCCGGACCTGCCGAAGCTGGCGGACCGGCTGACGACTTTGCTGGCCGACGCCTTCCCGGGCTGGCCGGAGCGCGGGCCGGGGGTGGCCTTCGAGTCGGGCCGGTACCTGGTCGGCACCTGCGGGACGCTGGTCACCCGGGTCCTGGACGTGAAGCGGTCGCAGGGCGCCACGGTGGTGGTGTTGGAGTCGGGCATCCACCACCTCGGCGGGATGTCCGGCCTGCGCCGGCTGCCACCGATCGTGCCGGACCTGCTCACCGTGGACGCGGCGGCCGGCCCGCCGGTGCCCGGGACCATCGTCACCGGGCCGCTGTGCACGCCGCTGGACACGTGGGCCCGCGCCGCCGCCCTCCCGCCTCTGGTCCCGGGCCAGCTGGTCGCCGTGCAGAACGTGGGCGCGTACGGCCTCTACGCCAGCCTGGTGGCCTTCCTCGCGCATCCCATGCCGGTCGAGGTCACCCTCGCCGGGGGCCGGATCACCGGCGTCACCCGGCTCGAACTCACCCGGCACACCGTTATCGGCAGCGACAGGGGTTGATCTGACAATGGACGCCGCTTTTCCGGACCTGCTCAAGCCGTTCCTCAAGTACGCGGGAACGCAGCCCATCACCGCCGAGGCCTCGCTCAACGAGCTGGGCCTGGACTCGATGCGCGCGATCGAGCTGCTGTTCACCATCGAGGACACCTACGGGGTGTCGATGCCCGACGAACTGCTGACCGACAGCACCTTCGCCACCGCCGGCAGCCTCTGGAACACCATCGAGTCGCTGCGGGGGCGGGCGGCGTGAGCACCGCGACCGGCCATGAGAGCGCGCTGGAGGAGGTGCTGGCCGCCGCCGCCGCGCACGCGGAGCAGGCCGACGAGGCGGCGGAGTTCCCCACGGCGGCGCTGGACGCGATGCGGGCCACCGGCCTGCTCGGCCTGCTGGTGCCGGCGGAGCACGGCGGCGGGGGCGGCGGGCTCGACGACCTCGTCGACGTGACCCTGCGGCTGGCCCGGGTGGACATGTCCGTCGCACTGATCTTCGCGATGCACTGCCAGCAGGTCGTGGTGGTGGTCCGGCATGCCGAAGGCCCGTTCGCCGAGCGGCTCCTGCCGGAGCTCGGCAAGGGCGACGTCTACCTCGCCTCGGTGACCACCGAACACGGCAAGGGCGGGCACCTGCTCAGCTCGGAGTCGACGGTCCGGCAGGACGCCGGGACCCTCACGATCGACCGGGACGCCCCCATCGTGACCGGCGGCCAGCACGCCGACGCGTACCTCATCACCACGCTGGCGCCGGACGCCACCTCGCCCGCCCAGGTCTCCCTGGTGTACGCCCGCCGCGACCAGCTCACGCTGGAGGTGCGCGGCGGCTGGCAGCCGCTGGGCATGCGGGCCACCCAGAGCGTGCCGATGCGGCTGACCGGGCGGGTGCCGGCCGACCAGGTGATCGGCGCCTCCGGGAAGTTCCGCGAGATCGTCGCCCCCACCTTCGGCCCGTTGGCGCACATCGGCTGGTCGGCGGCGTGGCTCGGCGCGGCCACCGGCGCGCTGTCGCGGATCCTGCACCACATCCGCGACGCCGGCCGGGGTCAGTTCGATCCCTCCTCAGAGCTGCTGCTGACCCGGCTGGCCCGCATCCGGGGCCGGCTCGACCTGGTCAACGCCCTGCTGCGGCACACCGTCGCCGCCGTGCAGGGCAGCCCGGACGTGGCCGACCCGTCGACCCAGTTGCTGGTGAACTCCCTGAAGGTGCACGCCGCCGAGCAGTGCTTCGCCGCCGCCGACGAGATGGTGGAGCTGGTCGGCCTGCGGCACGGCTACCTCAGGTCGTCGCCGCTGTACCTGGAGCGGGTCTTCCGGGACCTCCGCTCCGCCTCGCTGAACTACGCCAACGACCGGCTGCTGCTGGTCAACGGGGCGCTGACCCTGCGGGACCGGCAGGTGCACCTTGCCTGAGCTGCGGATGGTACCGGCGGCGGCCCCCGCGGTGCCCGACCCGGCGACCTCCGGCCCGGAGGCGCCCGGCGCCGACGTGGCCGCGCGTACCGCAGCGGCGCTGCGCGGGCTGGCCTCCGCCGGCGACGCCCGGGCCGTCTGGCGGGCGCTCGGCGGGGGAGGCCTGCTGCGTGACCTCGCGCCGGCCGAGCTGCCGGGGCTGCTCGGCACCCTCGACGCGCACTGCCCGGTCGGGGTGGTGCTGTCGGTCTGCGTCCAGGTCGCCAGCGCGCTGCCCATCCTGCGCGAACAGGTCGACGCGGTGCCGGAGGACGGGCCGGTGCGGGCCGCGTACCGCGACGCGGTCGCCGGTCGCGCGACGCTCGCGCTGGCCGCGACGGACCGCGACAGCGCCGGCTCCGACCTGATGGAGCTGGGCACGACGGTACGCCTCGACGACCGGTCGCTGGTGCTCGACGGCGGGAAGCGGTGGATCACCAACGCCCACACCGCCGCGTACGCGCTCGTGCTGGCCCGGCACCGTCCGCAGCGGCACTTCACCAGCTTCGTGTGGGTGCTTGTGCCCACGGACGCACCCGGCGTGCGGGTGTCGGTCACCCGGGGCACCCCGCTGAGCGGCGCCGGCCTGGGCGACCTGCACTTCGACCAGGTACGCCTGGACCGGTCGTATCTGGTCGGCCGCCCCGGCCGGGGCATGGTCAGCTTCGCCCGGCACATCGCCACGGAACGCTTCGCCGGTGGCGTGTGGGCCGCCGCGATGTGCCGGCGCGTGCTCGCCGAGACCCACCGTCGGCTCGTCGAGCGTCCCCTCGGTGCCGGCCGGGCCTGGGACAACCCGGCGATCCGGGAGCGGTTCGCCCGGTGCGTGGTGGAGGCCTGGCGGATCGAGGCCGCCTGCGACATCCACCGGGAGAGCGGCGAGCCCCTGGTGACCAGCATGCTGCTGAAGGTCTCGGTGGCTCAGGGCCTGGACGTGGTGCTCGGCGAGTGCGCCGCCCTGCTCGGTGCGGAGGCGTACGCCGAGGGCGGGCTGGCGCAGCTGCGGGCCGCCGCCGGGATGTTCGCCACGGCCGGCGGCGCCACCGGGGCGATGCTCGCCGGGATCGCCGAGCACGCGCCCGAGTTGCTCCGGGACCGGCCGTGGTGACGGCACGGCAACGGGCGGCGCTGGCCTGCCGGGCGCGACCGCGGCGGGCCACGACGGGCCGCCACGGCGGCGTCGTCCGGCTGCGGTTGGGCGCCCGGGTGCGGGTGGCGGTGGCCGAGCAGCGGCTGCTCACCCACCTTCCACCGGCCCCGTCCGACCTGGCGACCGTCGGCGATCTACCCGCCGGCCCGCGCGCCGAGCGGCTGGCCGCGCGGGCGCTGCTGCGCCTGCTGCTCGCCGCTGAGCTGGGCCGGACGGCCGGGGCCACGCCGATCGCCGCCCACGACGGAGGCCAGCCCCACCTCCCCGAGTGGCCGGAGGTCAGCGTCAGCCTGTCCCACGACGCCGGGACGGTGGCCGCCGCGCTCGGGCGGGGCGTACCGGTCGGCGTCGACGTCCAGGTACCCGTGACCGTGCCGCCGGCCCTGCTGCGGCGCTGCTGCGACCCGGCGGTGCGGGCCGCCCTTAACCGGCTGCCCGAGGCGGCGCGGGACCGCGAGTTCGCCTGGATCTGGACGGTACAGGAGGCGTGCGTGAAGGCGACCGGAGCCGGCCTCGCCGGTCGGCCCTGGGCCATCGCGGTGCCGGCGGGACGGCGGACGGGCTGCTGGGCCGGCCTGCGGTGGGTGAGCCTGCGCGGGCACACGCGGGTCCCGGCGAGCGTGGCGCACGGGGTGGGTACGCGATGACCGCCCCGGACCCCCGGTTCGCCGGGCTGAGCTGCTACACCGCGAACCTGGCCGCCTACCAGGCCGGCGAGTTCGCCGACACCCCCGACCGTTTCGCCGACTCGGTACGCGTCGCGGTGCGCACGGACCTGCCGGAGCGGGAGCTTGCCTTCTCCCATCACCGGGTGCCGCTCGACCGGCTGCCGGACGGCACCCGGCTGGCGTGGGCTACCGCCCCGGCCGACGACGTCGTCGACCGCGTCGACGCGGAGCTGCGGCGCCACGGTCGGGTGCTGGTGGTCGCCGACAACGCGGCGCTGCCCTGGTCCCCCTCGGCCGACGGCACCGCGCACGCACCGCACTGGCTGCTGGTCGACGACCGGCGCGGCGACAACTGGCACGTGGTCGACGCTTTCAGCGGGCTGCTGCCCGCCGGTGAGCAGGAGCCGTACGCCGGCTGGCTCGGCACCGCCGGCCTGCTCGCCGCGATGGCCCCGCCGCCGTCGTGGTGCCCGGAACAGGACCGACGCAACGCGCTGGCCTTCGGCTTCTGGCGGCCCCCGCCGGCCGGCGCGCAGCCGCAGTGGCTGGTCCGTACGGATGCCGCCGGGAATGAGCCGGAGCTGCCCGGCGACTGGCTGCTCGACGAGGACGCCGCTCTGGAGTTCCTCCGCGACCACGTCGTCGCGCACCCGGAGGCCGCCGGGCCACACCTGGACGACCTCTGGGCCGTCGCCCAGCACCGGACGTTCCGGTACCGCCACCTCGGCGACGACGAGGCGGCGCGGGGCTGGGCGGACCTGCCCAGGGCGCTGCGCTTCGCGGTGGAGTCGGCCCGCCGAGGGCGCCCCCGGTCCGCGCTGGTGCGGACCACCTTCGACCACCTGCGGCGGCTGGAACGAGACCGGCCAGCCGCCCCAGCGCCGGCGGCGGAACGCCCGCACCGGCAGACCCTGTGAAGGATGTGCGATGCAGACCCGTACCCTCTACGACTGGTTCCGTACGTCGGCCCGGCAACACCCGGACAACGTGGCGATCGAGGTCGCCTCGGACGCACTGACCTATGCCGAGTTGCGGGCCGCGGCCGGGCGGTTGTCGGCTGCCATGCAGGGGGTGCCGGGGCGGCCACCGCGCCGGGTCGGACTGCTCACCTCCCGCAGCCTCGTCGGCTACATCGCCTACCTGGCCGCCCTGCGGCTGGGCGCGACGGTGGTTCCGCTCAACCCCGCCAACCCGGCGGCCCGCAACCTCGCCATCACCGACGAGGCGGACCTCGACCTCGTCATGGTCGACGACACCTCCGGCGACGGGCTGGCCGAGTTCCGCTCGCAGACCACCGTCCGGGTCCTCGACCTGACCGGTGAGGGCTGGCGCCGGTACCTCGCCCCGGGCGACACGTCGGAGATCCCGCCGGCCGTGGAGCGGGGCCGCGACGACTTCGCGTACATCATCTTCACCAGCGGGACGACCGGGAAGCCCAAGGGCGTGCCGGCGACCCACGCCAACGTCGACTCGTTCCTCACCGAAGTGATCAAGCGGTACCGGTTCCGGCCCGAGTCGCGGGTCTCGCAGACCTTCGAGATGTGCTTCGACGGCTCGATCCTGGCGATGTTCGGCGCGTGGGGCACTGGGGCCACCCTGTGCGTTGCCCAGCGCGGGGACGTGCTGACGCCGGTGCGCTTCATCAACACCAAGCGGCTCACGCACTGGCTGTCGGTGCCGTCGCTGATCTCGTTCGCCAAGCGGCTGCGGGCCCTGGCACCGGAGAGCATGCCGACCCTGCGGTTGAGTTCCTTCGGCGGGGAGCCGCTCACCATCGAGCAGGTCAACGACTGGACGGCCGCCGCGCCGAACACCGCCGTGATCAATTGCTACGGCCCGACCGAGACCACGGTCATCGTCACCGCGTACGAGGTGCCCGCCGACCCGGCCGCGCGGATCGAGTCGTCGAACCGCTCGGTGCCGATCGGGGACATCTACCCGCACCTCGACTACGTGCTGCTCGACGAGGACCTGCGCCCGTGCGACGACGGCGAGCTGTGTGTCCGCGGCGAGCAGCGCTTCCCCGGCTACCTGGACCCGGCCGAGAACGCGGGCCGCTTCGTCTCCTTCGACGGCGAGCGGGCCCGCCTCTACGACGGCACCGAGCCGTTGACCGCCGCACACTGGTACCGCACAGGCGACCGGGTCCGCCGCGAGTTCGGCGAACTCGTGCACCAGGGCCGCATCGACCACCAGGTGAAGGTACGCGGCAACCGCGTCGAGCTGGCCGAGATTGAGGCCGCGCTGCGTGCCCACGTCGACGTGGTGGAGGCGGTGGTGCTCACCGTCGCCGGCGACGACGGGGAGCTGGACCTGCACGCCGTCTACACGGGCGCGTCGCTTGCTGACGATGACCTCACCCGATTGGTGGGGCACCTTCCGCCGTACATGCGGCCACGGGCGTTCCACCACCGGGCGGAGATCCCGCTGACCGAGGTGGACAAGGTCGACCGCAAGCGGTTGGCCTCCGAGCTGCTCGCCACCCGTGGCTGAGCAGGACGCCGGGGCCGTCCTCGGACCGGTTCCGGCCACCGCGATGCAGGAGGCCCTGTGGTGGGTGCACCAGCGGGCCCGCGACCGGTCCGTCTACCACCTCACCTGGCGGCTCGGGGTGGACGAGCCGCTCGACGAGGCGGCGTTGGCCGCCGCCTGGCAGGCGATGGTCGACCGGCACGAGGCGCTGCGGACCTCGGTGGTGCGGGAGGCGGACGCCGTCACGCTGGTGGTGGCGTCCCGCGTCGTCGTCGGCCTGCACCGGCTGGAGGTGGACGACCCGGGCGACGCCGACCCGGGCACGCTGCTGCGGCTCGTCGCCGAGGAGGTGCACGCCGCGCCGGTGGACCCGGAGGCGGCGCCGCTGGCCCGGATCACCCTGGTCCGGGTCGACGATCGGCACGAGGTGCTGCTGACAGTGCACCACATAGTGCTCGACGGTTGGGCGGTCCAGCTGCTCGTCAGCGAGCTGTCCGAGGCGTACGCGGCCGTGCGGGAGGGGCGTGTCGTGAGCTTCCCGGCCGACCCGGTGCCGTTCAGCACGTACGCCCGGGAGCAGGCCGCGGCCCGCGCGGACGGCCGGTGGGACAAGAGCCTGGCGTACTGGTG
This sequence comes from Micromonospora craniellae, assembly GCF_014764405.1. NCBI lineage: Bacteria > Bacillati > Actinomycetota > Actinomycetes > Micromonosporales > Micromonosporaceae > Micromonospora > Micromonospora craniellae. Next base: position 2,725,554 of record NZ_CP061725.1, on the reverse strand, counting down.
CGACGCGCTCGCCGGCGCCGCCTCCGCCGTCCTGGAACCCGACCAGCCGGGCGTGGTGGCCAGCGGCGCACCCGGCGCGATCCTGCGCTACGGCTTCAGCGCCGAGGCGGGCGCCGGAATCGCGGCGCTGGCCAGGGTCACCTTCGCCACCCCATTCGCGATCGTCCTCGCTGCGGCCCAACTCGTGCTCGCCCGGGCCGGAGCCGGGCCGGACGTGGCGGTGGGCGTGGTAACCGCGAACCGGATGACCGCCCGCGACCAGGCGCTGCTCGGCTACACCGCGAACCTCTGCGTGGCCCGGGCCAGGGTCGCCGAGGCGGACACCGTCGCCGCGGTGGTGGGTGCGGCCCGCGACGGCATGTGGCAGATGCTGACCCATCAGGCGGTGCCGTACCCGGTGGTGTTCGGGGCGCTGCCCCAGCAGACGCGGGCGGCCCTTGGCGACCCCGCGCCGCTGCTCCTGAGCTACCTCGGCCCGATCGGTACTGACCTGCGGATCGGCCCGGTCCCGGCGACGCTGCTGTCCAGCCCCAACCGGGCCGCCCGAGCCGACGTGGCGATGTCGGTCTGGGAGGCCGACGGCGGCTACCTCGCCGAGATCGAGTACCACACCGGACGCTACCGGGAGAGCAGCGTGCTGGCGCTGCTGCACGACCTGGACGCGGTGCTGGCCGAGGGCGGCGCCGAGCCGCAGCGTACGGTCGGCTCGTTCGACGTCGCCACCCGCGCCCGCGCCGGCCGCGAGGCCCCGGCCACCGATGACCGCGACCCGGCGGTCGGTCCGCTGCCCGAGTCGGCGGAGTGGCGCCACGTCGCCGCCGCCTGGACCGACGTGCTCGGCGCTCCGCCGGCCGGGCCGGACGTCGACTTCTTCGCCGCTGGCGGCAACTCGCTGAGCGCCCTGCGCCTCGTGGACGCGCTGGCCGCCGACGGGAGGCCGACGGTGGACGTCGTGCGATGGTTGGGCGAGCCGACCCCGCAACGGCTGGTCGACCTGCTGGGCGGTGAGTCCGAGCCGGTCTCGGCGGAGTCGACGCTGGTGCGGCTGCGGGACGGCTCGGGCCCGCACCTGCACCTGGTACACGGCGCCGGGGGCAGCCCGCAGGACTACCAGGACCTGTTGGCGGAGCTGCCGGAGCACTGGCTTGTGACGGCCTCCCGCGACAGCGCGCAACTGCCGACGGTGCCGGAGCTGGCCCGCCGCTACCGGGCCGACCTGGACGCCGCCAGCCTGGTCCCGGACCTTCTCGGCGGGTGGTCGTTCGGTGGTCAGGTCGCCTACCAGATGGCCGCCGACCAGGTCGGGCGGCGTTCGGCGCTGGTGCTGCTGGATTCCGCCCCGCCGGTCGGGTATGAGCTGCCGGCCGACGGCGTCCGGCAACGCTTCGAGACCTTCACGGAGAACGCCTACCGGGCTCTCGGCCTGGAGCCGGACACCCCGAGGCCCCGGGTTACGGTCGCCGCGGAGCCGGCCGGCTTCGACGAGCGGCTGGCGATCGGAGCACTCGCGGCCTGCCTGGCGGCCGTCGGGCAGCCCGTGCCGACGGCGTTGCTGGCGCACCGATGGCACAGCTACGAGCGTCACCTGCGGGCCAGTGCCGGGTACGTCCACGACGACCCGGTCGACACCCCCGCGCTGGTGATCAGCGCGGATTTGCTCGACGCGCAGCTCGACCAGTGGACAGCCCGCGTCGGGACAGCACAGTCCCACCGGATTCACACTGACCACTTCGGAGTGCTGCACTCCGCCGCCGTGGCGCAGGTAGCAGCGACCGTCATCGATTTCGCACGCGTCGTGGCGACGCGAGGTTAAGAAGGAGGATCCGTGTTCGACTCGAAGGTTTTGTACCAGGAGCTGCGGGAGCACGTGGAGCGCGAGGTAGCGCCGGACGACATCGCCACGGCCCGCCGCGACTTCTCCTACCTGGGGCACACGAAGGTCTCCTTCATCGCCCCCGACAGCGTCAAGAAGGCGGTCGCCGACGAGGTGAATGAGCTGATCGACAAGGCGGGCACGCGACGTGACCTGCGGTTCGCCGAGACCGACTACACGCCGCGCCGGATGCGCAACGTGACACGGGCCGAGATCGCCGACCTGGGCACCGTGATCAGCGGGATCTACACGGCGGAGCCGATCCTGCGGATGCTGTCGGAGGTGGCCGGCGAGCCGGTGCACCCGTGCCCGTACGAGCCGGAGCAGTTCGTCATCACCTGCCTGGAGAAGGACGGCGACACCCACGGCTGGCACTGGGACGACTTCACCTTCGCCCTGGTCTGGGTGATCGAGTGCCCGCCGGTGGAGCATGGCGGTTTCGTCCAGTGCGTGCCCGGCACCACCTGGAACAAGCAGCGCCCGGAGGTCAACCGTGCGTTCATCAGCCGCCCGATCTACTCGATGGAGCTGTTCCCCGGTGACCTTTACCTGATGCGGACCAACACCACGCTGCACCGGGTCGCCCCGGTCCGCAAGGGTCGTCGCAAGATCATCAACATGGGGTACGCCTCCACGTCCGACCTGACCCGCGACTTCACCCACGAGACCATGGACCAGCTGTGGGCCACCGCGCCCGCCGGAGAGGTGTGACCGCCATGTCGGCTCGGAACAACATCGCCCCCCAGCACATCGTGCTCGCCTTCTCCGGCGGGCTCGACACCTCGGTGGCCCTGGTGTGGCTCAAGGAGCGCTACCGGTGCCGGCTGACCGCGTTCATCGCCGACCTGGGCCAAGGCGAGGAGCTGGACACCGCCGCCCGCAAGGCCGAGAAGCTCGGCGCGGACGAGGTGCGGGTGGTCGACCTACGCGAGCAGTTCGCCCGGGACTACGCCTTCCCGATGTACCGGGCCAACGCCCTCTACGAGGGGCAGTACCTGATGGGCTCCTCCATCGGCCGGCCGCTGATCGCCGCGGCACAGGTGCGGGTGGCCGAGGAGGTCGGGGCCGACGCCGTTGCGCACGGGGCCACCGGCAAGGGCAACGACCAGGTCCGCTTCGAGATGACCTTCGCCGCGCTGCGCCCCGACCTCACAGTGATTAGCCCGTGGCGGGAGTGGGACCTGTCCTCCCGCAGCGACCTGCTCGCCTACGCCGAACGGCACGGCATCGAGCTGGACCTGAGCAGTGGTGAGCGGCCGTACTCCATCGACAGCAACCTGCTGCACACCTCGTACGAGGGCGAGGCGCTGGAGGACCCGACGCAGCCCGCGCCGGAGGGCCTGCTGTTCCGGGTGCGCGACATCGCCGACACCCCGGACGAGCCCGAGACCGTCGAGATCCACTTCCAGGGCGGCAACCCGGTCGGCGTCAACGGCACGCCCCTGTCAGCGAGCGCCGTGCTGGAGGCGCTCGACGAGATCGGCCGCCGGCACGGGATCGGCCGCCTGGACATCGTGGAGAACCGGATCTTCGGCATGAAGACCCGCAACATCTACGAGGCGCCCTCGGGCAGCCTGCTCTGGCACGCTCACCGGGCGGTGGAGTCGCTGGTGCTCGACCCGGAGGTGGCGCAGCTCAAGGAGGAGCTGATGCCGAAGTACACCGCCCTGGTCTACCGGGGCCTGTGGTTCGCCCCCGAACGGCTGATGTTGCAGACAGCCATCGACTTCAGCCAGCAGAACGTCACCGGCGACGCGATCCTGCGAGTGCACCGGGGCACCGTCCAGGTGATCGGCCGCCGCTCCCCGCACAGCCGCTACGACACCGCGTTCGCCACCTTCGAGGCGGACAACGTGTTCGACCAGCGCGACTCCTCCGGCTGGCTGCGGGTCAACACCGTCCGCTTCCGGGCAGGGCGGGCCACCGGGACGGCGAAGCCATGAGGATCGTCTTCTTCGGCTACGGCAAGCTGGGTGCCACCGTGCTGCGGGGCATCGCCCCGCACCACGAGGTGCTGCTCGTGCTGACCCACCGGGCCGAGTTCAGCGGCCTCGGCGAGCCGGACGTGGAGCTGGCCGCTGCCGATCTGGGACTGCGGGTGCGCTACTCGACCAACGCCCGCGAGTCCGACCTGCACGAGCAGCTGCGCGAACTCGCGCCGGAGGTCATCGTCTCCACCAACTGGCGGACCCGGGTGCCGGCGGAGGTGCTGCGGATCCCCGAACGTGGCGCGGTCAACACGCACGACGCGCTGCTGCCCGCGTACGCGGGGTTCGGCGCGGTCAACTGGGCGATCCGCAACGGCGAGGAGGAGACCGGCCTCACCGTTCACTACATGGCAGAGGAGCTGGACACCGGGCCAGTGATCACCCAGACCCGCGTGAAGATCGGCCCATACGACACCGCCGGGCAGATCCTCGACCGGCTCCTCGCGGAGTACGTGCCGGTCACGCTGGAAGCGTTGGACCGGGTCGCCGAGGGGCGCCGGGGCGAGCCGCAGCCACCCGAGGGAGCGTCGTTCTACCACCGGATCGGGATCGAGGACACCCGGATCGACTGGCGGGACAGCGCCACCGCGATCTGCAACCTGGTACGAGGCCAGTCGGACCCGTTCGTCAACGCGTGGACAACGCACCGCGGGCTCCAGCTCTGGGTCAAGGCCGCCACCCGGCCGACCCGGGCCTACGGCGGCACTCCCGGCCGGATCGTCAAGGCCCACTACGGCGGCGTGGTCGTCGCCAGCGGCGGCCCAGGCGACGGCGACGACCGCGGGGTGGTGCTGCTCCAGGTCCGCACCGAGACCGGCCCACCAGTGCGCGCCCTCGACTACTTCACCACATTCGGCGAGTACCTTCACTGAGACGGTGACCGGGGTCGCCGGTCATCACGCGACGATGACGGGAGAGGTCGGATGATCGGTCGACTGCACTCGGTGGTGCTGGACTGTCCCGACGCCGAAAAGTTGGCGGAGTTCTACGTCGAGCTGACCGGCCTGGAATGGGCCGACAGCGACGGGTACTGGGTGACGCTGAAGGGCCCGGACGGGCATCCCCGCCTGTGCCTCCAGAGCGTCGCCGACTACCAGCCGCCTCAGTGGCCGGATCCGACTTTCCCGCAGCAGGCCCACCTCGACGTGGAGGTGGACGACATCCAGGAGGCCGAACAGGCCGTGCTCCGGCTCGGCGCCAGCCTGCTGCGCGGCGGCGGGAGCCGCAACCACGGTTTCCGGGTCTACGCCGACCCGGTGGGGCATCCGTTCTGCCTGGTGTGGGGTCAGGACTAACGCCATGGCCAACCAGGACCAGGCGGTGGAGTTCCGCCGTACCGCGGGTGCTTTCGCCACCGGCGTCGGCATCGTCAGCAGCGTGCACGACGACATTCCGCTGGCGATGACGGTCAACTCGTTCACCACCGTGTCGCTGCACCCCACCCTGGTTCTGATCTGCCTGAAGCACCGGAGTCGACTGCTCGCCCAGATCCGTGACTCCAGCATCTTCGCGGTCACCGTACTGGCGGCGGACCAACGGGACGTCGCCCGGTGGTTCGCCGACGCCCGGCGGCCCTCCGGCGCTGCCGCGTTCTCCGGCGTCCGGGTGCACCGGGCGCCGGCGACCGGCTGCCTCGTGTTCAGCGACGGACTGGCCTACTTCGACTGCCGGGTGCGTGACCTCTCGGACCAGGGCGACCACTCGGTGGTCATCGGGGAGGCGGTGTCCTACGGCGCCCTGCACCCGACCAGGGCGCCGCTGCTGTTCCTGCACGGGTCGTACCGGTCGATCGCGTCGATGCCTGCCGCGTAGCGGGTGGAGACGGCGGCTCGGCGGTGGCGTACGACGGCTCACCACCCTCACGACTCTGCCGGGGCCCTGGAGGCACAGCCAGGGCATTTGCAAGATCACGCTATGGCCGGATTGTCGGTTATGCGGTATTCATGCCGATCCATTCCGCACCGTGGCCAAGCGGCCACTGTACCGGGCCGCGGCCCACACACGACGGCGATGGGCATGCCGATGGCAGGGTGGCTAATCGTCGAAGTACGTCAATATAGAGATGCATGCACACTGGTGCCGCTTCTAGGGTTCGATTCACCACCGAGTCGAGTCCCGGTGGTGGAGGGAGATCCAGGACATGAAGGTTCGCACCCTGCTGGTGAGCCTCATCGTGGCGGCGGCCGCCGTGGTCACGCCGGCCGCGGCGAGCGCCGCGCCGCCGTCGTCCGACGGCGGCGCGGGCACGCTGATCGTCGATGGCCGCCGCCGCGTTCCTGGTCGTCACCCGCGCCGCCGAAGCCTCGAAGGGGGCATCACCGCAGACGCAGGCAGCCTGATCCCGTTGACCAGCAACGAGATCCGCCGCCTGTTCGCCCACCTCGTCCTCATCGGGCGTACCGCAGCTGAGCACGTGCTGCACTGGTCAACCTGGCGCCGCCGCCGGCAAGCTCAAGCGAAAGCCTCCCATTACCGTAAACGACTCGAACCGCCATAAGGCACGACCCGCCGTTGCAGTACTAGGTCGTGTGTCATAAGTGCCGTTCGAGGCGCCGGAGCCAGTTGTCGATCATGCTGATGGTGGCGGTGGCTTCGTAGCGCACTGCGAGTTTGTCGTAGCGGGTGGCCACGGCACGGTGCTGTTTGAGCAGGCTGATGCCGCACTCCACGGCGTGACGCTGCCGGTATGCGCTGGGGTCGAAGGCGGGTGGCCGGCCACCCGCCGAGCCCTTCTTACGACGGTTCGCGGCCTGGTCGGCCTTGACCGGGATGACACAGCCGATACCACGGCGCCGCAGGTAGCCGCGGTTGGCCTTGCTGCTGTACGCCTTGTCCGCCAGGACCCGCTGCGGCCGACACCGGGGCCGGCCGACACCGAGACGAGGCACCCGGATGCGGTCCAGCACAGTGGTGAACTGCGGGCTGTCGCCGCGCTGCCCACCGGTGATGACGAACGCCAGCACCATGCGGCCCTGCTCGCAGGCCAGGTGCAGCTTGGTCGTCAGACCGCCCCGGGACCGGCCCAGCGCGTGATCCGCCGGCTCGGCGGCGCTGCTGCCGCCCGGCGGCTCGACCTGCGTGTGACTGCCCCGGCGGGCGCCGGCGGCGTGCTGATGCGCCCGCACGATCGTGGAGTCCACACTCACGTCCCAGGAGATCAACCCGAGCGCGTCGGCCCTACCCTGCAACCCGGCCAGGATCCCCGCCCACACCCCCGCCCGCTGCCAGCGCCGGTACAGCCCGTACACCGTCCGCCAGTGCCCATAGCAGTCCGGCACGTCCCGCCACGGCGCACCCGTACGGACCCGCCACCTGATCCCGTCAATGAGCTGCCGCTTGCTCCACTTCGGCGGCCGACCCGGCTTCTTCCGCCCGGGCAGCAACGGCTCCAGCACCGCCCACTGCGCGTCGGTCAGGTCGTGCCGCCTCGTCACCACTACGCTGGCCACGAGGTCTCCGTGCAGATGGTTGTCTTGGTCGATAACCCATCTACCGGAGACCTCACCGCATATCGATCACCGACACACCCAGCCGATCACCTCACAGCAGGGCCACGGGCACTTATGACACACGGCCTAGGCCGCCGTCGGTCCGGGCCGGCCTCCTGATATCGGACGAACGTGCGCTCACCCGGGTTGGGTCGGATCTCGGTGTGCACCCCGAGAACCACCCACGGGTCGAACGCGCTGTCACGCTCAAGCACCTCGAAGCTGTGGTTGCGGTAGAACCGCTCCAGCGCCGGGCTGTCGGCCATCTGCCCGTACGTAATCATGTAGCCGCAACGGGCGTACATCTGCTGGCAGCGGTATAGCAACGCACTGCCGATCCCGTGACCGCGCATCGCCTCATCAACCGCGATCGCCTTGACCCGCACGATCCACATCACACCAGCCATGACCAGCTGGGACAGCTGCTCACCGGTCAACCCTGTTCGCCGGTGATGCTCGACGAGCTGCTGGATCACACCGCCCGGCGGGTACGCAACCAGCGCCCCGATGACACCGTACTCATCGTGCTCGGCCACCAACACCAGGGTCGTTGGCGGCAGCAGCCGGCGCAGATCCATGGCCCCCGGACCGATGAACGTCTCAGCCATGTGCCGCATGAACATGTCCGGACCACCGTTTAGGCCGGCCCGCAATGCGGTCCCACCGACACCGGCCTCCACCGCGTCGGCGACTGCCTCTTCTAGACGAGTTGTTCCGAATTCCGGTCAGTGGTCGTAGGCGATCAGTGACCGGGTGACGGGCGCGCCGGTCTTGTTGTTGTGCCAGATCGCGGCTGCCATGGCCAGGAGACGCTGGGCCACTCGTACGGCGACCCCGGTGAAGGTTCGTCCGCCGTGTTGTTCCAGGTCGAGTTGGCCTTTGAGGGTGTCATTGACCGACTCGATCAACTGTCGGACCTTCTTCAACATGGGCTCGCCGTAGCGGGCCTTCTCCCGCTTGCGTGACGGACGCAGCAGTTCGATGCCCTGCACGGCCAGGTCCCTCTCGAACGTCTTGGACGCGAAGCCCTTGTCCGAGATCAGCAGGATGCCCTGGTGTTCGGCGACCACACCGGCCTCGACCTCCAGCATCGCGGCCAGGACTTCCCGCTCGCCGATCTTCGGGTTGGCCAGGGCCCACAGGATCGGCATCCCGGTCGGGGTACACACCAGGTACAGCCGTAGCCCCCAGAAGAACCGGGAGTGCGAGGCGCAGTAGCCGTACCCGGCCCAACCGGCCAGGTCCGAGCGTTGCACCGTCGGGCGGGACATGCCGCACGGGATCGGGGTGGAGTCGACGATCCAGTGGTTGTCGAACCAGAAGTCACTGTCGCGGGCCAGGTCCCGGATCACCTTCTTGACCAGCGGCAGGGCGGCGCGGAGCCGCTTGTTGTAGCCCGGCCGCTGGGGCAGGTACGGGAACATGCCGGCCAGGTGGATGCGGGCGTAGCGAATCCAGTGCGCCTCCGAGCGGGCGCCGAGCAGTACCTGCGCCACGGCCAGGCAGACCAGCTCGGAGTCGGTCAGCAGCGGTGGCCTGCCACGCCACCGGGGCGTCCGGATACTGTCGTCGATCTTCACGTACAGTGCGGTCAAGAGGGTGTCCAAGTCTTGCGTCACAACACGATCTTGGATGCCCTCTCTTCATGCCCAGACATCGACCCCTGACATCGGAACTACTCGTCTAGATGAACTCCCGCGAGCGCAGAGAGGCGACCCACCGTAGCCATGTCCGCGCCTCGGGCCAGCCGCACTCGCACCTTGTCCCTTACTCGCCAGCCGCCGACCAGGTGCTGCTCCGTCAGGTCCGTGCCCGCCGACGCGGACAGCCGCGCTGCCGGGATCGGACGCCGAATCGGCTCCCGGCGCCGAGACCGGCTGCTGCGCTTACCCACCACAAGCTCCCTCCCATCGGCGACTCTTGTCAGAGAATAATCGCTCTGTTGCTATGCGATGTACTTCGATTGAGAGATGTGTGGGGGTAAGGGGGCGCCCACGACATCGACGTTGATGGGATAAAGGTCGATATCCGCCGAATGTGACGGGCATGCTGTCATCAGCGGACGGCGCTGCGGGTAAGAAAATCTTGATCCGGCGGTTCACGCAGCCCTGTGTTTCGCCCTCTACCTATCAGTGCCGTGCACCAGCGCGGCCCCGACGAGTGAAGCGAGGTTCAGTGGACGCATCCAACTGGGGCGGACTCGCGGCTGCCGCTGTCGCCAGCCTCACCGGGTTGCTGGCACTGTGGATCCGCGTCCGGTGGCGCGTACGACAGGAGAAGGCCCGCGGTGACTCGCTCATCGCGATCGCCGAGGCGTTGCCCCACGGTGGCCGACTCCGTGACCAACGCGCCGACGGGTCATGCATCACCCTTACCGTGCCCGCCGCATCCGTCACCGGGAGCCCTCGTGGATGACAAGACCACCGAGCGGGCCGAGCCGCCAGCGCAGCACGGCAACTGGTCCTGGACGCTCCACCGGACGCTATACGCCCAGACAGACGAAGCTACGGTGTGCGATCGAGAACGGATCCGCCAGGAGTTCAGCGCGTTCTACGAGGGGTTTATGACCCGGCTGGGTGCCTGGCTATACCTGCACGGCTGGGCGTCCGAGGCTGACGCCTACGACATCGCGCAGGAGACGATGCGCCTGGCGTTCGAAAAGTGGTCCACGATCGAGCACCCCAAGGCCTGGGCGCGGAGGACCGCCTCGCGGCTGTGCGTTCAGCGACTGGCAGAGAACAAGATGCTCCCACTAGAGGACAACGAGGAGAGGATCCCGCGCAAGGCGGACGCCTCCGGATACACCGCCTCGGACACCCTGCACGACTTCCGGGCAGCTCTGCAGCAACTCCCTCCGCGCCAACGCCAGATGCTGCTGTGGGCATCCGAGGAGTACGAGCCCCTCCCTGTCACGCTGATGTGAGACAGCCCGTCTACCAGGGGATACTCTTCCTGGACGGCCCTGAGGAGAGCACATCAGCATGACGTCGAGGCCCCATGAGAGTCTGGATCCGGACGCCCGGCCCCAGCGGCGGACATTCACCGCGGAGTTCAAGGCGAGGATTCTGGACGAGTACGAGTCGGCGCCGGATGCGGCGGCTCGCGGGGCGATTCTGCGCCGGGAACGGCTGTACGGTTCACACCTTCTCGACTGGCGCAAGGCGCGGGATGCCGGAGCCGCGGCCGGCCTGACGGACCGGCGGCAATCGGCTGCGCGGGCGGCGAAGAAGGCCGAGAACGCTGAACTTTCCCGTCTTCAGCGGGAGAACGCCCGCCTGCAGGCCGAGTTGAACAAGACCCAGACCGCGTTGTCGATCATGGGAAAAGCTCACGCGCTCTTGGAACTGCTCTCCGAGAGCGCGGATGCCGTGGCGATGCCGAACTCGTCCTCGCCGAGGCGCAGGCGGCGCTGACGCCGTTGTGGGGCATCGCGCCCGCGTGCCGGCTGACCGGCCTGTCGAGGGCGACGCTGTATCGCCGTAGTGCCCCGCCGCTGGTCTCCCGGCCACGGGCGCCGCGTAAGCCGCCGCCGTCCGCGCTGACCGAGCCTGAACGCCGGCAGGTCCTGGACCTGCTCAACAGCCCGCCATACGTGGATCTGGCCCCGGCGCAGGTGTGGGCCCGCGAACTCGACGAGGGCCGCTGGTGGTGCTCGGAGTCCACGATGTACCGGATCCTGCGGGCCGCCGGGCAGACCGGCGAACGCCGCAGCCAGGCCACCCATCCGGCCCGGACCAAACCCGAACTGGTCGCCGACGCCGCGAATCAGGTGTGGTCGTGGGACATCACGAAGCTGCGCGGCCCGGTCAAGGGCGTCTGGTTCCACCTTTACACGGTGATCGACATCTGGTCCCGCTACGTCGTCGGGCACATGGTCGCCGCCCACGAGGACGGCCAACTCGCCGAAGCGCTGATCGCCGACGCCGCCGCCCGCGAACGCGTGAACCCCGATCAGCTGACCGTGCACGCCGACCGCGGCGCCGCGATGACCAGCAAGACCGTCACCCAGCTGCTGACCGATCTCAAAATCGGCCGCAGCCACAGCCGGCCCAAGACCTCCAACGACAACCCGTACATCGAGGCCAGCTTCAAGACACTCAAGTACGACCCCACGTTCCCAGAGCGGTTCGGATCGATCCAGCACGCCCGACAGCACTGCGAAGCGTTCTACAGCTACTACAACCACGAACACCGGCACTCCGGGATCGGCCTGCACACCCCGGCATCGGTCCACCACGGCACCGCCGGACAGATCCGTGAACAGCGGCAACGCACCCTCGACGCCGCCTGGGCCGCACATCCCGAACGGTTCGGACGCCGCCGTCCCCAACCACCCCGGCTACCGGACCGGGCATGGATCAACAAACCCGACAACAGCCACCCGGAACAGGCCGTGACCTCGGCCGGAGCCCCTCTTCCACCAGCACAAAGCTAAACAAAATCAAGAAATTGTCTCAGTTGACTTGACAGGTTCCGAGCCGGCCGAAATCGCCAGGGAGTTGAACATGACGCCAGAAGCGGTGCGAAGCAGCCTGTGGAAAGCAAGACGCAAACTCGCCGAGATCATGCGGGCGCAGGACCCGGGCGAGCAGTGAGCGAGGGGGCGACCATGAACAACCGGACCACACCAACGCCGAATAGCCGCCCTGCAGCCGCTGATTTGAAGCCGCCCATGAAGATCTGGAACGCCGAGGGCATCAATGCAGCGGTCCGTGCTGCCCGTAACGAAATCCAGCGCCAGTTCGAGAAGACGTGGGACGTCACGGCGGGGCTGCAGGAAATCATGCTCGCCGAGCACTACCACCAGGCAGTCGAATCCCACGAGGGCAAGGTCAACCTCGAAGCCGGCTTGGCGGAGATCGTCGGCCCACCGTCGCCACTCTGGCCTGACAGGGTCAACGAGGGTTCAACCCTGCCCACCGACGGCGCCATCGACCTCGTCGTGACAGGCAACGGCACCTACAAGGTGTACCAGGCGAAGGTCATGCACCAGTCCCTCCCGACTCCGCGTGACACCCTTGCACAGATCCGCTCCGTGGCAGGCAGGATCCTCACCACCATCGAGGAGGTCCGGCAGACGGACGCGGCTGCGCTCATCCACAGCGTCCCGTACGCCGAGGCCATGTCTCTCGCGCGTCGCTCAGCGGAGAGACTGCAAGGCCTGCCAGACGCCATCGAGGATCGGCTCGTCACGCGGGAACAAGCGGTGCAGGTGGTGGAAAGCACGGGGACCGCCTGCCAAGCCATGTGGCGGCATTTGCACCTCCGCACAGTTGGCGACTCGCCGCTCCCACTGGGCGTCAGGTACTGCGAGCAGGCTCTGCTCGATCTGTCCAAGGAGGCATTCCAACTCCGTGCACCCGTGCAACGTCTGTTCGACCCCTCGGACGACTTGGTCGACATCATGGGATGACTCGGGCCCAGGGGTTGTCCCTTGGGTTTCGTCAAGCGGTGACCGGGCTGGCCGGGTGGCCCGTCACTGCGGCGGTATCCACAGCAGCGGCGGGTGACCGGTAGAGCCCCCACGCCACAGAGTCGGCCGCGGCGATGCCGGAGCCACCAATCGATCCACCGCAACTGGAGGCGCTACGGGGCAGCATCGACGTACTCACGGATCGCCCCGTTGAGCGGCGACACGCACGTGAGCCCGATGACCCCGCGGAGGACGACCTACCGACGCTCGAACGGCTGATCGCCAGAGCCCCCACCCCAGGGCTCCGGCAAGGTAGCGATATGACCGGTGTGGCCGTTTGAGTGCAGACGCTCCTGATCATGACGGTATAGAGACAGGCGCGGCCTTTCGCTGATCATCCAGGTGTCGAAGCTGGGAAGATCAAAGAGGACCGCGCCCGTTGGGATCATCATCGCTGATTGACGTGTTGGCTGTGCACGCGGACCGCCTTGACGAGCCGTTGACAGGCTGCCGGACGAGCTTGGTCACGGCGTTGAGGCAGGTGCCGGACCGGCGAGACCCACGCGGTGTCGTCCATGCGCTGCCCGGGGTCCTGGCCGCCGCGGTCGCGGCGGTGTTGACCGGCGCCCGGTCCGCGGCGGCCGTCGCCGAATGGGCCGGTGACGTCCCGCAGCAGGTCCTCGCCGAGTTGGGCGTGTTCCGAGACCCGCTCACCGGGGTGTATCGGGCGCCGGACGAGTCCACATTCCGGCGGATCCTGGCTGGCGTCGACGCCGACGCTTTGGACGACGTGGTCGGCCGGTGGCTCATCACGTCCAGGCCGGCGGCAGGAACCCCGACCGGCCGGCGTGTATACAGCGTGGACGGCAAGACCCTGCGGGGCAGCGGACCGGCCGGAGCGCAGGTGCACCTGCTGGCCGTACTGGACCAACGCACAGGGGCGGTCCTCGCCCAAGTCGACGTGGCCGGCAAGACCAATGAGCTGTTCAGGTCTCGCGCGACGTTCTGGTTGGTTGGAAGATGTGGGTCGGTCGGCCTGGTCGACGCCGTGTGATCTTGGTGCGGGAGAGCCCGTGAATGAGCTTGGCGCGAGGGCTTGGGGCAGGCGCCCTGGATTGTTGCCGGTGAGCACGTGAGCCAGATTCTTTGTTGAGCTGTGCCCTCACCAGGCCAACCGCTACGGATCGAGGCGGCTGGACGAGGTGGTGAGTTCATGGATGTGATCGTGGAACGGGTCGCCGGCCTGGACGTCAGCAAGGCTGACGTGAAGGCCTGCGTCCGCTCTCCCCGGCAAGGAGCAGGCCGGCGTTACGGGCAGGAGGTTCGCACGTTCGCCACGATGACGCGTCAGCTGATGGTGTTGGCGGATTGGCTGGCCGAGTCTCATGTCGAGCTGGTCGTGATGGAGGCGACCGGCGATTACTGGAAGCCCGTGTTCTACGTGCTTGAAGAGCGGTTCACCGTGTGGCTGATCAACGCTCGTGACGTCAAGAAGGTCCCCGGACGCAAGACCGACGTCAAAGATGCCGAGTGGCTCGCCCAGCTGGCGCAGCACGGGCTGGTCTCGCCGTCATTCGTGCCCCCGCCGGCCATACGCAGGCTCCGGGACCTCACCCGGCAGCGGGTCAACCTCGTCCGAGAGCGCGTACGTGCGCTGCATCGGCTGGAGAGCGTCCTCGAGGACGCTGGGATCAAGATGTCCACGGTGATGAGCCGAACCCTCACCATGTCCGGGCGGCTCATGATCGAGGCGCTTGTCGCCGGCGAACGGGATCCCCGCGTGCTGGCTGACCTGGCGCTGGGCAAGGCCCGGCCGAAGATCGTGCAACTCCGTGAAGCGTTGATCGGCCGGTTCGACGACAATCACGCTTTCCTCGCCGGGCAGGCGTTGAACCACATCGACTACCTGGACGCCCGTATCGCGGCTTTCACTGCCCAGATCGAGCACTTGACACAGGAGCAGGCACGCCAGCGAGAGCTACTGGTCAGCATCCCAGGCGTCTCGGACCGGATCGCCGAGGTCATCCTCGCCGAGACCGGCGGCGACATGACACGATTCCGTACCGCTGCCGCGCTGGCCAGCTGGGCCGGAGTCGCCCCAGGGAACAACGTATCCGCAGGCAAGAACCTGTCGGGAAGCACCACCCACGGCAACCGCTGGCTGCTCGCCGCGCTCGGTGACGCCGCTGCAGCCGCCGCCCGAACCAGAAACACCTACCTCAACAGCTACTACAAGAGGATGGTCAAACGACGCGGACCACGACGGGCACTCGTCGCCGTCATGCACAAGATCCTCACCGCGGTCTGGCACATGCTCAGCCACGACATGCCCTACCACGACCTCGGACTCGACTACTTCCACCGCCGCCCCGAACAGATCGAACGACGCAAACGCAGACTCTTGCACGAGCTGACCGAACTCGGCGTCGACACCAGTCACCTCGTCGCTACCGGATGACCTGACATCAAGATCTCCGATACCGACCCGGCGGCTCAGGGCCATCCGGGTCCATCTCGCCACGCCCGCCTACTGACCATTTTCGAGCCAGATCACCCGATTCGCACCGCTGCTGGCCGCCCTCGACCTGAGCGCGGCACTCGTCACCGCTGATGCGTTACACACCCAACGCGAGCACGCCCGCTGGCTCGCCGAGACCAAGCACGCCGGCTACCTGTTCACCGTGAAGAACAACCAGCCGCGCCTGTACCGGCAGCTCAAAGCCCTGCCCTGGACGAAGGTCCCGGTCCAAGACCAGACCCGCGAACGCGGCCACGGCCGCTACGACATCCGCCGTCTACAAGCGGTCACCTGCACCGGGCCGCTCGCACTGGACTTCCCACACGCCGTCCAAGCCCTGCGGATCCGCCGCCGCCGACTCAACCTGACCACCGGCCGCTGGTCCACCGTCACCGTCTACGCCATCACCAACCTGACCGCCGCCCAGGCCAGCCCCGCCGACCTGGCCGACGGGCTACGCGGACACTGGGCCATCGAAACGCTGCCCCACATCCGCGACACCACCTACGGCGAAGACGCCAGCCGCCTGCGCACCGGCAACGCACCCCGCGCAATGGCCACCCTGCGCAATACCGCGATCAGCCTGCTCCGCCTCGCCGGCATCACCACCATCGCCCAAGCCCTCCGCCGCAACAGCCGAAACCCCTACCGACCGCTACAACTCCTCGGACTCACCTGAAATCCGGCATATGACTACCTTGCCGGAGCCCTGGGCCTTCGTGACCACGCTGGTCTGGGGTCGTTGGCGAGGTAGGCCCGACGAGCGTCAGCGCTGATGGGCCGGGACGAGGCCCGGCCCATCAGCCCTGGCTGATCAGCAGGTGATCGTGCGGTGAGTGCTCACCATCTGGTGGCCGGAGTTCGACTCCAGGATCGTGCGGTAGGTCCAGGTACCGGGCACACAGCCCGCACCGGCAGACACCCAGTTGTTGCCGGTGTGGTTGTTTGTCGCCTCGTTCTGCCACCAGGCACCGCCGCGGTGGCGCTGCACGGTGATGGTCCAGAAGGTCTGGTCACCGCAGTCCCACTTCTCCCCCCAGCCGCGCACGATGCCGCCGTCCTTGTTGGGGGCGTGGGCGGCGTACCAGCACGCCGCCTGCAGGGCGTCGGTGGCGCGTGCGTCGGTGGCGGTGGAGGCCGCCGACGCAGGCGTACCGAGAACAGCGGTCGCGATGGCGAGGGCTGCGCCAATGCTGAACGCGGTGGTAATGCGTCGCGGCAGTGCCTCGTTCATGGTCATTACAACGCTCCTTAGTGAAGGCGGCCGAAGTGCCGCCCGATCAGTTCAGCGCGCTATCGGGTTCCTGCAGAAGGGCCTGAGGAAACGCCGTACACTGCCTGGACACGAAGATGGACCAGCCATACGCCACTCGTACGGGTTCACCGGCATGGCGGCGCGTACGGACGGTCGGGGATGTAAGTGGCCCACTCCTCTGCGGTGATCGGGTCGCCGACGGTTTCACAGATCCGGACGGCGGCTCGCTCGGGGTCGGTCGTCCACAAGTAGACGCGTTGATCTGCGCCGCCGGCGACCACGGTGTGCCGGTCGGGGTGGACGTCGGTGGTGTAGACCGCATCGTTGGGCAGGGTCAACGTGGCGATGCGTTCGCGAGTGCGGACGTCCCACATCCACACCGTGGCGTCGGTGATGGCGGCGACCAGCGTGGTGCCGTCGCTGCTGAACGCCACCTGGTACACATAGTTGGTCGGGCCTCGCAGCGGCGGATTGATGGGCACGGGATGGTCGATCGTGGTGACGTCCCAGAGCCGGACCGTCCGGTCGGCGCTACCCGACGCCAGCATGCGCCCGTCAGGGCTGAATGCCACCGAATAGATGTAGTGATTGGCGGCGGCGATCGGGCCGCCCACGGGCGTTACCTTGCGCGGGTCGGTGACGTCCCAGACGCGGACCGTCTTGTCGGAGTTGGCTGCGGCAAGATAGCGCCCGTCAGAGCTGAACGCGACGGAGAAGACGGTGCCGGTGAAGCCGGTGAGCGTGGCCAGCAGAGTGATCCGCGCCGGATCGGCGGTGTCCCAGAGCTTCACGAAGGTGTCGCGGCTGCCGGTGGCGAGGACTCGGCCGTCGGGGTTGAAGTTGAGCGCTTCGATCTGGTGGTTGTGGGCAGTGATTGGTACCCCACGTGCCTTGGGCCGGGACGGGTCGGTAACGTCCCACAGCCGTATGGTGCCCGACCGGCCATGCCCGGTAGCCAGGGTGCGACTGTCGGGCGTGAACGCCAGGGCGGAATTGAAGGAGTCGGGGTTCGATAAACCAGGACCGAGCAGGGCCGGGTGGTCGGGGTCGGCGACGTCGTAGAGGCGGGTGTCGTCGCTGCCGACGGCAAGCAGGCGCCGGTCAGGGCTGAACCTAGTGGCGCTGACCGTTCCGGGCAGTTCCAGCGTCGGCGCGGCGATAGGCCACAGCCGGGCGTAGCCGTCGTTGGCGGTGGTGACAATTGTCTTGCCGTCGGGGGCAAATTTGACGGCGGTCACCGGTACCGGATGCGGCAGGGTGGCGGTGACCGTGCCGGTGGCCACGTCGAAGACCCGTACGCCAGATTCGGCGTCGGAACTGGCAACGGCGAGGCTTGCGTTGTCGGGGCTAAAGGCGACCGAGTTGATCCAGCTACTGACCCCGGCCAGCACGGTGGCTGCGGGCGGGCCGGTGCTCGCCCACAAGTAGGCGTTCGTGTCGGCGCTGCCGGCGGCGACCAACCGGCCGTTGGGGCTGGCCGCGACCTGGCCGATCTCCTTGGTCGGGCCTGCAAGCGTCGCGGTGCGCACCGGGCTCGCGGGCGTCGCGACGTTCCAGAGGGTCACCTTTCCGTCGGCCGACCCCACCACGAGCGTGGTCGGGTCGCGGAACACCACCGACTTGGCAGCCTGCGTCGAGACCGTCAGCGGCGAACCGGCAGGGATGAACTGGCCTGCCTCGTCACGGACGAATAGGTGTACGTCCCCGCCGGACGTTGCGGCGGCCAGGAGCGCACCATCAGCGGTGAACGCGAGTGAGTAGACCCGTCCGTCGAAACCCGTAAGCGGGTCAACGGCTACCGGTGCTGCGGGTTCGGCAGTGTTCCACAGCCGAATCCGAGCGTCGGCACCGGCTGCGGCGAGCAGCCGCCCGTCGTGGCTGAACGCCACGTTATAGATCTTGGCATCCGATCCAGACGGAAGAGTGACAAGGCGGGTTGGGTGGTCACCATCGAGCGACCAAAGTCTCACCCCGGTTTCGGTGCTGGCGGCAAGCACCCGACCAGTGGGGTCGAACGCGGCCGCGTACATAATGCCGTCGCTGTCGCTGCCCCGCAGCCGAGTTGCCGCACGCATGGCGGAGGCGTCGAGCAGCGCAGAGCGCGACTCAACTGTTGGTGCGGCGCGGTAGGCCGCCACGGCCAATTGCCGGGCGGCCGTCGGGTCCTTGGTCCGCAGATCGGCGGACCGCACGGCGATGGCGCGTGACTGGGCCTGGTCGCGCTGCTGGTTTGCGGCATGGCGGAGAGCGAGGGCTTCTCCGCGCTGGACGAAGGCGAACACCGACAGCCCTGCCACCAGCACCAGCATGGCCGCTAGGGCGGCGATGGTGCGCTGCAGGCGGCGGGTGAGCCGCCGGCCGTATTGCAGGCTCGCTGCGACGAATTCGGTCGTGGCGCTTGGTACTCGGCGGCGCCGGTCGGCGATCCACTCCTGGGCGGCGGCGAGCCGGCTACCCTGATATAGCGCCGACGGATCCGGGTGGTCACGCCAGGCAGCCGCGTCGGCGACCAGTTGCTGGCCGACCATGTGGCCGGCCCGGTCGCTGTCGAGCCACCCCCGAAGCTGCGGCCAGGCAGTCAGCACAGCTTCGTGGCTGATCTCCACTGTGCCGGTGTCGACGGTGATGATCCGCTGCGTGACGAACCGGTCGAGCACCTGCTGCTGCACAATCGCGTCGGCACCGCCGATCAGATGCTCGACGGGTACACGGCGGCGGGTGTCGACGGCGTCGATGGTTACGTGGACCAGGTCCAGGAACAGGCAGCGGGCGAGGTCTTGCTGCTCCCTGGTCAGCTCGTTGTAGACACGGTCGGCGGTGGCGGCCACTGCGCCGTCAATTCCGCCGACTTGCCGATAGCCCTCCGCCGTCAGGCGACGATCGGGGCTGTTCAGGTACATCGCGGAGAGGGTGTGCGACAGCAGGGGCAGCGCACCCGGGTCGTGAGCGACTCGGTGCCCGGAACCTGTCAAGTCAACTGAGACAATTTCTTGATTTTGTTTAGCTTTGTGCTGGTGGAAGAGGGGCTCCGGCCGAGGTCACGGCCTGTTCCGGGTGGCTGTTGTCGGGTTTGTTGATCCATGCCCGGTCCGGTAGCCGGGGTGGTTGGGGACGGCGGCGTCCGAACCGTTCGGGATGTGCGGCCCAGGCGGCGTCGAGGGTGCGTTGCCGCTGTTCACGGATCTGTCCGGCGGTGCCGTGGTGGACCGATGCCGGGGTGTGCAGGCCGATCCCGGAGTGCCGGTGTTCGTGGTTGTAGTAGCTGTAGAACGCTTCGCAGTGCTGTCGGGCGTGCTGGATCGATCCGAACCGCTCTGGGAACGTGGGGTCGTACTTGAGTGTCTTGAAGCTGGCCTCGATGTACGGGTTGTCGTTGGAGGTCTTGGGCCGGCTGTGGCTGCGGCCGATTTTGAGATCGGTCAGCAGCTGGGTGACGGTCTTGCTGGTCATCGCGGCGCCGCGGTCGGCGTGCACGGTCAGCTGATCGGGGTTCACGCGTTCGCGGGCGGCGGCGTCGGCGATCAGCGCTTCGGCGAGTTGGCCGTCCTCGTGGGCGGCGACCATGTGCCCGACGACGTAGCGGGACCAGATGTCGATCACCGTGTAAAGGTGGAACCAGACGCCCTTGACCGGGCCGCGCAGCTTCGTGATGTCCCACGACCACACCTGATTCGCGGCGTCGGCGACCAGTTCGGGTTTGGTCCGGGCCGGATGGGTGGCCTGGCTGCGGCGTTCGCCGGTCTGCCCGGCGGCCCGCAGGATCCGGTACATCGTGGACTCCGAGCACCACCAGCGGCCCTCGTCGAGTTCGCGGGCCCACACCTGCGCCGGGGCCAGATCCACGTATGGCGGGCTGTTGAGCAGGTCCAGGACCTGCCGGCGTTCAGGCTCGGTCAGCGCGGACGGCGGCGGCTTACGCGGCGCCCGTGGCCGGGAGACCAGCGGCGGGGCACTACGGCGATACAGCGTCGCCCTCGACAGGCCGGTCAGCCGGCACGCGGGCGCGATGCCCCACAACGGCGTCAGCGCCGCCTGCGCCTCGGCGAGGACGAGTTCGGCATCGCCACGGCATCCGCGCTCTCGGAGAGCAGTTCCAAGAGCGCGTGAGCTTTTCCCATGATCGACAACGCGGTCTGGGTCTTGTTCAACTCGGCCTGCAGGCGGGCGTTCTCCCGCTGAAGACGGGAAAGTTCAGCGTTCTCGGCCTTCTTCGCCGCCCGCGCAGCCGATTGCCGCCGGTCCGTCAGGCCGGCCGCGGCTCCGGCATCCCGCGCCTTGCGCCAGTCGAGAAGGTGTGAACCGTACAGCCGTTCCCGGCGCAGAATCGCCCCGCGAGCCGCCGCATCCGGCGCCGACTCGTACTCGTCCAGAATCCTCGCCTTGAACTCCGCGGTGAATGTCCGCCGCTGGGGCCGGGCGTCCGGATCCAGACTCTCATGGGGCCTCGACGTCATGCTGATGTGCTCTCCTCAGGGCCGTCCAGGAAGAGTATCCCCTGGTAGACGGGCTGTCTCACATCAGCGTGACAGGGAGGGGTTGACGTCACTTGCTCCGGCCCGTGGGCTGCCGTCGTGTCCGTGCCCTCGCGATCCCCGGTCGTCGGGGGTAGTCCTGCGGCAGGTGCCGGTAGATCGAACGCAGCGACTTGCCGATTCTCTCGGCTAGCAGTTCAGGGTCCAGGTTGGGTTCTTTGCGTAACCAGTAGGCCACTGCCTCTGCGGTTCCCTTGGGCGCCTCCGAGTCTCTGTCGTCGTCGACCTCGCCGCCGACGGCGTCCTGATCGTCGTTCATCTCGTCGTTGTCGCCATCGCCGGCAGCGTTTGTGTCGTTCTCGCTCTCGCCTGCCGAGTCCGCCACGACTGGTCCTTCCAGCGGTGGCACGTGTGCAACATCGTTCGGGGCGGGCTGTGGCTTCTGCTGGCCGGTGCCTGGCGCGTCTGCCGCAGACGGGGTGGACTCAGGCACCGGGGGAGGGTCGGCGGAGCCATCTCGCCTGAACCGGCGGCGGCGACTGGAGCTGTGTGCCGTGATGATCCGTTCCGGGGCGAGGTCTGCGGCGAGGAGCGTGGTCAGCCCGTTGTAGTCGGCGCTGGCTGCGAGGCGCGCCGCGATCTCGTCCAGGTCGTACACCTGCACTGCGATGTCGGCGGTGGTCGGGTCGACTGCGGTTTTGATTTTGCGGTGGAGCACTTTGGCGATCGCGGCGTCGCGGCGTTGGCGGGCGGTCGCGGCGTGGGCCGCCTTCAGGGACTCGTACAGGTCGAGGCTGTCGGCCTTGGCGATGGACCGTGCCCGGGAGGTGATGATGGGGTGGCGGATCCAGTGCCCGAGCACCTCGTATGTGGGCGGTGTGGGTGGCAGCTCTCCGGTGAGGCGCAGCCGGTCGCGGCGCTGGTTGCCGGTGTGCATCATCCAGACGAGGTAGCCGAGGGCGGACATGCCTGAGAAGAAGCCGCCGACTAGGTGGTCGGGGTGAGCGGCCCAGTTGAAGGCTACGGCGCCGGCGGCGATGGCAGCCGACAGCAGGCGGGAGGCGATCGCCTGTTCGCCGAGGCGGCGTCGTACGTCGGCGTTGGCCATCACGACCACGCCGCCGAGTTCGAGGGCCGCGACGGCCGGGGCCGCGACGATCAGGGGGACGTCCAGCGTGTGGACGGCGCCGGTGACCTGGCCGACGAGGGCGACCAGCAGGACCAGGACGTAGAACGTCTGGCGCGTCCATGCCGCGTGCCGGACGGCTCTGATCAGGTCGGCGTCGAGCGCGTCGCGGGTCATGGGGGACGTGGCGCGACGACTCGTCGCGCCCATCTCGCGGTCGCTGTCCGGTGGGATATTGCTGCCGGGGATGGTCGCTCTGGACGGCCACGCGGTGTTGTTGTGGCCGGCGTTCGCCGCTTGCACGCCGTCGCGGCCGGGCGCGGGCTGATCGGGACGACTGCCGCGGGTCGTCTCGTATCCCGGTGGGTGGAGTGTCATGCGCGTCGTCCGCTGTCACGGGGTTGCGGTTGCCCGGCTGGCTGGCGCTGCCGCAGTCCGGCGATGAGCCGTTCGGCGAGGTCGATGGTGTCCTCGCTGGGGTCGGCGTCGATCTCGTCGAGCCGGCGGGTGAGGGTCCGGTGCAGGGCGCGGATCTCGTTGAGGTGTCCCAGTGCGGCGTGGGTGCGCATCGCCTGTTGGTAGAGGGGCTCGGCGTATGGGTCGTGGCGTATCGCGGTGTCCAGCACTGTGAGGGCTTCGGCGGGGTCGGTGGTCGTGGCGGCGAGGGCGAGGTGGGCGTCGAGGGCTTGGCGGCGGATGCCTTCGCGGTGGACCTCGATCCACTCGTAGTCGAAGCCGTCGGCGAGTGCGCCACCGTAGGCGGGGACTGTAAAAACAACGGTGTAACTCCGATCAAGGGAGTAGCACCTGATGACGATCACGACCGATGCGGTGGACACTGCCGCTGTGCCCGGTGACGAGAAGGCCAAGCGGCCGCGTACGAAGACGACGCCAGGGGGTGTCGACCCGGCGCTGGTGTCACAGCTGGTGACCCAGGCTCGTGAGCAGGGGCTGCAGCTGTCCGGTGAGGGTGGGCTGCTGCAGCAGCTGACGAAGATCGTGCTGGAGTCGGCCCTCGATGGTGAGATCACCGACCACCTCGGCTACGACAAACACGACCAGGCCGGCGCGAACTCCGGCAACTCCCGCAACGGCAACCGGTCCAAGACGGTGCTCACCGATGTCGGGCCGGTGCAGATCGACGTGCCACGCGATCGAGCGGGCTCGTTCGAACCGGCCATCGTCAAGAAGCGTCAGCGCAGGTTGTCCGGGGTGGAGGACCTGGTGCTGTCGCTGTCGGCGAAGGGCCTGACCACCGGCGAGATCTCCGCGCATCTGGCCGAGGTCTACGGCGCCGAGGTCTCCCGCCAGACGATCTCCACCATCACCGACAAGGTGATGGACGGTATGACCGAGTGGCAGAACCGGCCCCTCGATCCGGTCTACCCGGTGGTCTTCCTCGACGCCATCAACGTCAAGATCAGGGACGGGAAGGTCGCCAACCGGCCGATCTACGTCGCTCTCGCGGTCACCGCCGACGGCCACCGAGACATCCTCGGCCTGTGGGCCGGCGACGGCGGGGAGGGCGCCAAGTTCTGGCTGCAGATCTGCACCGAACTGAAGAACCGGGGCGTCGACGACGTGCTCATGGCCGTCTGTGACGGACTGACCGGCCTGCCGGATGCCATCGGAGAGGTCTGGCCCCGCACCGTGGTCCAGACCTGCGTGGTGCACCTGCTCAGGAACTCGTTCCGCTACGCGGCCCGCCAGCACTGGGACGCGATTGCCAAGGCACTCAAACCGGTCTACACCGCACCGACCGAGGCCGCCGCTACCGAACGATTCCTCGAGTTCGCCGAGGCATGGAGCAGCCGCTACCCGGCGATCGTGAAGCTGTGGGAGAACGCCTGGGCCGAGTTCGTGCCGTTCCTGGCCTTCGACGCCGAGATCCGCCGGATCATCTGCTCCACCAACGCCATCGAAAGCGTCAACGCCCGCATCCGCCGCGCCGTCCGCGCCCGCGGACACTTCCCCAACGAGCAAGCCGCCCTCAAGTGCGTCTACCTCGCGGTGATGAGCCTCGACCCGACCGGGCAAGGCCGCAAACGCTGGGCCACCCGCTGGAAGAGCGCACTCAACGCCTTCGACATCACCTTCGACGGACGCCTGTCCGCCGGCCGCAAGTAGAAGATCAACCAACCCCAGTTACACCGTTAACTTGACAGACCCCCGTGTATCTCCGATCTGGCATGGCGTCGCAGGGGTGTCGTCGCGTCGCGTGGTGCGCGTTGCTCGGGCGGGTCCTGCGGATCTCGGTTGATCAGCGTGGACCGGGCCACGGCGACGGCCGGGCCTGGGCGAGCGGTTGGGTGAGTGTCGGCGCCGGTTCGTGGGGAGGCACGATGGTTGCTGTGACCGTTCCTGTCCGTGCGCCGCTCGCCGTGGTGGAGGCGGTGCTGGAGCGGTTGACCTACGTCAACGAGGAGACCGGCTACACCGTCGCTCGTGTCGCCACCGACCGTGGCGGTGACCTGTCGACGGTGGTCGGCGCGTTGTTGGGGGCGCAGCCCGGGGAGAGCTTGCGGCTGCACGGCCGCTGGTCTTCGCATCCGAAGTACGGCCGGCAGTTCGAGGTCGAGTCCTACACCACCGTCTTGCCGGCCACGATCCAGGGCATCCAGCGCTACCTCGGCTCCGGGCTGGTGAAGGGCATCGGACCGGTCTTCGCCGAACGGATCGTCGCGCACTTCGGTCTGGGCACCCTGAGGGTCATCGAAGAGGAGCCGGCGCGGCTGGTGGAGGTGCCGGGGCTGGGCCCGAAACGCACCGCGAAGATCACCGCGGCGTGGGAGGAACAGAAGGCCATCAAGGAGGTCATGGTCTTCCTGCAGGGCGTCGGCGTGTCCACGTCCCTGGCGGTGCGGATCTACAAGCAGTACGGCGACGCGTCCACCGACGTGGTGACGAAGGAGCCGTACCGGCTGGCCGCCGATGTGTGGGGCATCGGTTTCAAGACCGCCGACACCATCGCCCGGTCGGTGGGGATCCCACACGACAGCCCGCAGCGGGTCATGGCCGGCCTGCAGTACACCCTGTCCGAGGCCACCGACAACGATTCGTGCCTCCTCGGTGCTCACACGGCTCGATCGGTCGGGGCGGCCACCGGGGGATACGTGTTGGCGGCGTACCAGTCACCGCGGCCCTGCGGCAGCAGGTCGAGCACGTTCCACACCGGAGAGAGCAGGTCGATGCCGCGTTCGGAGCCGTCGACGAAGTTGGCCGGCTGGCTGTAGAAGTGCCGGATGCCGTCGCCGTCGCGGACCAGCACGCTGATCATCGGGCGCTGGTCGCCGTTCGGGTGCTCGGCGCGCAGGTCGGCGTTGAAGCCGGTGCCGTGGCTGGAGAGCAGCCGCAGGCCGTCCCAGCCGCGCCGGGCGCCCCAGGCGCGCAGCTTCGCCGCCGGGGCCTTGCCGACCACCACGAACGCGGCGTGCTGCGCGATGTGGTGCCTGACGCCGTGGAACCCGTCCACCCACAACGAGCACATCGGGCAGGCGGCGTCGGCGTCCGGGTGGAACATCAGGTGGTAGACGACGAGCGTGCGGTGCGCGCCGAAGAGCGCGGAGAGCCGGACGGGACGCAGCGGGCCGGGCGCGGTCAGGTCGGCCGGTCCCTCGGTGAGCGCGACGTCGGCCACCGGCGCGCCGAGCGGCAGCTCCCGCCGGGCCGCGGCGACCCGTTCGACCTCGTCGCTCAGGCGACGTTCGGCCTCGGCCAGGCGCAGCCGCGCCGCCACGTATGCGGCGTCGGCGCCGTCCGGCCACATCGGCAGCGGCGGCCGGGTCGCGTCATCGGTCATTCTCGTCGTCCTTCCTCGACCCGTACCAACGCCGGGCATTCGCTATAGGATATAGAAGTGAATTGCGGGTAGGCGTCGACGAAGGGGGCACGCGTGACGGAGACGACCGCGCCAACATGGCTGCCGCAGCACGACCCGCTCGCCACCGCCGACGTCCACGAGTGGCTCGCCGACTGGCGCCGCCGGGCCGGGATGCGCGTGGACGTGGTGCCGCTGGCCGGCCTGCGCGGCTGGCGCCAGGACGCCGACACCGGAGTCCTGGCCCACCGAAGCGGCCGGTTCTTCCGGGTGGAAGGGCTCTCCGTCGAGATGCCGGGCGCGGCCGTGCCCCGCTGGGACCAGCCGGTGCTGCACCAGCCGGAAGTGGGCATCCTCGGCCTGCTGGCCCGCCGCGACGGCGACACGCTGCGCGTGCTGGTGCAGGCCAAGGCCGAGCCCGGCAACCAGGATGGCCACCAGCTCGCGCCCACCGTCCAGGCCACCCGCAGCAACTGGACCGGTGTGCACGGCGGTCGGCCGGTGCCGTTCCTGCACCACTTCCGCGACCCGGACCCGCGCCGGGTGATCGTGGACGTCCGCCAGTCCGAGCACGGCTCCTGGTTCCTGCGCAAACGCAACCGCAACATGGTGGTGCTCACCGACGAGGACATCGTGCCGCCGCCCGGGTTCCGCTGGCTCAGCCTGGCCCAGGTGCACCGGCTCCTGCGCCACGACGACCTGGTCAACATGGACATCCGTACCGTGCTCTCGTGTCTGCCGGCGGAGCTGACGGCCCGGACGGCCGCCCCGGCGCGGGACGCCTTCACGGCCGCGCTGCGCCGCTCCTGCCGGCCCGGGACGGGCAGCCGGCATCGCACCGGCGAGCTGCTGCACTGGATCACCGACGTCCGCAGCCGGACCGAGGTGGGCGCCGACCGCACGGCGCTGCGCGGACGGGCGGCGTGGCATCTCGGCGAGGTCTCCCTGCGTCACGACAGCGGGCTGTTCTTCGAGGTCATCGGCGTGGACGTGGACGCCGAGGGGCGCGAGGTGGCGAGCTGGTCGCAGCCGATGCTGCGGCCCTGCGGGCAGGGGGTGGTGGCGTTCCTGGCCACCCGCCTCGACGGTGTGCTGCACGTGCTGGCGCACGCCCGGGTCGAAGCGGGCTTCGTTGACGTGGTGGAGCTGGCACCGACGGTCCAGTGCACGCCCGCCACGCTCGACTACCTGCCCGCCGCGGCGCGTCCGCCCTTCCTGGACCAGGTGCTCGACGCGCCGCCGGAACGGGTCCGGTTCCGTGCGGTCCTCTCGGAGGAGGGCGGGCGGCTCTACCGTGCCCGCAGCAGCTATCTGGTGGTGGAGACCGACGACGTTGACCTGGAGAGCGACCAGTACCGCTGGGTGACGCTGCACCAGCTCTCGGAACTGCTGCGGCACAGCAACTACGTGAACGTCTCGGCCCGCAGCCTGATCGCCTGCCTGCGCGGGCTGCTGGACGCCGGCTGAGCGGGCGGACCGGGCCGCTCCCGGTCCGCCCGCCGTCACGGCGGTCAGTCGCCGAAGCCGGCCGGGTGGGCGTCGCCCACCGCGTTGAGCAGCACACCCTGCTCCAGCAGCGCCTTGCAGGCGCAGAGCACCATGGTGAACCCGCCCATGGAGTCGATCGCCTTCGCCACGGCCTGGTCGGCGGTGCCGGTGAAGCCGGTCTCGGTGATCCGGACCAGCGTCGTGTCACCCTCGCCCGGCAGGAACCGCCATTCGAGCTGGGTGGGGGACTCCGGGTCCCACTCGGCCAGGATGCGGCTGTTCTCCTCGACGTCCTTGACGGTCACCACGGTGGAGACGCCGTACATCTCCCAGTCCCAGGTGACCGTGGCGCCGGGTTCGAGCCGGCCGCTGCTCCTGGTGAACCAGAACTTCGTGGTCACCGCCGGGTCCGCGAACGCCTGGAAGACCTCGGCGACAGGTTTGCGGATGAGCATCTGCGCGGTGACGGCAGGCGGTTGTGTCAAACGGTCGCTGTCCACGGGGTAGCCGTGTTCCCTTCTCGTGTCATCGGCACTGGTACAAAACGGTGGCGGGTCAGGCCCGCCGGCGGTACAGGAACATGGAGAGCGGCGCGAAGACGGCCACCAGCGCCGCGCAGCCGGCCAGCGCCGCGCCGACCTCACCGGCGGTCGCCGTGCCGTGGGCCAGGCCGCGCGCGGCGGTGATGGTCAACGCGAACGGGTTCAGGCCGACCACCGCCTGCAGCCAGCCGGGCAGCGTCTCCTGCGGCACGAAGAAGTTGCTGACGAACGACACCGGAAAGACGATCGCCTGGCAGGCGCTCAGCGCGGCGGTCGGTGACTTCAGGGCGAGCCCGAAGACCACGTACACCCAGGAGAAGGAGAAGACGAACACCAGGGTGATCAGGATCGTGGCGAGGACGCCGAGCACGCCGCCGTCGGGCCGGAAGCCGACCGCGAGCCCGACCGCCACGGCGACCGCGCAGCCGACGACGTAGAGCACGTTGTTGCCGAGCAGCGTGCCGACGATCGCGGCGGGACGCCAGATGGCGAGCGCGCGGAAGCGGTCGGTCACCTCACGGGAGTTGTCCAGGTTGACCACCGCGCCGATCCGCATGCTGATCATGATCCCGGTGAACACCACGATGCCCGGGATGTAGAACTGCATGTAGCTCGACGTCGAGCCGGCCAGGGCGCCGCCGAACAGGAAGCCGAAGACGAGCGTGAACATGATTGGCACGCCGAGCGCCTCGAGGATCTGCGTCGGGTCGCGGCGGACCTTCTGCACCGCCCGCCACGCGAAGGTCAGCGTGGACGACAGCGCGCCGGGACGCGCCGGCCGTTCCGTCGCCCGCGCCGACACGCCACGGCCGGGGCCGGCCTCCACCAGACTGCTCACGCCGCCTCCTCGGTCTCGGTCCGCGAGTCGTCCGCCCGGTGCCCGGTCAGGGCGAGGAACACCTGGTCCAGGGTGGCGTGGCCGAAGGCGTACTCGGCCAGCCCGACGCCGGCCCCGGTGAGGGCGGCCAGCGCGCGGGTGGCGTCCTCCTCGGCCGACGCCTGCGCGGTCAGCTCCAGCGGGACGGCCCCGGCGTGCACCGTCGTGCCCAGCGCGCCGGTCAGCGTCCGCTCGGCCGCCTCCCGCTGCGCGGCGTCGCGCAGCCGCACCCGCAGCACGCTCGAACCGACCGACCGCTTCAGCTCCACCGGCGTGCCCTCGGCGATGACCCGGCCGTGGTCGACGACCGCGATCCGGTCGGCGAGCTGGTCGGCCTCGTCCAGATACTGCGTGGTGAGCAGCACGGTCGCGCCCTCGCCGACCATGCCCCGGACGAGTTCCCACACCTGGTTGCGACTGTGCGGGTCCAGCCCGGTCGTCGGCTCGTCGAGGAACATCAGGTCGGGTGTCACCACCATGCTGCTGGCGATGTCGAGCCGCCGGCGCATGCCGCCGGAGTAGGTCCGGACCAGCCGGCCGGCGGCGTCCTCCAGGTCGAACGTGGCGAGCAGCTCCTCGGCGCGGCGGCGTGCCGCGCCCCAGGAGAAGCCGCGCAGCCGGGAGAGCAGGACGAGATTGTCCCGGCCGGACAGTTCCTCGTCGACCGAGGAGTACTGCCCGGTCAGCCCGATCCGGTCGCGGATCGCCCCGGCCTCGCGCACCACGTCGTGGCCGAGCACGCGGACCTCGCCGCTGTCGGGCGGGACGAGCGTGGCGAGCGTGCGGACTATCGTCGTCTTGCCGGCGCCGTTGGGGCCGAGCACCCCGAACACGCTTCCGGCCGACACGCGCAGATCTACGCCGTCCAGCGCGCGCACCTCGCCGTAGGATTTGCGCAATCTGGTGACCTCGATGGCGGCACTGTCGGTCTGCTGTGTGGACAAGCCAGCCGTACGCGACATTGTGTTCACAAACATATAGTAGCAGGACGTTTCGCTCCGGTCACGCTCTTGATCCGCGCGTCGCGCGCGTTCTACCGCACCGTGATCCTCGCATGGACACCTGCCGGTCGACAGCTATAGCATTCTCAAGCAAGAAGTTGCCGCGAGAGTGAGGAGCGGACGTGTCCACACGCGAGCTGACCGACATCGACGAGGTGGCGGAGATCTACGACGACGGCGCCTGGGCCGTCGAGGTGCTCGGCGGAAACATCCACTTCGGATGGTGGGAGGACGACGACGACCGCACCCCCTTCCTGGAGGCCATCAACCGGTTCACCGACATCGTCGGCGACCGGCTCGCGCTGCGCCCGGGCGAGCGGCTACTCGACGTCGGCTGCGGCGCCGGTGAGCCGGCGATCCGGCTCGGCCAGCGCAGCGACGCCGACATCACCGGCATCACCAACAGCACCGAGCACCTCAAGCGGGCCCGGGAACGGGTGAACGAGTCCGGGCTGCGCGGCCAGGTCCACTTCGAGCTGGGCGACGCCGCCGCGCTGAGCTACCCGGACGCTTCCTTCGACAAGGTGCTCGCCTTCGAGTCCCTGGTGCACGCCCAGGACCGCCGGCAGTGGCTCGCCGAGATCGGCCGCGTGCTCAAGCCGGGCGGCCGACTCGTGTTCACCGACCTCGCCGAGGACGCCCCGCTCACCGAACGGGACCGGCAGATCCTCACCGACTTCACCCTCGCCCCGCCCGGCCCGCCGATGGCCGCGTTCGACCTGGTCCGCGACGCCGGCTTCGTGGTGGACGAGTTCCTCAGCTGCGGCGACAAGATCAGCCGCTCGTTCCCCGCGTACCACGAGCGGGTGCAGCAGCGGCGCGACACGCTCGCCGCCGCGCACGGAGCCGAGAAGATCGACGCCTTCCTCGCCGAGATGCCGGCCGTGCTCGACGTCCTGCGCACCAAGGTCGGCTGCGTCGTCATCGCCGCGCACAAGCCGCGCTGAACCGGCCCGCGGCGCACCGGTGACCGAAGGAACAGGCAGATGACCGCCCTCGCCGTCAGCGGCTGCCGGATCTGCGGCGGCCCGGTGACCGAGATGCTCGACCTCGGCCGCCAACCCCTCTCCGACGCGTTCCCCCGCCCGGCCGACGTCGCCGACGAGTTCTTCTATCGCCTCGCGCTCGGCCGGTGCGCCGACTGCACGATGGTCCAGCTCGTCGAGGAGGTGCCCCGCGAGCGGATGTTCCACCACGACTACCCGTACCGCTCGTCGCTGTCGTCGGTGATGCGCGCGCACTTCACCGGCACCGGCCGGGAACTGCTCGCCACCAAGCTGACCCGGCCCGGCGCGTTCTGCGTCGAGCTGGGCTGCAACGACGGGGTGATGCTGCGGACCGTGGCGCAGGCCGGCGTACGCCACCTCGGCTTCGAACCGTCCGCCGGGGTGGCCGAGCTGGCCCGTGGGCAGGGCGTACGGGTGCGTACCGACTTCTTCGAGGAGAAGACCGCCGCCGACGTACTCGCCACCGACGGGCCGGCCGACGTCGTCTACGCTGCCAACACGATCTGCCACTTGCCCTACCTGGACTCGGTGCTGCGCGGGGCGCGGCTGCTGCTCGCCCCCGGCGGCGTCCTCGTCTTCGAGGACCCGTACCTCGGCGACATCCTCGCCAGGACCGCCTTCGACCAGATCTACGACGAGCACTTCTACTACTTCACCGCCCACTCGGTCCGGGCCGCCGCGGCCCGCTTCGGACTGGAACTCGTGGACGTGCGCCGGCTGCCCGTGCACGGCGGCGAGGTGCGCTACACGCTCGCCCACGCCGGGGCGCGTACCCCGTCCCCGGCCGTCGCCGACCTGCTGCGCCAGGAACGGGAACTCGGTGTGACCGGGGTGCCGGCGCTGCGCCGGTTCGCCGACGCCGTCGCGCGCACCCGGGCCGACCTGGTCGCGCTGCTGCGCTCGCTGAAGGAGGAGGGCCGCACCGTCGCCGCCTACGGGGCCACCGCGAAGAGCGCCACCGTCACCAACTACTGCGGGCTCGGGCCGGACCTGATCGCGTACGTCTGTGACACCACCCCGACCAAGCAGGGCCGGCTGACCCCGGGCGCGCACATCCCGGTCCGCCCGCCCGAGGCATTCGCCGACCCGTACCCGGACTACGCGGTCCTGTTCGCCTGGAACCACGCCGAGGAGATCATGGCGAAGGAGACCGGCTTCCGGGCCGCCGGAGGCCGGTGGATCCACTACGTGCCCACCGTGCGCGTACGGTGACGGCATCGGTGGCGCGCGGCTTCTACCGCGCCGGATACCCGGAGATCTACGACCTGGTGATGCGGCACCGGGGCCGCGACCACACGGCCGAGGCCGCCACGCTCGCCCGGACGGTCCGGCGGCGGAACCCTGCCGCCGCCTCGCTGCTCGACGTGGCCTGCGGCACCGGGCTGCACCTGGAGCACCTGCGGACCCACTTCGCGCCGGTGACCGGGGTGGACCTGTCCGCGGAGATGCTCGCCCGCGCCGGCGCCCGGGTGCCCGACGTGGCCCTGCACGAGGGCGACATGCGCGAGCTGAACCTGGATGCGGCCTTCGACGTCGTGGTCTGCCTCTTCGCGGTGCCGCACCTGCGCGGCGCCGCCGAACTGGACCGGACCGTCGCGCGGCTGCGCGCCCACCTGACGCCGGGCGGCGTGCTGGTGGTCGAGCCCTGGTACACGCCCGAGGCGCTCGTCCCCGGCTACGTGGCCCGTGACATGGTGCAGGAGCAGGACCGGGTGGTGGTCCGGCTGTCCCACTCGACGTGGCTCGACGACGCGCGCGACCGCATCCGGATGACCGTGCACCAGGCGTACGCCGACCCGGAGGCGGGCATCCGGCACGACACCGCGACGACCGAGCTGACGCTGTTCCGGCCGGAGCACTTCGCCGCCGCGTTCGCCCGCGCCGGGCTCGCCGCCTCGCACGTCACGGCGCCGCCGTTCCGCTGGGGCCTGTGGATCGCCCGGCCGGCGGACGCCCGATGACCAGGCACCGGCCCCGGGCGGTCGTGCTCGGCGGCACCGGGTTCGTCGACGCACACGTCGCGGACGCCTTCGCCGACGCGGGTCACGACGTGCTCACGGTGGCCCGCCGTGCCCCGGCCGGCCGCCGACACCGGTTCACCGCGCTGGACCTCGGCGGCACCGATCCGGAGACGCTGGCGCGGCTCCTGGACGCCGAGGAACCGGCCGCCGTGGTCGACGCCACCGGCAGCAGCTGGGGACTGGAGCCCGGGCGGATGGCGGAGCGCTGCACCCGGCTCAGCGCGCTGCTGCTCGACGCGCTGCGCCACGCCGCCTGCCGCCCCCGGCTGGTGCACCTCGGCTCGGTGCTGGAGTACGGCCCGCAGCTGGCCGATCCGCGCCGTACGCAGGCGCCGGACACCGAGTACGGCCGGGCGAAGCTCGTCGCGACCCGCGCGGTGCTCGCGGCCGCCGACGCCGGTGACGTCGACGCGGTGGTGCTGCGCGTGGTCAACGCGCTCGGCCCGGGCCTGCCCGCGACCAGCCTGCTGGGCCGGGTCGCCGCCGCGCTGGCGCCGGCCGCGCGGTCCGGCGTTCCCGCGCGGGTGACGCTGGCCCCGCTGGAGGCCCGCCGCGACGTGGTCGACGTCCGGGACGCCGCCGAGGCCGTGCTGGCCGCCGCCGGGCGCCCGGTGACCGGCCGCGTCCTCGACATCGGCCGCGGCGAGGCGGTGCCGGTGCGGACACTGGTCCGGCTCCTGGTGGAGGTCAGCGGCGTGCCCACGACGGTGGTGGAACACGCCGGCCCGGCCGGCTGGCGGGCCGCCACCCGGTGGTCGTACGTCGACCCGGCGCCCGCCGCCGCCGCGCTCGGCTGGCGGCCCCGCCGCGACCTGCGCCGGGCGGTCACCGACTTCTGGCACGACGAGCTGCGCCGGCAACCCGGGGAGCCGGCGGCGGCGGGGACGCCGCGACAGCGGGCGCGGTGACGCCGGTGCGGGGCGGCGAATCGGCAGGTGGCGCGACCGGCGTCACCGCTCGGCGGTACGGCGTCGGCCGTGCCGCCTCGGCGACAGGGAGGGCAGGAGTCATGCGCGTACTGTTCATGCCGGGTCCGGCCATCGGCCACGCGTTCCCGCTGGTACCGCTCGGGTGGGCGTTCCGCGCCGCCGGGCACGAGGTCGTCTTCGTCACCGCCGGTGACGCGCTGGCGGTGGCTCGGGCCGGGCTGCCGGTCCTGGACGCCGTGCCCGGACGCACCACCTCGGACATGCAGGCGCAGTTCATCCGCGACGTGCCGCGCCTCTTCGAGCCGATCGGCGCCGACCCGATCGGAGAGATGGAGGAGCGCAAGCCGTACATCGTCTCGGCCTGGGACCCGTTCGTGGACGCCCACGTCGCGCTCGGCGAGTGGGTGCAGCCGGACCTGGTGGTGTACGACCCGATCTTCGCGGTCGGCCCGGTCGTCGCCGCCCGGCTGAAGGTGCCGGCGGTGGCGCACAGCCTCGGGCTGGCCCGGTTCACCCCCGACCTGCTGCGCGAGCTGCCCGGCGCGGTGGCGATGCGCCGGCACGGCGTGACGCTGCCCGAGGGCATCCCGACCGTCGACATCGCGCCGCCCAGCCTGGTCGAGGGCGGGCCGGCCGAGACCTCCATGCGCTACGTGCCGTACAACGGTGGCGGGGTGCTGCCCGACTGGCTCCGGTCGCCGGTCGACCGGCCCCGGATCGCCGTCACCTTCGGCACGCTCGGCGGGCCGGACCGGTTCGCCGCCGGCATCGAGCGGGTGCTCGCCGCCGCGTCTGGGCTGGACGCCGAGTTCGTGCTGGCGATCGGGGAGTCGGCCGTCCCGGCCGTCCTGCCGCCGAACGTGCGTACCACCGGCTGGGTGCCACTGAACCAGCTGCTGCGCGGCTGCGCCGCCGCGATTCACCACGGCGGGGACGGCACGACGCTGACCTGCGCCGCGCTCGGCGTCCGCCAGCTGGTGCTGCCCGGCTCACCGGACGAGCTGGTCACCGGCGAGCTGCTGCGCGCCCGAGGGCTGGCGCACGTGCTGGGCTCGGTGGACGAGCTGGACGCCGCCGCGATCGGCCGTCTGCTCACCGACGCGGAGCTGGGCCGGGTGACCGGGGAGGTGCGGGCCGAGATCGCGGCGCTGCCGTCCCCGGCCGAGGTGGTGCCCCGGCTGGCGGCGGCGGCGTGAGCCTGGACGCCCCGCGGCGGCGGGCGGCTCGTCGTCGCCCGCCGTCGCTCCCGCTCAGCGCAGGTGCGCGTCGGCCACCGCGAAGAGCAGCCCGTGCGGGTTCGCCTTGCCGGTGTCGCCGTGCGGCCAGCTCGTTCGGTAGAAGCCCACGCAGCGCCGGCCGGTGTGCTCGTCGCGGAACGCGCGGTCCTCGGTGAGCCGGCCCGCCGGGTCGACCAGCGCCTCGCAGATCCGGGCGTCACCGTCGAGGCCGGTGGGCGCCACGAAGTAGTTCGAGGTGACCACCCGGGAGACCTGGTCGGTCTGGCGGAAGTGCTTCCCGCCCGCCACCGGCCGGAACGTGTCCATCGCCCCCAGTGCGGGCCGCCGAGCGTGGTGTCCACGATCGGCAGCGCGCTGACCAGCGCGGGACAGTCCGGCTCGGCGCCGCCGCGTACGGTCTCGGCGATCGTGTCGATCTGGCACGAGGTCCGGCTCCCGGCGGCCAGGAGCCGGCGGATGTCCAGCACGTACACCATGCCGGACTCGGCGTTGACGGCCGGTGAGTTGTTGCCGCCGAACATCACCGTGTGGAACAGGAAGCGGTCGTCCGGGCTCACCATGAGCCAGCTCCCGCCGTCGGCCGCGCTGGTCGGGGTGTCGCGCGGGTAGATCCGGCGGAAGGCGGTCGCGTCGTCGAACACCTGCCGCCAGGTCAGCTCCCGCTTGGTGATGTCCGGCGTGTAGTAGACCGCGCCCATGCCGGTGGCCACGAACGCGCCGCGGTTGCGAGGCTTGTTCGTCACCGCGGGCTCCATGGCCAGCAGGCCCTCCCGGCTGAACTCGTCGTCGACCCGGTGCCCGTCGGGCAGGTACGACAGGGAGAGCAGGCGGGGCCGGTTGCGGTCGCTGATGTCGTACGTGCGGACCGTGCGGCGCTGCAGGTTGGGGTCGGTCACCAGGCCGGCGACGACGTGCCGCACCTCCACAAAGTCGCTGGTGACCAGCCGGTTCAGGTCCTCGCGCAGCGCGATGCCGTGCGGGTTGGCGCAGGTCGGCACCGGCAGCGCCGGCTGGTTGGGGCAGGATTCCGGGTCCTCGGCCCCCTTCTTCGCCGCCGGCATCTCGGCCAGCACCCGGCCGTCGGGGCCGAGCCGGACCACCTCGCCGGGGGAGCCGGCGAACCCGTTGCCGACGCGGGTCTGACCGTCGGAGTAGGTGCAGGGGCCGCTGACGTCGGGCCCGCCCATGTACGACCCGTACGCGGTGCCGTCGCGCAGGACGGTGAACGTGTCGGGAACCGAGCCGCACGGGGTGTCCTGCGGCAGCGTCACGCCGCTGAGCGAGACCCCGGGGTAGCCGGCTGACGTCGAAGACGGTGTCGCTGAGCAGGCCGCCCGCGTACACCTTGTCGCCCTTGCGCCAGGTGTACTGCATGTGGTGCGGCTCGTTGCCGAAGACCGAGTCGACGGTGACGGTGTTCGCCACCCGGCCGTAGTCGGGGGCGCCGGGAGTGGCGTCCACGACGGCGAGGGAGTCCGGGTCGGGCTTGCCGTCGGAGCCGGGCGCGGCGTCGCCGGTCCAGACCAGCAGCCACTGGCGGGCGGGCGCGCCCGCCCGCTCGGCGGCCTGGGCCGTGTGGGTGAGGTGATTGGTGATCCGGTACGGCCGGCCGTCGCTGCCGGTCACGGTGGAGGTGACCTGTCGCACGGACGCCCCGGCCGCGGCCGGGGGCGGCACCAGGCCGCTACTGACGGCGCCGAGCGCGACCACTCCGATGTGGGCGGCCCGCCGGAGCGGGCCACGCAGTTGTCGACGGGGCATGGACGTCCTCATGGTCACGTGCGGGATTGAGGCCGGAACACGTCAGGCGTCGCGGTCCAGGGGGACGGCGAGTGCCGGGGAGCGGGGCCTGCGGCAGCGGGCCTACTATGCGAATTGCAATTGTCAATTGACAAGGAATCGACTGTGGGGAGATCCACTCCGTGCAATTTCCATCGATGGCGGAAGGCGCCGGGATGGTCGACAACTGCCGATGTCCTGGCAGGTCAGGCAGGCTCCGAAGGCTTTCCGGGCAAGGGTGTTCGCGCACCCCGCCGGGGTGGCGCCACTGCCGGGGCGAGGCACCGCGGCGACGACGCCCCCGGGGAGGTCCGCCGCCATGACCGTCGGAGTCTGGAACTACCTGGCCGAGTACGAGAGTGAGCGCGAGGACGTCCTCGGCACCGTGGAACAGGTCTTCTCCTCCGGCCGGCTGGTGCTCGGCGACAGCGTGCGCGGCTTCGAGCGGGAGTTCGCCGCCTACCACGGCGTACCGCACTGCGTCGGGGTGGCCAACGGCACCGACGCCATCTCGCTGGCCCTCTGGGCGCTAGGCGTACGCCCCGGCGACGAGGTGGTCACCGGCGCCAACACGGCCGCGCCGACGGTGCTCGCCATCGACGCGGTGGGCGCGGTGCCGGTCTTCGTCGACGTGGACGAGGCGACCTGCCTGATGAACGTCGACCAGGTCGCCGACGCGATCACGGCACGGACCCGGGTGCTGCTCCCGGTGCACCTCTACGGGCAGTGCGTCGAGATGGTGCCGCTGCGGGCGCTCGCCGCCGCGCACGGCCTCGCGGTGCTGGAGGACTGCGCGCAGGCACACGGCGCGCGCCACCACGGCCGCGTGGTCGGGTCGCTCGGTGACGCCGCCGCCTTCTCCTTCTACCCGACCAAGGTGCTCGGCGCGTACGGCGACGGCGGCGCGACGATCACCGCCGGCCCGGACGTGGAGCGGCGCCTGCGCCGGCTGCGGTACTACGGGATGGAGGACCGTTACTACGTCGAGGAGACACCCGGCCGCAACAGCCGCCTGGACGAGGTGCAGGCGGAGATCCTGCGCCGCAAGCTGCGGCGGCTGGACCGCTACATCGCCGCCCGCCGCGCGATCGCCCGCTGCTACGACGACGGGCTCGCCAGCACCAGACTGACCCTCCCGGTCACCGCGCCCGGCAACGAGCACGTCCACTACCTCTACGTCGCGCGGCACCCGCGGCGCGACGAGATCCTGGAGGAGTTGCGCCCGCACGGCATCGAGCTGAACGTCAGCTACCGCTGGCCGGTGCACACCATGCGCGGCTTCGCCCACCTCGGCTACTCCGACGGGTCACTGCCGGTCACCGAGCGGCTGGCCGGGGAGATCTTCTCGCTGCCGATGTACCCGTCGCTGGACGCGGACACCCAGGACCGGGTGATCGACGCGCTGCGCAAGGTCCTGCGGGCCGGCTGAAGTCCCACGCCGGGCACCGCAAGAATTGAGAATCATTTAGCAAACCGCGCTCCTGCGGATCTACCATCTCGACATGGAGCCTTCCACGTTCAGCACCCCGGTCGGCGACTTCGCCGACCTCCGTGACGACTTCCTGCGGCTCACCACCGAGATCGGCTGGTGCACCGTCACCACTGTGGACGGACGTGACCGGCCGCGCAGCCGGATCATGCACGTCTCCTGGGAGGTCGGCGACGCCGGCCCGACCGGCTGGGTCAGCACCTCCCGCACCCCGGTCAAGACCGCCCACCTGGCCCGCAACCCGTACGTCTCGTGCAGCTACTGGACGCCCGCGCACGACGCCGTCTTCGTCGACTGCCGCGCCACCTGGCTGGAGCCGGGCGACACCAAACGCCACGTCTGGGACCTGGTCGCCGCCGAGGCGACCCAGCGCGGCTTCGACCCGTACGCGGTCTGGCCCGACGGCCCCACCGACGCCGGCTTCGAGGTGCTCCAGTTCGACCCCTGGCGGGTCCAGATCACCCTTCAGGACCTGGCCAACGGCCAGACCATCAGTTCGTCGCGGGTCTGGCACACCGCCGGACGGCCCGCGTCCACCGGCGCGCTGCTCTCCCGCTGATCCCGACCGGGCCGCCGTAGCACCCGGGCCGGCCCGTCACCGCCGACGCGGCGAACCGCGCGGCCCGACACCGAGGGAACGCACCATGACCAGCACCCTGCGCACACCCGCGTCGGCGCCCGGCCGCCTGCCCGTGCTCGGGCACGGCCTGCAGATGAAACGACGACCCGCCGAGTTCCTGCTCGAACTCCAGTCCGGCGAGCCGGTCGTCACCATCGCGCTCGGCAAGCGCCCGGCGTACGTGGTGAACGACCCGACCCTGATGCGCGAGCTGCTCCGCGACGGCGACACCTTCGTCCGGGGCGGGCCGATGACCGACCGCTTCCGGTCCATGTTCGGCAACGGCCTGGGCATCTCCGAGGGCGAGTTCCACCGCCGGCAGCGGGCGCTGATCCAGCCCGCCTTCCACCGCAACAAGGTCATCCACTACACCAAGCTGATGAGCCGGACGGTCGCCGGCAAGCTCGACTCCTGGCGCGACGGCCAGCGCCTCGCGGTCGAGACGGAGATGGACGAGCTGGCCCTCAGCAACGTCGTCGAGGTCGTCTTCGCCGGTGACCCGCGTCTCGACCGCGCCCGGTTCATGGCTGCGACCACCACCGTCCTGGGCGGACTGTTCCGCCGAATCACCGACGTGACCGGCGTGCTGACCCGCCTGCCCACCCAGGCCAACCGCGACTACGACGCCGCCGCCGAGTACCTGCGGGCCACCATCCGGCGGGTCATCACCGAGTACCGCGCGGCCGGCACCGACCACGGCGACCTGCTGTCGATGATGCTCTTCGCCCGCGACGAGGAGGGCCGGCCCGCGATGAGCGACGAGCAGGTCCACGACGAGGTGATGACGTTCTTCATCGCCGGCAGCAACACCATCGCCAACACGCTCTGCTGGGCGCTGCACCACGTCGGCGCCGACCCCGAGGTGCAGCGACGCCTGCACGCCGAGGTCGACCGGGTGCTCGACGGACGGGCCGCCGGCTACGCCGACGTGGCGTCGCTGGAGTACACCCGCCAGGTGCTCTCCGAGACGCTGCGGCTGCGCACCCAGGGCCTGTTCAACAACCGGGTCACCGCCCGCGACGCCGAACTGGGCGGCTACCTCATCCCGGCCGGCTCGGACGTGCTCTACAGCTTCCACGCCGTGCACCACAACCCGCGCATCTACCCCGAGCCCGAGCGCTTCGACCCGGACCGGTGGCTGCCGGAGCGGGCCCGGGGGCTGCCACGCGGCGCGTTCATGCCGTTCGCCACCGGCGTGCACGGCTGCATCGGCGACCAGTTCGCCTGGACCGAGATGATCGTCTCGCTGGCCAGCATCGCCGCCCGCTGGCGGCTGGAGCCGGTGCCCGGCCACGAGCCGAAGCCCGTGCCGGCCATGACCATGCCGGTCGACGCGCTGCCGATGACCGCACGCCGCCGTACCCGCTGACCGGACGACGCCCGGCCACCGGCCCACCGGGACCGGCGGCCGGGCGTCCGGCGGCTCAGAGTTCCCCGGCGATCACGTTGCCCGGCGCGTCCGGGTCGGCGCTGAGGTAGAACTCGTGCGCCGCCCGGCCGTACTCCTCGCTGGTGAGGTAGCCGTCCCGGTCGGTGTCGAGCCGGTCGAAGATCCGCTGGGTGTCCTCCGACCGCATGCCGCTCTTGCTCTGTGCCGCGAACATCTCCGCGTGGTTGATGCGCCCGTCCCGGTCGGCGTCGGCCACGTCGAACACGGCCAGGCTGAACGGCACCGCCGCGCTCGTCACGAACTCCGGGAACTCCGGCTTGTCGGCCCACGCCACCCACTCGGCGACCGTCACCCGCTTCTCGCCGTCGGGCCCGTCGCTGCCGCGCATCCCGCGCCACATCCGGGCCGCCGCGCCGTGGATCCGCCGCCAGCCCGGCGAGTACGGCGCGACGCCGTACGTGTCGCACCACATCTGGGCCATCGCGGTGATGTCCAGCCCGTCGATGACGCCGTCCCCGTCGGCGTCATACGAGGCGAAGACCTTCTCCAGCTTGCGGCGTTGCAGTTCGGTGGTCATCTCGGTCCCTTTCTTCGCGTGAAATCGGTCAGTGCGGGGCGACCGCGCGGACGGTGAGCGCGGTCGAGGTCAGGTCGACCGGTCCGTCCGGGCCCACGCGCTCCCGCGCGGCGGCGGCCACCTCCGCCCAGAGCGCGTCCCGCCCGGCCGGGTCGAGCGCGTCGACCCGTCGGCGTACCGGTGGCGGCGCCACCGCCCGGGTGAACCGCGCGTACTCGGCCGGGTCGTGGAACCGGAACGGGACCGGGCACTCCTCGACGGTCACGTCGCGCAGGCCGGCGCCGGTCAGCCCGGCCGCCAGCGCCTCCGGGCCGCAGAGGCGGTACGGGCCGGGCGCGTCCGGTGGCCCGGACGGCAGGTCCAGCCGGCGCGCGAGCACGCCGTACCCGAGCGACATCAGCGGCACCCGCGGCGGTGACGCCCACACCGCCGCGGCGAGCACGCCGCCCGGGACGAGCAGCCGGGCGATCCGGCCGAACGCGGCGCCGGGGTCGACGGCGAACATCAGGCCGAGCCGGCTGAGCACCACGTCGAACGCGCGCGGCGGCAGCTCCACCGTCTCCAGGTCGGCGACGAGGAAGTTGACGTTGCGCCGGCCCGCGGCGCGGCGGCGGGCCACGGCGAGCATGGCGGGGGAGAGGTCGACTCCGGTGACGGTGCCGGCCGGGCCGACCACGTCGGCGGCGCTGAGCGCCGGCTCCCCGGGACCGGTCGCGACGTCCAGGACGCGGTGCCCCGGCCGTACGCCACCCAGGGCCAGCAGCCGCGCGGTGAGCGCGGCACCGCCCCGCTCGAACGTCTCCCACTCGCGGGTCCAGCCGTCGCTGACGGCGTCCCAGGTCCGCCGCTGTTCGGCCTTCACGGCGGCGGCATCTGTCGATACGGACATCGCTCCTCCTCCTGTGGTCCGTCAGGTCACCCGCCCGGCCGGGCCGGCTCGCGGTCGGCCGGCCGGTCGTCGGCGTCCTCCGGTTCCCGCAGCACCCAGGCCCGCCGTCGCCCGCCCGGCCGGGAACCGGCCGCCGACCCGGGCGAGCCGCCGGCGGGCCGGTCACGCCGTCCCCGCGCCATCAGCACCAGCAGGACCGCTCCGGTCACCACCGGCGCCAGCAACAGGGCCAGTCCGGCCGCTCCGCCCGTACCCGCGTGGTGGCCGCCCCCGGCGGACCCGTCCGGCGGCGCGGTGACCGGCGGGGACACGGCCGGGGCCGCCCGCGGCGGCGCGACGAGCCCGGCGGCGACGGTGAACGGGACCACGCCGGTGGCGGTCTGCCCGGTGGCGAG
The DNA here is from genome assembly GCF_014764405.1 of Micromonospora craniellae. Lineage (NCBI taxonomy): Bacteria > Bacillati > Actinomycetota > Actinomycetes > Micromonosporales > Micromonosporaceae > Micromonospora > Micromonospora craniellae. Next base: position 2,683,363 of record NZ_CP061725.1, on the reverse strand, counting down.
CTGGGCGTGGTAGCCGACCCGGTAGCGCCCGTCACCGGCGACGGTGACCGGCAGCTCGACGCCGTCGCCGCGGTAGCGGGGCGCGCCCGTCGCGGCGAACGCCCCACCCGGCCCGACCAGCCAGACGTGGGTGCGTTCGCCGTCGAGCGGACCGTTGAACGTGAGCGTCACCGACGTCGGCGCCGTGGTCAGCCGGGCGCCGGCCGGCGGGTCGGTGCTCACCAACCGCGCCGGCCGCAGCTGCGCCGCCACCGTGAGCGCGGCCAGGCCGAGCGCGAGCAGCGTGAGCAGGCCCGCCGCCAGCCACCTCAGCCCCGGCCGGCGCCTCACCGGACTTCGGCCACCCGGCGGCAACTGCACCGCATCCGGGCCAGTTCGTCGGCGAGCGGCGTGCGGTGCAGGTACATCGCCACCACCATCGGCAGGAACACCACCGCGTTGTAGAACAGGTGCAGCTCCACCCGGGGCGCCACCAGTTGCAGCAGGCTCGTCGGCACCGGCTGCCCGGCCAGGTTGCTGCCGGTCAGCGACTGCAACAGCAGCAGCAGGTGCTCCAGGTGGTGCCACACCTGGATCAGCAGCGCCGCCGTCCACCAGGTGCGGGCACGGCCGACGAAGCCGCCGCGCAGCAGCCAGAAACCGGCGAGCATGACCAGCGCGTACCCGTAGTGCAGCCACTCGCTCTCCACCAGCCACGGGAACGGCATGCCGAGTACGCCCCGGGCCTCCGGCCGGGACCAGCCGAACACCCAGATCTGGGCGGCCTGCACCAGGTGCTCGGCCCAGTGGGCGATGACGATGACGAGGAAGATCTGCAGGGCCGCACGGTGCCGGCTGCCGTTCAGATCGAGCCCCGAAGCGCCGGTGTCGCGTTTCTCCGACAGGGTCACTGCGCCTCCTTCAGGAGCGGTTGGATGTGCCGGCGGCCGGCGGCCGGGCGGGGGTTCCCGTACCTGTCGAACCGGCCCCGCCGGAAGATCAGGGCGTCGCTGTCGGCGGCCGTGCGCGCGGCGACCAGCCGGCCCACCACGATCACGTGGTCGCCGCCGTCGTGGCAGCGCCACGGCCGGCACTCCAGCCAGGCCAGCGCCCCGTGCAGCAGCGGCGCGCCGGTCCGCTCGCCCGGCGACCAGCCGACGCTGGTGAACTGCGCGTGCCCGGGCTGCCGGCGCCGGTCGGCGAAGTGCCGGGCCAGGTGTTCCTGCCCGGCGGCCAGGACGGAGATGCCGAACCCGTCCGCGTCGGCCAGGCAGGCGGACATCAGGCTGTCCCGGCTCACGCAGAGCAGCACCAGAGGCGGGTCCAGCGACACCGAGGTGAACGAGTTCGCCGTCATCCCGTGCGGCAGCGGACCGCCCACGGTCAGGACCGTCACGCCGGTGACGAACTCGCCGAGCACCGTCCGTAGCGCCGCGGCGGCCGGCGGGATGTCCACGGCCCGCTCAGGCACGGCCGGACACCCCCTCGGCAGCCCGGTACGGCGCCAGCGCCCGCACCAGCGGCGGCGGCACGCGGGTCGGCACCACCTGCCCGGCGACCTCCCGCATGCAGGCGATCCGCTGGTGGCCCCGGGCCACCGGGACCAGCCCGCCCGCGCCGTCGCGCAGGTAGTCGAAGGCCAGGCCGAGCTGCGTCTGGGTCAGCTCGGTCAGGCTCATCCGGATGCGCAGCTCGTCGAACGCGTCGAGTTCGGCGAGGTACTCGCAGTCGACCCGCAGCGTGAACAGCTTCAGCCCGGCGCGCAGGTCGTCCACCACCGCCGGGGCGTGCTCGCGCAGGAACATCTCCCGGCAGCGGCCCTGCCAGCGCAGGTAGTTGACGTAGTAGACGTTGCCGACGAGGTTCGTCTCCTCGAAGCCGACCACGTGGCGGTACTCGTACCAGGCGGACACGTCACACCCCCGTCGCGGTGAGGACGGCGACGACCACCAGCTGTGGCTCGCCGGTCATGCGGACCGTGCCGGTGGCCACCGTGACCCGGCCGCTGCGCACCAGCACCCACTCGCCGTCGGCACCGGTCACCGTGAGCGGGGCGTCCACCGGCAGCCCCGCCTTGACCAGGCACTCCTTGGCACACCAGACCCGGGTGGCGGCGACGTCGGCGTCCTCGCCGAGGTCGGCGGCGATCTGCCCGGCCAGCCCGGCGTGCCGGCCGAGCAGGTCGGCCCAGACCTCGGCGGGCCGTGGCCGGACCACCTCCAGGTCGCAGGCGAGCGGCCCGGTGCCGGCCACCAGCAGACTCGCGCCCTCGCTGTGGGCGGCGGAGACGTGCCGGCCGTTGACCTCCTCCGGCCGACCGTCCGGCCGGTACCGCAGCCGCACCGGCCGTCCCACGGCCCGGCCGACGGCGGTGGCGGTTACCTCCCGGCGTGCCCCGCCGCTCCCGTCCGGACGCGGCTCCACCACCACCGCCAGGTCGGCGTCGAGCAGCCGGCCGAGCCGCCGCTCCAACGCCGGTCCGAGCAGCGCCGGCGGCCACGGCAGGCCGGCCGGGCGGGGACGCACCGCGCGCAGGCGCAGACTGAGCCAGCGTTCCACCACCACCCCGGCCGCGCCGAGGACCGTTACGTCGTACCGGTAGGTGTCGTCGCGGTGCTCCCGCTCCACCGCCACGAAGCGGACCTGCTCGGTGGCGGCGAGCTTCGGCCCGGCCGGCTCCACCCGGTCCACCCCCACCGGCAGCAGCGTCGCGTCCGGTACGCAGACCTGGATGCCGTGCAGGAAGGCGTCCCGGGCGCCCGCGTCGCCGAGCAGCAGCCGCTGCGGCAGGAACGCGTGGAACCAGCGCAGATCCTCGGTGGTGGCGACGTCCGCCTCGGCCCGCCGGGACGCGACCCGGTGGTAGCACACCAGCCGGCGGAACCGGTCACCCTGGAACAGCAGGTCGCCGTAGAGGTCCCGGCGCGGCTCCAGCGGCACCGGCGGCAGCCCGCCGGTCACGCCCGGCGCCTCCCGGTCGCCCTCGTCCGGCTCGAAGCGGACGGTGCCCCGGAAGTGGTCGGCCGCGAAGCCCGTCTCGTCGCTGCGGATCGCCACCTCCACCACGCCCGGCTCGGTCTGCACGGCCGCGATCCGGACGGTGGTGCGCCCGCCGCGGGCCACCACCACGGGCCGGGGGAAGCTGACGCCGGTCAGCACCGGCACGCCGGTGGCGCCGCTGAGCGCGGTGGCCACCTGCGCCATCGCCTCCATGCCGAGCACCGCGGGCAGCAGAAGGTTGCCGTCGAGGTCGTGCTCGGCGAGGTACGGGTCGCTCTCGGCCGACAGGTCCGCCTCGACCACCAGCTCCACGCCGTCGTACTGCACCAGCGGGCGTTCCAGGAAGCGCAGCAGCGGCAGCTCCCGCCGCTCGTGGCGCAGCGTGTCCAGCCCGTCGGTACGGCCGGTGACCACCACCGAGGCGGGTAGCCGGGGCAGCGCCAGTACCTGGCGCAGCAGGCGGACGCCCTCGTCCGGCGGGATCGGGGTGATCCCGGCGCGCAGCAGCGACTCGACGGCGGAGAGCCGTTCGCCCATGCCGACGCCGGACCACACCGACCATTCCAGACAGACCGCGCGGCATCCGGGGAAGCGCCGGCCCGCCTCGGCGGTCAGCCGGGCCAGCCAGTCGTTGGCCAGCGCGTAGTGCGCCTCCCCGGGCAGGCCGCCGCGCCCGATCACGCTGCCGAACGCCACCAGCAGCCGCAGCCCGTCCGGCTCGACCGCGGCGAGCACGTTGGCCAGGCCGTCCACCTTGGGCGCGACGGTGGCGCGCAGGGTCCGTGCATCCAACGCGCCGAGGGCGGCCGGCCGGTTGACCCCGGCACCGTGCAGGATCCCGGCGACCGGACCCAGGTGTTGGCGGACCTCCGCCACCGCGGCGCGTACCGCCTCGGGGTCGGTGACGTCGGTGCGCACGTACCGCAGGCGCACCCCCGCCTCCCGCATCCGGGCCAGGTTCGCGGCCAGCTCCGGGTCCGCGGCCGGGTCCGCCCGCCCCAGCAGCGCCAGCCGCGCCCCGGTGTCCCGGGCCAGGGCGAGCGCGCACTCGGCGGTGATGCCCTTCCCGCCGCCGGTCACCAGCAGCACGTCGTCCGGCCGCAGCGGCGGGCCGTCCGAACCCGGGCGTGCCGGGCCGGGCGGCGGCAGCGGCCGCAGCAGGGGGACCCGCCGCCGGCCGTCCGGGCCGAGGTGGCACTCGGCGTACCCGTCGGTGGCCGCCACCTCGCGCGCCACCCGGTCCACCAGGTCGTCGACGGGGGCGGCCTCGACCAGCGTCACGTGCAGGTCGTCACCCTCCAGCCGGGCGGTACGGGCCAGCCCGGCGACCCCCCGGCCGTGCTGGACGACCACCAGGCGGCTGCCCGGCGGCTGGGCCACCGCCGCCTGGGCGGCGCGCAGCGCGAGGTCCGGGTCCACCTCCTCGCCCGGGCAGAGCAGCACGCCGCCGCCGACGCCCGCCCCGGCCAGCGCGTCGCGCAGCGCCTCCGCGTACGGGTGCCCGGCCGGCGTGTACAACCGCCAGCCGCCCGCTCCGGTGGGACCGGCGGTGATCCGCTCCACCGGCTCCTCGACCAGCTCGACGGTGAAGCCGCGCACCCACGCGGCGACGCCGTCCACCCGCCGGTCGGCGGGCGCGGTGGCCGGGTCCAGTTCCCGCAGCGCGTCGGCGATCTCCCGCAGCGTGGCGGTGGCGAAGTTCGTCGGCGCCTGCACCGCCGGCAGCCCGAGTTCCCGGGCGGCCTCGTTGACCAGTTGTCCCACCGCGATCGAGCTGAGGTGCAGGCCGTCCAGGAGCCGGGTGTCCGCGCCGACGCTCTCGGCGGGCAGCTCCGCGCGGGACGCGGCCAGCCGACGCAGCACGGCCAGCGGATCGGCGGCCGGCCCGGCCTGCGCGTCGCCGGTCGCGGGTCGCCCGGTGTCGCCGGCCGCCGGTGTGGTCCCGCCCTCGGCCCGGGCCGCCGCCACGACGACCGCGGGCGCGGCCTCGCACGGGCTGGCGAAGAAGCGTCGCCGCGCGGCCAGGTCGAGCGGACGGATCGGACGGTCGCTGACCAGCGCGGCGTGGTCGACGGGCGCACCCAGCGTCCAGAGCGCGCCGACAGTGCCGAGGAACCCGGCGAGCGTCGGCGCGTCGGTGCCGGTGGCGAACACCGGCACGTCGACCAGTTCCCGGGCCATCCGGGCGAGCACCTGGCCGGGGCCGACCTCGACCAGCACGTCCACCCGCTTGCCGGCCTCGGTGACCGCCGCGGCGAAGCGCACCGGTTCGGTGATCTGCCGGCGCAGCAACGCCGCCAGGTCCGTGCCGGAGGTCAGCTCCGCGCCGGTGACGGTGGAGACCACCGGCCGGCGCGGCGGGGCGAACCGGACTCCTTCCAGCCAGTCGCCGAACTCGCGGGCCGCCGACGCCATCAGCGGGGAGTGGAACGCGTGCGAGACGGCCAGGTCCGCCCAGTGCACACCGGCCTCGGTGGCCCGCTCGCACACCCGCCGGACCGCGCCGGACGGGCCGGCGACCACCGTCTGCCGGGGCCCGTTGTAACCGGCCACCACCACCGGTTCGGTGCCGATCAGCCGGGTGGTGGCGGTGTCGGCGGCGGCGATGCCGGCCATCGTGCCCGGTTCCCGGCAACCGGCCATGACGGCGCCGCGCGCCGCGGCGATCCGCAGCAGCGCCTCCGCGTCGACGGTGCCGGCCCAGTGCAGCGCGGTGATCTCGCCGAGACTGTGCCCGACGGCCACCCGTGCCTCGACGCCCAGTTCGGTGAGCACCCGCAGGCCGGCCAGGGAGCCGGCGGCGATGCGCGGCTGGGCCACCTCGGTGGCCACCGGGTCCGCGTCGGCCGGCAGCGCCGCCAGGCGGTGCACCTCGGCGGCGGCCGGGAAACGCCGGGCCAGCGCGCCTCCGTCGACGCCACGGCCGGAGCCCTGACCGGGGAAGAGGAACCCGAGCCGGGCCGGGCGCAGCGTACGCCGCAGCGCCAGCCCGTCGGCGAACAGCTCTTCCTCGCCCCGGTCCAGCGCCGCCAGGGCACGCTCGAACCGGTCCACCGCCTCCGCCGGGGAGGTCGCGACCACCGCGAGCCGCACGGGCCGGCCGCGTACCTCACCGGCGAGGGCGCCGGCCAGGTCGGTCAGCTCGCCGTACGACAGCCGGGCCAGCGGGGGCAGCAGCGCGGCCACCCGTTCCCGCAGCGCCGCCGGGTCGGCCGCGTCGAGCAGCAGCAGCTCGGCGTCCTGGGTGTGCCGGGCCAGCCGCAGATGCTGCCGCCGGATGCGTTCCGGCACGGCGGACGGGCCGGCCTCCAGCACCAGGTGGGTGTTGATCCCGCCGAAGCCCATCGCGGTGACCCCGGCGCGCAGCGGCGCGCTGTCCGGCCACGGCTCGGCCACCGGCGCGGCGCGCAGCGTACGGTCCGCTGCGGTCAGCTCCGCGCGGGGACGGGCGCAGCCGGCGGTCGGCGGGACGATCGCGTGCCGCAGCGCCATGGTCGCCTTGATCAGCCCGGCCACCCCGGCGGCGGCCTTGGTGTGCCCGATGAGCGCCTTGATCGAGCCGATGGCGGCCGGGTCGGTGGCCCCGGCGTCACGCCGGGCGGCGGAGAGGGCGCGCAGCTCGGTGGCGTCGCCGACGGCCGTGCCGGTGCCGTGCCCCTCGAAGAGCGGGACCGTGCCGATGCCGAAGCCGGCCCGCTGGTACGCCCGGTCCAGCGCCAGCCGGTAGCCGTGCGCCTCGGGGCGGGTCATCCCGCCGCGCCCGTCGGACGAGACGCCCCAGCCGGCGATCGTCGCGTGCACGGGGCGCCCCTGCGCCACCGCGTCGTCGTGGCGCATCAGCACGACCATGCCGCAGCCCTCGCCCGGCCAGAACCCTTGCGACCGCTCGTCGTACACCCGCATCTCGTCGCGGGCCAGCGCGCCGGCCTTGGCGAAGCCGACCATCTCGAACGGGTCGATGGACAGGTCCACCCCGCCCGCCACCGCCACGTCGACCTCGCCGACGGCCAGGGCGCGCGCGGCGGTCACCACCGACAGTAGGCTGGAGGCGCAGGCGGCGTCCACCGTCCAGCCGCCGCCGCCCAGGTCGAAGTGGTTGCAGATGCGCCCGGCGATGGTGTTGGAGAGACCACCGGCGAGCGTGTCCTCGTCGATCGGCGGGAACGGGCTCTTGTACCGCTCCTCGGTGATCGCGAGGAACTCCGCGATCCGCCGGTCGGGCCACCCCTGCTCGAGCAGCCCGGCGGCCAGCACCCGGCGCACGTACGGCCAGCGCAGCCGCAGCACGTTCGCGCGGGAGAACTCGCCGGTGAGGGTGTTGCCGACCACCACCGCGGTACGGTCCCGGGGCAGCCCGGCGCCATCCGGCCAGCCGGCGTCGGCGAGCGCCTCGCCGGCCACGTCCAGCGCCAGCCAGTGGGTGAGGTCGGTGGAGCGGTAGGTGCTGCCGGCGATCCGGTGCCGGATCCGGTCGAACGTGTACCCCTCGATGACGGCGGCGTGCCGGTTGTAGAACCGGTCCGGGGTGGACGGGTCGGCGTCCCAGTAGTCCTCCAGGCTCATCCGCTCCGGCGGCAGCCGGCGGAACGCGCGGCGTCCGCTGAGGGCGTTGCGCCACAGGTCGGCCACCGAATCGGCTTCCGGGTAGCGGCAGCTCATGCCGACGACCGCGATTCTGCTCATGTCGTCACTCCTGGGGTTGTGCGATGCGCGGATCAGGCGGGCACGGGCCGCTTGCCGTTGTCCGCGGAGACGGGACCGGCGGTGGCCGGTGTCCCGGGCGCTGCGGGCGGGGCCGGGCGCTCCTGCTCGCGGCGCCGCTGCTCGCCGCGCGAGGCGTGCAGCGACCAGAGGTAGACGCCGCGGACCAGGCAGACGATCGCGGTGGCGAAGAAGAGCCCGTACGTCACCGAGGCGCCGGTCAGCACGCCGTACACCAGCGCCACGCCGCCGCCGAACGCGAACTGGGCGGCGGGCCGGCTCGGTGTGGTGCCCGGGTCGGTGATCATGTAGTTGGTGAAGAGGACGAACGCGGTGCCGGTCATGGTGGCCAGCGCGGCCGCGATCGACGTGTCCAGCACCAGGCCGCGGACCACCGACTGCACCACGAAGATCGACAGCCAGCCGGCGATCAGCCACATCCGGCGGGTGAGCTTCGTGTTGAGCATCGTGCCCAGGACGAGGATCACCGCCACGATCGCCCAGTCCGCGAGGCCGGAGAGGTTCTCGGTGAAGTGGTACGGCGGCGCGATGGACACCCAAGGGAACAGCAGCAGCACGATCGCGATGCCGAAGTTCGACGGGTTCATGAAGTGCCGCAGCCGCCCGTTGACCGGCGCCCGCAGCAGCCACTTGCCGCTGATCGCCACCAGCACGCCGAAGAGCATCACCAGCACCCGGTCGTTGGTGTAGAGCAGCATGTTCACCGCCAGCGCGGTGATGTGCGCGGGGAAGAGGAACTCGATTAGGTTGCGCACGCCGCCGGCGTACCGGGGGGCGCGGCCCTCGCCCCGCGCGCCCACCGCCTCCAGCAGCAGTTCGGCGGCGTACGCGGTGAGCACGGCGTACACCGGCCAGAGCGCGGGCTGCTCGAAGCCGAGGACCGTGTAGCCGAGGATGTTGAGGACGGTGATCGAGATCGCGAAGCGGCGCAGCGCTGTCACTCGCGGGTCGCGTGGCTTCGTCATGAACTCGCCTCCTGTGCCTGGGTGCCGAGGGTGAGCGCGTGCCGGCCGGGGGTGAGCGTCAACGTCTGGGCGCGTGGCGCGCCGGTGCGGTCCCGCCAGGCCAGGTCGACCTGGACCGGCCCGGTGACGTCGCCGAGGCCGACGTGCACGTCGAAGCTGCGCCGGCCGGAGTGGCCGCTGCCGCCGTCGACCCGGCCGCGCAGCACACGACCGTCGGGGGTGCGGACGGTGACGTCCGCGCCGATCACCGGGGAGCCGGTGGCGGCGTCGCCGACCGGCGGTCGGTTCAGCTTCAGGGTCAGCTGCGATCCGGTGCCGGGGCTGTCGTTGCGGTAGAACACCGGCGCGTCCCACTGCCGGGCCACCGCCATGTCGAGCCGACCGTCGCCGTCGGCGTCGCCGAGCGCGATGCCCCGGGTCGGGATCGGCACCGCCATGCCGAGCCGGCCGGCGATGTCGGCGTAGCCGCCGCCGGGCATCTGGGCGTGCAGGCGCAGCGGCTGGCCGCCGGCGATGTCGTCGCCCTCCCGGACCCGTGGCCACGACGAGGTGTGCTCCAGCAGCGTGTCGTTGGCGGTGGCCAGCTCCTGCAGCTGCGCCCACCGGTTCACCTCGCCCTTGACGAAGCCGCTGGTCTGCACGATGTCGGGCCGGCCACGGTTGGTCAGATCGGCGATCTTGACGTCCCAGCTCCAGCCGCTCCAGGCGAGGTTGAGCGGGGCGCTGCGGTCGACGAACGGCGCCCGGCCGTCGGCGAGCCGCTGCCGCAGGTCCTCGGTGTCCCGGGCCTGGTTGACGAAGGCGAAGTTGCTCTCCTGGATGCCGAACGAGGTGGTGATGTTGCCGACGTACATGTCGTAGAGGCCGTCGCCGTCCAGGTCGCCGACGTCCACGCCCATGCCCTTGAAGGAGTCGTGGCCGAGGATCTTCGACTTGGGCACGGTCAGCCGGCTGCCCTCGCCCTCGACGAGGACCAGCCGCACTTGGCCCGGCGTGGAGCGGTTGTGCAGCAGCCGGTCGGGGCCGAAGTCGTTCGCCACGTACAGCTCGGGCAGCAGGTCGCCGTCGAGGTCGGTCGCGGTCGACGCGAGTGACCAGCCGCGGGAGACGTCGTCGTCGAAGAGGTCCGGCACGTCGGCGAAGGTGACCGCGTCGGCGGTCGCGCCGGTCCAGCGCAGGACGTGGTCCCGCCCGCCGTTGTACGCGGCCGACATGGACCGGTTCATCGCCACGCCGCCGCTGACCGTGTGGTCGAGCACCGGCCCATCGGGGAAGTAGTTGCCGACGTACACGTCCTCGTGGCCGTCGCCGTCGAAGTCCGCCACGCTCACCGTGTTGGTGTTCCACCGCGGCCCGGTGTATCCGCCGTCGGCGGCGGCGGGCCGGGGGACCAGCTCGACCGGCTGGAACGCCGCCGCGGACAGGCCGGTGGCGTCCGGGCGGGCCAGGAAGATCACCGGCGTCCGGCCCCACCAGTAGACCAGCAGGTCGGTGCGGCCGTCCTCGTTGAAGTCGCCGGGCGCGCATCCCATCGGCGCCATGTGCGGCCCCATCGGCAGCGGCGCCGGGTCGAGCACGAACGGCTGGTAGCGCTCCTGGCGCGCCCCGGGCGTCGGGGTGACCACCACCCGGTCTATCCGCACGTCGGTGACACAGAGGTCGTTGGCCAGGCCGTCGCCGTCGATGTCGTTCATGGCGACCCCGGCGCCCACCGAGGAGATCCACGCGTCGATGTGCGTGTACTCCTTGTTGACCCGGCGGATGCTCTGCTGCGGCAGGCCACCCGGGATCGCGATGGACATCGGCGTGAACCGGTAGCCCTCGGCCACGCGTCGCCGTTCCTCGTCGGTAGCAGTGGCCGGCTTGGCGATCAGGAACAGGACGACGATCAGCAGCAGGGCGGTCAGCCCGGCGAGATGACGTCGGCCCCAACCCAGGATCATGGACACCCGGTCAGCACCTCCCCAGCAGAACGAGATGGTCGGCGATCCGCTGACGCCACACCGCGAAGGCGGGCAGCGACGCCGAGTCGGTCAGATCGGTCAGGGCGGCATCGGTGATCGCGGCGGCCTGCTCGATGCTGGTGACGCAGAACGCGCCGACCGCGACCGCGGTGTGCGTCGGCACGTGTCCGGCGCGCATCCGGGCCTTGGCCGCGAACGCGCCGCCCTGGCCGAGTGCCGCCCGGTGCTCGCCGGCCGCCTCGCGCAGCGTCCGCAGTTCCGTCAGCTCGGCGCCGCCGGCGTAGCTGGCCGCCAGGCCGACCCCGCTCCACAGGTCGGAGTGCCGGTCGGCGGGAAACCCGCGGAGCAGCCGGAGCAGTTCCGTCGGGTCGGTGCCGGCGACGAACCACAGCGCCCGGCCGATGCCCTGGTCCACCGCGTGCGGCGCGTAGTGCCGCAGCTCCGCCGGCCAGATGTGCGCCGGGTCGCGGTGCCGGTCGTGGACGTACCGGCCGGTGTGGAAGTAGGCCTGGTGGAAGCCGTAGCCGTCGAGGGCGAGCCAGCGCAGCAACGGGTCGGCCGGAAGGATCGCGGGCCAGCGCCAGCGGGGCAGCCGGGGCATGGCCCAGCCGGCGCCCACGTGCGCCATGTAGACGTGCGCGGCGCCGCGCCCGGCCAGGAACCGCGCCAGGCCCCGGCCGCCGCCGGGGCGGAGGCCGTCCATCAGGGCGTACGCCATCGCGGCGCCCTCGTAGGCGAAGCCGCGCAGCGGCGCCGGCCGGCGTTCCAGCAGTTCCTCGGCGGCCCGCGGCGAGGGCGTACCGGCGGCGTCACCGAAACCGCCGATGAAACTCTGCCCGGCACTTTCCAGGGCCTGCCGCGCGGCGTCGTTCTTGACATGGAAGCCGCGTACGTCCAACAACGCCTCGCGCTTATCCGGCGTCAGGATTCGTTGTCGCAGTGCCAACAATTTTCGGGCCATGGCAAGTCCAATTCGCCGTGGGTGTACGCATGCGGATCCTGCTCGCCTGCAGAGAAGTCCTTCGATTGGCGTGCCCGCTCTGGCCAATACTTACGGAACGCCTCGGCGACTGTCTTCTCGCAGGTTGCTGTGTTGCCTCCGGCGATCGGCCGACCCGGTTCGGCCCGGGGGCGTATCGACAGCCTCCGAGGGCTCCGGAGCTGCCGTCGCGCGGCCAATCAAGACCCGTTCAAGAGTCGCACAGCACTATTGGTCACGGTTTCCGCGTAGCGATGGAGGGGCCATGGGGCAGTTTTCAGGTGCCGCCTGCAAGGAACATGACGGCCGGCTGGCCGCTATTGTCCGGGTGATTGAGCACATGAAAAGAGAACTCGGCAGGCCGTTGCCGCTGGAAACGCTGGCGCGTCTGGCCCCGTTCAGCCCCTTCTATTTTCATCGCGTGTTCAAGCAGGCCACCTCGATGACACCGGCACGTTTCCTGGCGGCGCTGCGGATGGCCGAGGCGCGACGGCTGCTGCTGCGTTCCTCGCTCACCGTCACGACGATCAGCGCCCAGGTCGGGTACTCCAGCGTCGGCACGTTCACCACGCAGTTCCGGCGCTGGGTGAGCCTGCCCCCGGAGCGCTTCCGCCAGCTCTCCCGGCAGTTGGCGGGCGTGTCGGTGGCGGCGCTGCTGCCGGTGATCCGGGGCCGCGCGATCGTCGCCGGCCAGGGGCCCCGGGCGTTGATGCACCTCGACACCGTGGACCTGCCGGGGCTGCTGCTCGCCGTAGTGGCGCCCCACGACGGGGGACGCAACGAATGGTGGACGGCGGCGCCGCGCCCGCTGCCGGCAGCGCTGCCCGCCACCGTGCCGCCGGGCGCGCACCGCGCCCGGGTCCTGCTGCTGCGCCCGGACCGGGACGCCACCTCGGCGCTCGTCGACGGCGCGCCGGACAGTTTCCTGATCGGCGACACGGAGCTGCGGGTACCGGCCGAGGTGGGCGACGTCCGGCCCGACCCGCGGCCGACGCTCACGGTGCCGGTGCGGCAGGTGCGGATCACCGATCCGCCGTTGCTCTCGGCCACGCCGCTGCGCTGGCTGCTGGGCGTGTCGCAGGCGGGCTGGCGGGGGCGGGCGCCGGTGACGGCCGAGCGGCGCACGCTCCGAACCGCCTGATGGCCGCGCCGGGGGCCGGGCCGTCCCCGAAGATCGAGCTGCACGTCCACTTCGAGGGGACGGTACGGCCGGAGACGCTGCTGGTCATCGCCCGGCGCAACGGGGAGCGGCTGCCCGCGGAGACGGTCGAGGGTCTGCGTCCGCTCTACGAGTTCACCGACTTCGCCCACTTCGTCCGGACCTGGGTGCTGACCACGAACTGCCTGCGGACGGCCGACGACTTCCGGCGCATCGTGGTGGCGTACGCCGCCGAGGCGGCCGCCCACGGCGCGGTCTACCTGGAGGGCATCTTCTCGCCGGCCGAGCGGGTGCGCCGGGGCGTCGGCTGGACGGACATCTTCGAGGGGTACGCCGACGGCGCGGCCGAGGCGTACGAGCGGCACGGCGTACGGGTGTTGCTGACTCCCGACGTGGACCGCGAGCTGCCGCCGGCGGACGCGGAGGAGTGCGCCCGCCGGGCGGTGGGGTACCGGGACCGAGGCGTGGTCGGGTTCGGTCTGGGCGGGCCGGAGCTGGCCGCGCCGGCGAAGGCGTTCGCCCGGGCGGTGGCGATCGCCCGCGACGGCGGTCTGGCCTTCGTCCCGCACGGCGGCGAGGCGGGCGGCCCGAATTCGGTCCGCGACCTGCTGGAGCTGGCTCCGGCCCGGATCCGGCACGGCATCCGGGCCGCCGAGGACGACGACCTGCTCGTCGAGCTGCGGGACCGGGGTGTGGTGCTGGACGTGTGTCCCACGTCGAACCTGCGGACCCGGGTGGTGGAGTCCGTGGCCACGCATCCGTTGCCCCGTCTTGTCGCGGCTGGTCTGTCTTGCTCGGTCGGCACCGACGATCCGGCGATGTTCGGCACCGACCTGGGTCGTGAGCACGAGCTGGCGGCGCGTCTCGGGCTGGGGCCCGAGCGGGCGTACGCCGCCGGGGTGGCCGGGGCGCTCTGCGAAGACGCGACGCGTGATCATCTGGCGGCGGTGGGCCGGCGGGCCTACGGCTGACTCGTCGGTACGGGCTTGCCGGCCCGGAAGACGAGTGTGGACTTGTCGATGTCGTTGGGGTCGCCTTCGCAGTCCACGACGACGATCTGGCCGGGGGTGAGTTCGTTGAACAGGATTCGTTCGGAGAGGTTGTCTTCGATGTCGCGTTGGATGGTGCGGCGTAGCGGCCGTGCGCCGAGGACGGGGTCGAAGCCCTTGACCGCCAGGTACTTCTTGGCGTTGTCGGTGAGTTCGAGGCCCATGTCCTTGTTGCGTAGCTGGGTCTCGATCCGGGCGATCATGATGTCCACGATCTGGAGGATCTCGTTCTGGCGCAGTTGGTGGAAGACGATGGTGTCGTCGATGCGGTTGAGGAACTCGGGCCGGAAGTGCTGCTTGAGTTCGTCGTTGACCTTCTGCTTCATCCGGTCGTAGTTGGACTCGGAGTCCTCCGACTGCTGGAAGCCGAGCGAGACCGCCTTGGCCACGTCCCGGGTGCCGAGGTTGGTGGTCAGGATGATGACCGTGTTCTTGAAGTCCACGATCCGACCCTGACCGTCGGTGAGCCGACCGTCCTCCAGGATCTGCAGGAGCGTGTTGAACACGTCCGGGTGGGCCTTCTCGATCTCGTCGAACAGGACCACGGAGAACGGCCGACGCCGCACCTTCTCGGTCAGCTGCCCGCCCTCGTCGTACCCGACGTAGCCGGGAGGCGCACCCACCAACCGCGACACGGTGTACCGGTCGTGGAACTCGGACATGTCCAACTGGATCAGGGCGTCCTCGGACCCGAACAGGAACTCCGCGAGGGCCTTGGACAACTCGGTCTTACCGACACCCGACGGACCGGCGAAGATGAACGACCCCGACGGACGCTTCGGGTCCTTCAGGCCGGCGCGGGTACGCCGGATCGCCTTCGAGACCGCCTTGACCGCGTCCTCCTGGCCGATGACGCGCTTATGCAGCTCGTCCTCCATGCGCAGCAGGCGCGAGGTCTCCTCCTCGGTCAACTTGTAGACCGGGATGCCCGTCCAGTTGCCCAGCACCTCGGCGATCTGCTCGTCGTCGACCTCGGACACGACGTCCAGGTCACCGGCCTTCCACTCCTTCTCCCGCTGCGCCTTCTGACCCAACAGCTGCTTCTCCTTGTCGCGCAGCTGCGCAGCCCGCTCGAAGTCCTGCGCGTCGATCGCGGACTCCTTGTCCCGACGCACCTGAGCGATCCGCTCATCGAAGTCACGCAGGTCCGGCGGCGCGGTCATCCGACGGATCCGCATCCGCGCGCCGGCCTCATCGATCAAATCGATCGCCTTGTCCGGCAGGAACCGATCCGAGATGTACCGGTCGGCCAGCGTCGCCGCCGCCACCAACGCCGCATCCGTGATGCTCACCCGGTGGTGCGCCTCGTACCGATCCCGCAGACCCTTCAAAATCTCGATGGTGTGCGCCAGCGACGGCTCACCCACCTGGATCGGCTGGAAACGACGCTCCAACGCGGCGTCCTTCTCCAAATGCTTACGGTACTCGTCCAGCGTGGTCGCACCGATGGTCTGCAACTCACCACGGGCCAGCATCGGCTTCAAAATGCTCGCCGCGTCGATCGCGCCCTCCGCCGCCCCGGCACCGACAAGGGTGTGAATCTCGTCGATGAACAGGATGATGTCGCCCCGGGTACGGATCTCCTTGAGCACCTTCTTCAGGCGCTCCTCGAAGTCACCCCGGTAGCGGGAACCCGCCACCAGCGCACCCAGGTCAAGCGTGTAGAGCTGCTTGTCCTTGAGCGTCTCCGGCACCTCACCCTTGATGATCTTCTGCGACAGGCCCTCCACCACAGCCGTCTTACCGACGCCAGGCTCACCGATCAGCACCGGGTTGTTCTTCGTCCGGCGGGAGAGCACCTGCATCACCCGCTCGATCTCCTTCTCCCGCCCGATCACCGGATCAAGCTTGCCCTCCCGAGCCGCCTGCGTCAGATTCCGCCCGAACTGGTCCAGCACCAGACTGGTCGACGGGGCCGCCTCACCCGGGGCAGTGCCGGCAGCGGCCGGCTCCTTGCCCTGATAACCGGAAAGCAACTGGATCACCTGCTGCCGAACCCGGTTCAGGTCCGCGCCCAGCTTCACCAGCACCTGCGCAGCCACGCCCTCACCCTCACGGATCAGGCCCAACAGGATGTGCTCCGTACCGATGTAGTTGTGGCCCAGCTGCAGAGCCTCGCGCAGCGACAGCTCCAACACCTTCTTCGCCCGCGGCGTGAACGGGATGTGCCCGCTCGGCGCCTGCTGACCCTGGCCGATGATCTCCTCCACCTGCTGGCGGACGCCCTCCAGCGAGATCCCCAAACTCTCCAGGGCCTTCGCCGCAACGCCCTCACCCTCATGGATCAGGCCCAACAGGATGTGCTCCGTACCGATGTAGTTGTGATTGAGCATCCGGGCCTCTTCCTGGGCCAGGACGACAACCCGTCGCGCTCGGTCGGTGAACCGCTCGAACATGCCCTCGTGCTCCTCACCTGAGTCATCCGGCCACAGGAATACTAAGATTTCATATAGGATTCTGTCCATCGCGGGCGAGCGGCGCGGCCATGCTGATGGGCGGCAGCCTTACGGCGTGCGCCTTCATCAGGGCTGGATCCGGCAACCCGGCGTAGATCGCAACTTCCATCAATAGCTTCGCCATATGAAAAAGAACTTTCGGCTGCCGGTGCCCTGCCCGGCGGCCTTTTCGCACGTCCCAGGCGGTGATCACGCTGCTCGGGCGGGTCGGTGACCTGGCCTGCCGAGCTTCTTGTGTAGTAGCTGAGTGTGGCAGCGTGGTAACCGGATGTGCCAGTCTCGGGCTCACTCTTGAGCCTGGGGGGATAGATGACGGAGACTCGTGCCTGTTACCGAGTCGACCTGTTGGGTCCGCTGCACGTGCGGCGGAAAGGGCATCCACTGGAGCCCGGCCCGGCCAAACAGCGGGCGATCCTCTCCCTGCTGGCGCTGCGCCTCGGCGACAGCGTCCCGGTGAGCGAGGTGGAGGAGGCGGTCTGGGGCGGCGTGGTCCCGCCGAGCGCCCGGTCGCTCGTGCACACGTACGTGGCCCGGCTGCGCCAGGTCCTCGAACCGGAGCAACCGCCACGGCGCCGGGTACGGGTCATCGCCTCGACCGTCTCCGGGTACTCGCTGCGCGCCGAGGCCGTCGAGACGGACGTCGCCCGGTTCCGGCGCCACGTCGCCGAGGCCGAGAAGCGGATCGGTGAGGGCTGCCGCGAGGAGGCGTTCCACCTGCTCGGCAAGGCGCTGGACCTGTGGCGCAGCCCGACCCTCGGTGAGCTGCGCTCGCTGCTGCACGACAACATCGAGGTGGAGGCCCTCGGCGCGGCCTGGGTGGCGACCTCGCACAGCTACGTCGGTCTGGGGCTGCGGCTGGGACGCGCCGCCGCGGTGCTCGACACCGCCACCCGGCTGGCCCGGCTGGAGCCCCTGCACGAGGCGATCCAGGCCGACTACCTGGCCGTGCTGGGCAGCAATGGGCACCGGACCGTGGCGTTGCACCGGTACGCCGAGATCACCGAGCGACTCCGGACCGAACTGGGCGTCGACCCGGGGGAGGAGCTGCGGGCGGTGCACCGGGCCCTGATCCGCCCGGCCGGACGCCCACCGGTGCCCCGGCCGGCGCCGGCGGTTCCCGCCGCCCGGCTCAGGCCCGGCTGCGGACCGATCTCCGGACCGCTGCACTGGCGGGCCGACGACATCGCCGAGCTGGCGGCCCTGCTGGCGAAGGACCGTGCGGTGACGGTCACCGGCGCGCCCGGCTGCGGCAAGTCGGCGGTGACCCTGCGCGCCGCGCACCAGGCTGCCCGCGTCTTCACCGGCGGGGTCCTGACCGTGGACACACTCGACCTCAGTGACCGGCGGCAGTTGGAGCGCCGGCTGGCCCGGATGCTCGGCGGCAACGGTGCCGAGGACCCGGTCGATCTGCTGCGCGACCAGCCGACGCTCGTGGTGCTGGACAACGCCGAGCACCTGGTCGACGCGTGCGCCGTGGTCGCCGACCGGCTGCTGATGGCGTGCCCGAACGTGGTGGTGCTGACCGGCTCGCGCCAGCCGCTCGGGCTGCCGTACGAGCGGGTCCAGCGCCTGCATCCGCTCCCGGTGCCGCAGCCGGGCGGGTGGCCGTCTGTCCTGTCCAATCCGGCCGTCGCCCTCCTCGCGGAACGGGCGGCCCAGGCCCGCCCCGGGTTCCGGCTCGACCGGCGGGACGCGGAGGTCGCGGTGGAGATCTGCCGCCGGCTCGACGGCCTGCCGCTCGCCCTGGAGATGGCGGCGGCCTGCCTGTCCACCGACAGCCTGGACGGCGTGCTGCGCAAGCTGGAGGGACCACTGGACGGCCTGCGCCCGCCCGCCGTCGGACCGGAGCCGCGCCACACGTCGCTGCGGGCGATGCTCGACCGCAGCGTCCAGCGCCTCGACGTGGTCGAGCGATGTCTGTTCCAGCGCGTCGCGTTGTTGCCGGGGGTGTTCGACCTGGCCGCCGCCCAGCGGTTCTGGCGGCCCCATCCGTCCGGTCCCACGGACGTGCGGGTGGTGCTCGCCGCCCTGGTGGACAAGTCCCTGGTGATGCCGGTCGGGACGACCGGCGGGCGGTACCGGATGCTCGGCCTGCTGCGCCGGCTGGCGCTGGAGACGGACGCCCCGGAGGCGGTGACGACCCGCGCCGCCGACCTGCCCCTGTCGCTGTCCCGGTCGCTGCTGCCGGCGGTTGTGGCGGCTGTGCCGGACTGACCGGCGGCCGCCCCGACGGCCCGCTCCCCGCCGGGGAGCGGGCCGTCGGGTTTCTCGGGACGGTGGCACCTGACGATGCCCCAGGCATTGACAGTACGCTTTAAAAACACATAGCTTGAAGTTCGGCGGGACCGGTCGGGTCCGGTCCACCAGCGGCCCTCAGACCGCCGCTGACCCCTGCCGACAGACATTGGAGGTGTCTGGCTTGAGCTCCACCAGAGAGACCTACGAGTCCCTGAACCTCGAACCCAAGCCGATCCGCCCGCACATCCTCGCCGCGGCCACCGTGGTCTTCGGCGAGGACTACTACTCGGGCCGCCGCGAGACGATCAACCTGTCCGGCTTCGTGCAGCTCAACAAGTGGCCCATGCCGGGCTTCGAGCACAAGGTCGACGAGGACGGCTACGCGCAGTTCGCGACCGAGCTGATCAGCGCGCCCGAGGTGGGCATCAAGGGGTTCAGCTACGAGTTGGACGACCGCATCCAGGTGCTGTCCAACCCGTTCCTGCCCAACAGCGGGCACGTGCGGCAGATCGTGCCGGGCAAGAACTTCCCGGCCGAGTTCTACATCCGCCGCTTCGGCATCCTGGAGTCGAGCACGCTGCGGCTCGCCCACCGCAACGTCATCGACATCTACGGCGTGGTCGACAGCGTACCGCCGTTCAAGAAGCCGCTGACCGGCCCCTACCTGGGCAAGCCGCGCGGTGACGGTCCCTTCGACGTGATGGCCGCGCCGAACGTCGTCAAGGGCACCACGCTGCCGGAGGCGTGGTACCCGGCCAACGACGAGAACCAGCCGGTCGGCATCACGCCGAACCTGTTCTTCGCGCCCAGCGCCGGCCCGTGCATGTCCATGCTGGTGGACCCGTCCATGATCATGCAGACCTCGCTGGAGGGGCAGATCGAGGTCGAGGTCAACGGCAAGACGGTGCGGGTCGACCTGGCCGGGGACTACCGCAAGGCGGCCGGCGCCGAGGTGCTGCTCTTCGGCCCGGACAAGCACGACGAGGGCCCGGGCGTGCTCGCCCAGCTGGCTCGCGTCGCGGTCGTCGGACACAGCCCGGAGCTGGGTGGCCGGGTCATGCTGCGGGCGAGCTGGCCGCGGGTCTCCGGCGGCACGCTGGGCGAGGGCAACGAGGACAGCCTCAGCCGGCTCAAGTTCCCCGGTGACCTGCACATCGACGCCGAGTTCGAGCTGGTCACGCCGCACGAGACGCTCTACGCCGCCAACTCCGTGCACGTCAACGGCAAGATGCGCGGCATGGAGGCCACCGGCACCGAGCTCAAGCTGGACGGCTCGGACACCGCCCTGGTCACCGTGGACGAGCAGCCGAAGGCCCGCCTCACCGGCGTCAACCTGGTGATGCGGGACGCGCTGGTCGGCGAGCACGCCGCGGTGAACGCCTGACCGAGGGTCCGCTTGACGGGCCTGCCGGCCAGAGGTTCTACTGGTAAAACCAGTAGCAACGTACCGTCACGATGTCCCTCCCGGCTGTTACGGCGGTCGGGAGGGACGCGCGCTCAGGGGGGTACCGCGTGGACCAGCGGCTGCTGCTCATGCACCAGATGATGCTCGGCGACGCGCCCCGGCTGCGGGCGTACGACAGGGCGCTGGAGGAGGCGGTCACCCCCGGCGACGTGGTGGTGGACGTGGGCGCGGGTCTGCTCGCGCTCTCCCTGCTGGCGCTGCGGCACGGCGCCGAGCACGTGTACGCGGTCGAGGCCGACCCGGCCACCGCCGCGGCGGCCGCCCGCATCATCGAGGCCAACGACCTCAAGGGACGGCTCACCCTGGTCACCGGCGACGCCCGCACGGTCCGGCTGCCCCGCAAGGCGGACGTGCTGGTCTCCGAGATGATGGGCAACCTCGGCCCGGAGGAGGAGATGGCCGAGGCGCTGCACGTGATCGCCCGCCGGCACCTGCGCCCCGGCGGCCGGATGGTGCCCCGGCGGCTGCGGACCTGTCTGGCCGCGGCCGAGTTCACCGACGAGGGCTGGGGGCTGTGGGGCACCGACTTCTACGGCTACCGGCTCGACCCGGTGCAGGAGCTGGTGGCTCCGGCGGCCCAGCTGCACTTCTTCCAGCGTCCGCCGAAGCTGCTGACCGAGCCCACGGTGGTGCTCGACCAGGCGCTCGACGGCCGGTCGCCGTCCCGGCAGACGCTGCGGCAGCGGTTGCCGGTCACCGCGCCGGGACGGCTGCACGCCGTGCTCGGCTTCTTCACCGCGGACTTCACCGACGACGTCACGCTGTCGAACTTTCCGTCGTACCCCGGTTGCAACTGGGCGGTCTGGGTGTGGCCGCTGCGGCACACCGACGTGGCCGAGGGCGACGAGCTGTCCGTCGCCCTGCGCCGCCCGGCCCGGCGCGACGTCCGCGCCGTGACCGACTGGCGGCTGGAGTGCGGCCTGTCCCGGCAGAGGAGGTCTTGATGCCCTTCGCGGTGGGTACCGTTCGCGACATCCCCGTCCGTGGCGCTCTCAAGCTCTGCGGCCTGACCTGGTCCGCGGAGTGCCTCTGGTTCTCCGAGGCGGTCTCCAGCCAGATCGCGTCGCTGGACCCGATCAGCGGCAAGGTGGTCCGCCGGCTCGACTGCCCCGGTGTCCGCACCGACCTGACCACGATCGGCGGGCGGCTGCTGCAGGTGGCGGGCGACGACCGCGTGCTGCGGCTGGTCGACCCCGAGGACGGCGAGCTGCTCGGCGAGTTCGGCAACCCGCGTCCCGGCAACGTGCTGTGCGGGCTGGAGGCGACCCGGCACGGGCTCTGGCTAGGCTACGAGGACCTGCGCCAGGTCGACCTGCGCGACCCGGACGGCTTCGGGCTGATCGACACGTTCCCCGTCCGGCACCCGATCGCCGGCGTGACCGTCTCCGACAGCTATCTCGTCTACTCCGACCATGACGCGGCCGCCATCAACCTGTACGACGTGGCGGCCCGCCGCGAGGTGGCCTCCTACTCGGTCGCGGGCAACCCGACCGGCATCACCTGGGACGGCCGCCGCATCTGGTACTGCGACTTCACCACCCTGCAACTCCGGGCGATCGAGGTGCCGGGCATCACGAAGGGTTGACTCCATGGTGTCCACGCGCGCTCTGCTGGCCCGCTCCACCCGCATCGGCGCGGTCGGCGCCGTTCACCTGCTGCCGGTGCTGCCGCCGGCTCTGGTCAGGGCGGCCCGAGGTGACCGGGCGGCGGCCCGCCGGTTGCTGTACCGCCGCCTCACCACGCTGCTGATGCGACTGGGCCCGACGTTCGTCAAGGCCGGGCAGGTGCTCGGCACCCGGCGCGACGTGTTGCCGGCCGCGCTCTGCGACGAGCTGTCGGTGCTCCAGGACCGGGGCGACCCGATGACGCCCGAGCAGACCGACCGGGCGCTCGCCGAGGCGTACGGCAGCGAGGCGCCCGCGGAGTTCGCGGAGATCGACCCGACGCCGGTGGCCAGCGGCAGCGTCGCCTGCGTCTACCGCGGCCGGATGCCCGACGGCGCCGAGGTGGCGCTCAAGCTGCGCCGTCCCGGAATCGAGTCGACGATGGCGCTCGACCTCGCGCTGATGCGGCGCGGCGCCCGGGTGATGGCGCGGCTGCCGATGCTGCGCGGCGTCCCGGTGCGGGAGGTGGTCGGGAATATGTGCGGCGCGGTGTTCGGCCAGTTGGACTTCGACCGGGAGGCGGAGAACCTGCGCCGGCTCAAGGAGAACCTCGCCGTGGTGCCCCGGGTCCGGGTGCCCGCGGTACGCGACGACGCCTGCCGGCCGCGCTGCCTGGTCATGGAGTTCATGCCCGACCTCGACGTGGACGTGGCGCGGACGATGTCGGCGGCCGTGCGCAAGCGGTTCGCCACCTCCGCGATGACGGCGATCTACCACATGCTGTTCGTGGACGGCTTCGTCCATTGCGACATGCACCCGGGCAACCTCTACTTCACCCGGGGCGCCCAGGTGGTGGTGCTCGACGCCGGGTTCAGCGTGCAGCTCACCGAGGAGCTGCGCCGGCTCTTCGCCGAGTTCTTCATGAACATGTCGATCGGACGCGGCCGGTACTGCGCCGAGATCGTGGTGCGCAGCGGCACCGGCCTGCGCCCGGACGCCGACGTGGAGACGTTCCTGGTGAAGATGGCCGACCTGGTGGAGCGCAGCCACGGGCTGCCGGCCCGCGAGTTCAGCCTGATCGCGTTCGCCGCGGAGATGTTCGACCTGCAACGCCGCTACGGCGTGCACGCCGCGCCGGAACTCGTCTTCCCGCTGCTCTCGCTGCTGGTGATCGAGGGGACGGTACGCGAACTCGACCCCGACCTCGACTTCCAGGAGCTGGCCAAGCCGGTGCTGATGCGCGGACTGTTCGGCCGCCGGGCCGCCGCCTGAGCACCGTCCCAACGGTCGGCCGGGCCTAGCCGGTCGCCTCGACAGCGCGGGCCCACCTGCGCAAACAGCCGACTAAAATATACGATAGCGGAATGGCACAGACTGGCCTCGCCGGCAAGCGCTCCTACCACCAGTACTGCGGACTGGCCTCCGCGCTCGACGTGCTGGGCGAACGCTGGACGCTGCTGATCATCCGGGAGCTGCTGATGGGCCCCCGGCGCTACAGCGAGCTGCTCGCGGATCTGCCCGGCATCGGCACGAACCTGCTCGCCGACCGGCTCAAGTTCCTCGTCGACTCGGGCGTGCTGCGGCAGGTCGACGTGCACGGCACCGGCGGCCGGCTCTCCTACGAGCTGACCCCGACCGGGCAGGCGCTACGGCCGATGGTGCTCGGGCTCGCGCACTGGGGCCTGGAGTTCGTCGGTGACCTGAGCGCCGAGGACACCGTCCGCCCGCACTGGGGTTTCCTCGCCGTGGAGGCGATGTTCCAGTGGGACAAGGTCTCCCCGATCGACGAGAGCTACCAGTTCCAGGTCGACGACGAGGTCTTCCGCATCGACGTCGCCGGCGGGGTGCCGCGCGTGGCGAAGGGGCCGGCCGACCACCCGGCGATGGTGGCGACCACCGACGCGGCCACGTTCGTCTGCATCGGCGCCGGGCGGGTCACGCCGCTGATGGCGATGGTCGGCGGGCAGCTCAAGCTGGAGGGCGACATCGACGCCGTGCTGCGCTGCTGCGAGCTGCTCGGCCTGGAGGCCGGCGCCGCGCCCGCCGCTCAGGCCACCTCCGGTCACTGACCCGCGCCAGGGGGTGACGGGACCGGATCACTACATTATTCTGAACTAGCCTCGGCGTCCGTCGGGGCCCGTCGTCGTCCGGCACGCCGCGCCCGTGCGGCACCTTCCGAGCACTGTGCTCCCACGGGGACGACCGGTCCGCCCTCCGTCGCCCGAGCGCCTGCCGGCGTCCGTGCGCGTCGCGGGGGCGACCACGAGCGGCGCGTACGCCGGCACCGACGACCGGCCGTCAAGCGACAGGAGCCGGCATGACGGACACGGTGCGACACGATCCGGAGGCGCTGCCCAGGGCGGTACGGGCCGACTTCCCCCTGCTGGCCCGCCGGGCCGGTGACCTCGTCGCCTACCTGGACAACGCCGCCACCACGCAGAAGCCCCGCGTCGTCCTAGACGCGATGACCGACTACTACACCGGGGCGAACAGCAACGTCGGGCGCGGCTACCACCGGCTCGGCCTGGAGTCCACCGAGCGCCACGAGCAGGCCCGCGAGGGCGTCGCGCGGGCGATCGGCGCGGCGCAACCGGAGGAGGTGCTCTTCACCGCCGGCACCACCGCCGCGGTTAACCTGGTCGCGGACACCGCCGGGCGGCGGGTGGCCGGGCCGGGGCGGCGGGTCGTGGTCACCGGCATGGAGCACAACAGCAACCTGCTGCCCTGGCGCCGGCTCTGCGACAGTACGGGCGCCACGCTCACAGTGGTGCCGGCCGGACCCGACGGGCGGATCGACGCCGACCGGTTCGCCGCCGCGCTCGGTCCGGACACCGTGCTGGTGGCGGTCAGTCACGTCTCGAACGTGCTCGGCACCGTCAACCCGGTACGCGAGATGGCCGCCGCCGCCCGCCGGGCCGGCGCGCTCGTGCTGGTCGACGGCGCCCAGGCGGTACCGCACCGCCCGGTCGACGTGCGCGACCTCGACGCCGACTTCTACTGCTTCTCCGGGCACAAGGCGTACGGGCCGATGGGCGTCGGCGTGCTGCACGGCCGCCGGGACCTGCTCGCCGGGCTGCCGCCGTACCAGGTGGGCGGCGGTACCGTGAAGGGCGTCGCGGCCGACCGGCCGGTCCGCTACCTGGACGGGCCGGCCCGGTGGGAGGCCGGCACTCCGCACGTGGCCGGCGCGGTCGGGCTCGCCGCCGCCCTGGACTACCTGCGCGACCTCGGCTGGGACGCGATCCGCCGACACGACCGGGCGCTGGTCCGGCACGCCGTGGACGTGCTCACCGCCGTCGACCGGGTGCGGGTGGTCGGTGACCCGGCCGCCGACCCGAGCGGGATCGTCTCGTTCGTGGTGGAGGGCATCCACCCGTACGACGTCGGGGCGCACCTGGACCGGCACGGCGTGGCGGTGCGCTGCGGCGTGCACTGCGCCAGCACCTTCCTCGACGAGCTGGGGCTGCTCGGCACGGTCCGGCTCTCCTTCGGCGTCTACAACACCACCGCCGAGATCGACCTCGTCGGCGAGCTGCTCGCCGGCGTACGACCGGGCCCCTGGACCACCGACCACCCCGACGTCCGGTTCCTCTGAGCAGCGCCCGGAAGGGAGCGTCATGAGGTTCGACACCCGGCTGGTGCACGTCGGCCAGCAACCCGTGCCCGGCACCGGCGACGTGGTGCCGCCGATCCACCTCAGCACCACCTACGACCGCACCGCCCAGGACCCGCCGCGCTACTTCTACGTTCGGGGCGAGCAACCCAACCGGGAGGCGCTGGAGGAGTGCCTCGCCGCGCTTGAGGACGCCCGGCACGCGACCGTCTACACCAGCGGGCAGGCCGCCGCGACCACGGCGCTGTCGCTGGTGCCGCCTGGCCGGCTGGTGCTCGCCTCCGACGACGTGTACGGCGGCACCCACCAACTGCTCGCCGCCGCCGCCGAGCGCGGCGTGACGGTACGGCAGGTAGACCTCGCCGACCCGGCCGAGCGGGACCGCGCGCTCGGCGAGTGCGGGCCGGAACTGGCCATGGTGTGGCTGGAGACGCCCACCAACCCACTGCTCAAGGTCGCCGACATCGCCGCGGTGTCCGACCTCGCGCACCGGCACGGCGCGCTCGTCGTGGTGGACAACACGCTCGCCGGGCCGGTGCTGCAACGACCGCTCGCGCACGGCGCGGACGTCACGCTCTACAGCACCACCAAGTCCGTCGCCGGTCACCTCGACGTGCTCGGCGGCGCGCTCGTCTACCAGGACGAGGAGCTGCACCGGCGGTTCCTGGCGTACCGCACGGTGGCCGGCAACGCCCCCGGCGGCTTCGACTGCTACCTCACCCACCGGGGCCTGAAGACGCTGTCGCTGCGCACCGCCCGGCAGGTGGAGAACACCCGCGCGGTGGTGGCGGCGTTGCTGGCCGAGCCGAGCGTGGCCCGGGTGAGCTATCCGGGCCTGCCCGCGCATCCGCAGCACGCGGTGGCGGCCCGGCAGATGACCGCGCCCGGCGCGCTCGCCGCCTTCGAGTACCGCGGCGACCCGGCCAAGCTGCTCGACCGGGTACGCCTGTTCACCGCCGCGGTCAGCCTCGGCGGCGTCCGTTCCCTGATCGAGTGCCCGGCGCTGATGACCCACCGCCCGGTGCCGCCCGAGGTGCGCCGGCGACTCGGGCTGACCGACCGGCTGATCCGGATCTCACCCGGCATCGAAGACCCGGCCGACCTGGTCGAGGACCTGGTCACCGCGCTGCGCGACGGCGCCTGACCCGCTGACCGCCATTCCCGCCCCGCGAAGGAGGAGACATGTCCGCATTCTCGACCGGCGGCGCCCCGTTGGTGCTCGACGGAGGACTCGCCACCGAGTTGCAGCGCGCCAGGCTGCCGTACCAGGCCCCGTGGTGGGGCACCGCGGCGCTGCTGGCGGACAGCCGGCGGCGCGTGCTGCGCGACGTCCACGAGCGGTTCCTAACCGCCGGGGCGCAGGTGCTCACCGCGAACACGCTGCGCTGCAACCTGCGGGCGCTGCGCCGCGCCGGGCTGGAGGACGCCGGCCTCGGCTGGATGGTGCACGCGGCCGTCGGCGTCGCGCTCGCCGCCCGCAACGCGGCCGGCGCGCCCAGCACCCGGATCGCCGCGTCGATGGCTCCGGTCGAGGACTGCTACCGGCCGGACCTGGTGCCGGCCGACGACGAGCTGCGCGAGGAGCACCGCTGGCTGGCGGTGGAGCTGGTCCGGGCCGGGGTGGAGCTGGTGCTGGTGGAGACCATGAACACCGCACGCGAGGCACGGATCGCGGTGGAGCAGGTACGCGAGGTGGGCGTCCGGGCCTGGGCCGGCTTCGTCTGCGACGACCAGGGCCGGCTGCTGTCCGGCGACTCCCTGGTGGACGCCGCCCGCGCGGTACGCGCCGCCGGGGCCGAGGTGGTGCTGGTCAACTGCACCGGGCCGGAGGCGACCGAGCGGTGCCTGCGCGCGCTGCGCGACGCCGACGACGGCCCGATCGGCGCGTACCCGAACCTGGAGGACCGCCGCGACGGCGCGCCCGGGCCGCGACCGCTGCTCGACCCGGCGGAGTTCGGCGACCTGGTCGCCCGCTGGGCGGTGGAGTACCGGCTCGCCGTGGCCGGCGGGTGCTGCGGCGCGTCGCCGGCGCACATCGCCGCGCTGGCGGCCCGGCTGAACACCCCGGTGGCGGCCGTCGACTGACGCCGCCCGCAGGTCCGCCGGCCCGGCGCGGGCCGGGTCAGCCAACGAAGGGAGAACGAGACGGTGAGCGGCTCGACCATCGCACCGCCCGTCGAGGTGGTGCGCAGCCTGCCCGGCCCGGCCGGCTACATGTGCGGCCTGACCTGGGACGGCACCTGGCTCTGGCACTCCGACCAGGACG
Organism: Micromonospora craniellae; assembly: GCF_014764405.1. Taxonomy (NCBI): domain Bacteria; kingdom Bacillati; phylum Actinomycetota; class Actinomycetes; order Micromonosporales; family Micromonosporaceae; genus Micromonospora; species Micromonospora craniellae. Next base: position 2,655,904 of record NZ_CP061725.1, on the reverse strand, counting down.
CCGCGCGGATATTCGCCATCGACGCGGCGGACGGCGCGGTACGCCGGTGGTTCGCGTACCCGGACGTGCGGGCTGACCTGGGGTACGCCGACGGGAAGCTGTGCCAGATCGGCGGCCGGCCGAAGCGGATCCTGCTGATCGACCCGGCCACCGGGCAGACCATCGGGTCGAAGCCGGTGCGGCCCTCCAACGGCCGGGTCACCGGGATGGAGACCGGTCCGGAGGGGGTGTGGCTCTGCCTGCGCGCGCCCGCGGTGATCCAGCTGCGGGACTTCGAGACCATGACGGTGCAGCGGGAACACCCGGTGGTGGGATCGCCCTCGGGCCTCACGTACGCCGAGGGGCATGTGCTCTACGCCGAGTTCGAGGACGGCCTGCTGCACGCGGTGGACGCGGAGTCGGGCCGGCTGGTCGCCACGGTGCGGTTGCCGGGGCATCCGACCGGGCTGGCCTGGGACGGCGAGCTGGTCTGGTACTGCGACTTCGCGGACCGGCGGTTCAAGGCGGTCCGGCTGCCGGACGTGCTCGGGGGATGACCGGCCTGGTGGGGGCGGTCCCGGCCGCCCCCACCCGCGCCGGGGTCAGGGCACCCGGTCGCGCGCGTCGAACTGGTCCTGCCGGCGGTCGCGGTCGTCGGCGTCCGACGGCGGCCGGCAGCGGCCGGCGCAGCCGCACGAGCAGCCGGAGGGGACGGCCCGCTCGGTCCGCTGTGGCGCTTCGGTGTCCGGCCAGCCGCCGGTGTGGCACGCGTTCATCGCTTCTCCCTGCTCTGCGGAGGTGACGCGCCGGAGAGCCCGGCGCGGTCGGACGGGCGGGCAGTGGACCGCTATTTACTTGAGAATCATATGGTAAATTCGCTGGTGGGTGCCAGCTCCTGACAGGAGGGACGCCATGCACGTCAGCGCGACCGACGACCCCGCGATCACGACGGCCTCCCGTACCGGCGGGCCGACCGCACCGGCCGACCCGCTGCGCACCGCCTCCTTCGCGGAGCTGCGGTCGCTGTTCGCGAGGGAGCCGGACGCGGTCCACCTCAACACCGGCACCATCGGCGTGATGCCGTACGAGGTGCTGGATGTCAACGACCGGGTGACCCGGGAGTGGAACGGCGGGCTGCGCAACGTCTACCCGCCCGGCATGTACCCCGAGCACCGCGCCGCCATCGGCCGGGCGTTCGGCGTCGACCAGGACGAGATGGTGATCTGCCACAACGCCACCGAGGGGGTGGCCCGGGTCATCAACGGGCTCGACCTGCACGAGGGCGACGAGGTCATCACCACCAGCCACGAGTGCTACTCGGTGCTGTCCAACTTCAACCTGCTGCGCAACCGGCACCGGATCACGCTCACCGTGCTGACCCCGCCGGTCGGGCCGGACGTCACCGCCGAGGAGATCGTCGACATGTTCGCCCGGGCGATCACGCCCCGGACGAAGGTGCTGGCGTTCGCCGCGGTCACGCTGTTCACCGGCACCCGGATGCCGGTGCGCCAGCTCTGCGACCTGGCCCAGCGGCACGGCCTGACCACGGTGGTCGACGGCGCGCTGCTGCCCGGCCTGTTCGACACCGACCTGCGCGCGCTCGGACCGGACTTCGTCACCTGCTCCGGCTCCAAGTTCCAGTGCGGACCGCTCGGAACCGGGCTGCTGTACGTCCGCAACAAGGTCCACCCCGAGCACAATCCGCTGCCGCTGCCCACGTTCTGGCCGGTCATCTCCACCTGGTACCCGATGATGGGCGCCCCGCCGCCGCGTACCACCACCCGGGTGGAGAGCTACAACATGGGCGACTACCTGCAGAGCGCCGGCAGCGCCAGCATCGCCCGGGGTGCCGCGCTGGCGAAGGCGTGCGAGCTGTGGGACCGGATCGGCCGGGACCGCATCGAGCGGCACGCGGTGGCGCTCGGCGCGCACACCCGCGCCCGGATCGTCGAGCGGTTCGGCGTCGAGTCCCTGTACTCGCCGCTCACCGACGACCGGCTGACCGCGCCGCTGGTCGCGTTCAACCCGTTCCCCGACCGGGCCGACGGCTGGAACATCACCAAGTTCGCCCGCCTCGTCGACGAGCTGGAGAGCCGGCACCGGATCTGGACGCGGTGGACCGAGTTCGACGTGGCCGGCTCACCCCACCAGTACTACGCCGCCCGGATCTGCACCCACCTCTACAACACCGCCGAGGAAGTCGACCTCGCCGTCGACGCCATCGCCGACCTGGTCCGGGAGCTGTCATGAACGTCGCCCCGTACCGGCCGGACACCACCGTCCCGCGCCGCCCCGGCGGCGTGCTGCGGGTGGTCGCGCCCACCGACGCCGCCCCGCTCGACCTCAGCTGCGCCCCCGCGTCGACGGCCCCGTTCGTCCGGCTGCACACCCGGCAACTCGTCACCTGGCAGACCGCCCGGGACGTCCGTGACTGGCAGGCCGTCACGCCGGTGCCCGACCTCGCCCTGGAGGTCCCCTCCACCTGGAACGCCGGGCTCGGCGCCAGTCACCGCAGCTACGTGTTCCACATGCGCCCCGGCGTGCGCTGGGACACCCCCGACCGGCGTCCGGTCACCGCGCACGACGTGGTCCGCGGCTTCAAACGGATGTGCAACCCGGTCCGGCCCTCGCCGTCGCTCGCGTACTTCGCGAGCACCGTGCGCGGCCTCGCCGACTTCGCCACCGCTTGGGCGGCGGATGCCACCCGGCGGGCCGGGGACGCGGCGACGCTGGCCGCGTACCAGAACGCGCACGAGATCCCCGGTGTCTTCGCGCTCGACGACGACACGCTCGTCATCGAGCTGGCCCGGCCGGCGCTGGACTTCGTGCACATGCTCGCGCTGCCCGCCGCCTCGGCGGTGCCCGTCGAGCATGACGCGTTCGTCCCCGGCAGCCCCGGGGCCGCGGCCCACCTGCGCGCCAACGGGCCGTACCGGGTGCGGCGGCACCGGCCCGGCGAATGGGTCGAGCTGGTTCGCAACCCGGCCTGGGAACCGGCCGCCGACCCGTACCGGCGGGCCGAGGCCGACCGGGTGGAGCTGCGCCTGAGCGACGGCGCCGGCCGCGCCGACGACGCACCGGTCGAGGTGCCGGTCGCGCCCGCCGTCGGCGGGCTGCCGGCCGCCGGGCCGGTCGACGGCGACGGCGCGCTCGGCTGGGCGCTCGACCCGTACCTCGTGCTCAACCTGCGCGACCCGGTCTGGGCCGACCTCCGGGTACGGCAGGCCGCGGCGCTCGCCGTGGACAAGGCCGCCGTGGCCGAGCTATACCGGCGGCACCGTCCCGGCGTGCCGGTACGGGTGGCGGGCTCGCTGATCCCGCCGGGCAACGCCGGGCACGACCCGGCCGATCCGCGCCCCACCGGTGATCCGGCGCGGGCCCGCGACCTGCTCGCCGCGGCGGGCCACGCCGACGGCCCGCCGCTGGTCCTGATCCACCCGCAGTCCGGCCTCGGGCCCGAGGTGGCGCACGCCTGCGCGGCCGACCTCACCCGGGCGGGCCTGCCGACCCGGGCGGTCGGGCTCGCCGACGCCGCGTACACCGAGGCGCTGCGCGCGCCCGCCACCGCCGGCGGCTGGCAGCTCGCCGTGGCGGCCCGCGTGCCCGAATGGCTGGAGCACAACGGGCGGGTCTTCGCGCAGGCGATGCTCCAGGCGGGCCCGGTGCCCGGCGGCGCCAACCACGGCGGCTACGCCGCGCCCGAGGTGGACGCGCTGATCGAGCGGGCGCTCGACGCGGCGGAGCCGTGGCGGGCCGACGCCGCCTGGCAGGCCGCCGCGGACCGCGCGGTCGCCGACGTGGCGGTGGTGCCGATCCTGCATCGGGCGCCGGTGGCCGCGCCCAGGCGACCGGACCGGGTCGACGGCCTGATGCCTTTGCCCCCGCAGGGATACGCCGTGGACCTGACCGCCGCCCGCCCGGAGGTGACCGGGTGAACCCCCTGGTACGCGACTACCTGTTGCTCGGCCTGCGCCTGGGCCGGCTGGTGGACGGGCTCGTCGACTGCTACTACGGTGACCCGGCGCTGCGCGACCAGGTCGCCGCCGAACCGCCGGCCGACCCCCGGGAGCTGTCCCGCCAGGCCGGCCGGACACTCGCCGCCGTCGCCGACAGCGACCTCGAACCGGCCCGCCGCCGGCACCTCACCGCCCAGCTCGCCGCGCTGCGCGCGGTCGCCGACCGGGTCGCCGGCACGCCGATGTCCTTCCGCGACGAGGTGCGCGCCTACTTCGACGTCGAAGTGACCCGCGCCGAGCCGGAGCGGTACGCGGCGGTGCACGACGAGATTGACGCGCTGCTGCCCGGACCGGGGCCGCTGGTGGACCGGGTGGAGGAGTTCTACCGGCGCAACACCGTCCCCCCGGAGCGGCTGCACCGCTGCGTGCAGGCGGTCTCCGACGCGCTGCGCGAGCGCACCCGGGACCGGTTCGGCCTGCCTGCGACCGAACGCGTCGAGTACACGGTGGTCCGGGACGCGCCGTGGAACGCGTACAACCGCTACCTGGGCGGCTTCCGCTCCGCGGTGGCGCTGAACGCGGCCAGCGGCCGGTCGGTGGCCGCGCTGCCGATCATCGTGGCGCACGAGTCGTACCCCGGCCACCACACCGAGCACTGTCTGAAGGAGGCCGGCCTGGTCCGCGACGGCGGCCAGGACGAGCACACCATCGCCCTGGTCGACACGCCCCGCTGCCTGGTCACCGAGGGCCTGGCCGAGGCGGCGGTGGACGCGGTGCTCGGCCCCGGCTGGGGGGAGTGGACCGCGCGCATCCTCGCCGGGGAGGGTGTCCACGTCGAGGGCGAGCGGGTCGAACGGATGCGCGGCCTGGTCGTCCGCCTCCTGCCGGCCCGGGTGGACGCCGCCCTGCTCCTGCACGACGAGGGCGGCGACCGGGCGCAGGCGCTGGCGTACCTGCGGCGGTGGATGCTGCTGCCGCCCGAGCGCGCCGAGCAGATGGTCACGTTCCTCGCCGACTCGCTGTGGCGCGCGTACTCGGTCACGTACTCCGAGGGAGGCCGGCTGGTCGACTCCTGGCTGGCCGCCCGCGAGCCCGGCACCAGCCTCGCCGACCGCTTCACCACGCTGCTGCGGGAGCCGCTGCTGCCGTCGCAGCTGCGGGCCGACGTGGCGCGGACCGCGCTCGCGCCCACCTGACCAGCACCCGGCACCGGCAGCAGCTACCCCGAGACGACGAAAGGTGTGTGTCGATGAACTGTGGCCAGCCCCGGTACGGGGGAATCCTGCGGCTCTACGGGCCCGGCAGCATGGACCATCTCGATCCAGCCTGCGCCTACTACATGCTCGGCGGGCAGATCATCCGGCTGTTCGCCCGGCAGCTCTTCACCTACCGGCCGGTGGCCGACCTGCGCGACCCGTCGGCCGTCACGCCCGTGCCCGACGTGGCCGAGGCGGTGCCGACAGTGGACAACGGCGGCATCAGCGCCGACCATACCCGTTACACGATCCGGCTGCGCCCCGGCGTGTACTGGGACACCGACCCGCCGCGCGAGGTGACCGCCAGGGACTTCGTACGCGGCTTCAAGCGGATGACCAACCCGGTGCTGCGGGCCGGCGGGATCGGCTACTTCACCAGCACCATCCGTGGGATGGCCGAGTACTGCGACGCGTACGACGCCGCGATTACTTCGGCCGAGCCGACCGCCGCCGAGCTGGCCGCGTTCCAGAACAGCCACGAGATCGCCGGGATACGGGCCGTCGACGACCGGACGATCGTGTTCGACCTGATCCGCCCGGCGGTGGACTTCCTGCACATCCTGGCGCTGCACGTCGCCTCCGCCGCCCCGGTCGAGTACGACGAGGTGCTGCCGGACAGCGCGGAGTTCCGGCGGCGGGTGCGCTCCAACGGGCCGTACCGGGTCACCCACTACGTGCACGGCGAGTCGGTGCGGCTGGCGCGCAACCCGGTGTGGCGCAAAGCGTCCGACCCGGTGCGCCAGCAGTACCTGGACGGCGTCGCGGTGACCATGGAGGTCGCCACTCCGCAGCAGGTGGGGGAGGTGATCGACAGCGGGCGCGCCGACCTGTCCTGGGCGTCACCGATCACCGAGCCGTACGACGTGCCGCCCACCGACCCGGGCAACGACCTCGGCTACGCGCTCAACCCGTACCTGGTGTTCAACCTGCTCAGCCCGAACGCCGACCGGGCGATGAGCAAGCTCAAGGTGCGCCAGGCCGTCGCGTATGCGATCAACAAGGCCGCGATCGCCGAGATCTACCACGACCTGGAGGCCGGGACGGTGATGCTGCCCGGCCACACGGCGATCCCGCCGGGCAACGACGGGCACGTCGACTTCAACCTGTACCCGACGCCCGGCGACCGGGGCGACCCGGAGCGCTGCCGGGCGCTGCTGGCCGAGGCGGGCTACCCGGACGGGCTCACGCTCACCGCCGTGCACCGGGACGTGGACGCCAACCCGGAGGTGGCCCGCTCCTACGCCACCGACCTGGAGAAGGGCGGCATCAGCGTGCGCCTGGTCGCGCTCGGCCACGCCGAGTACTACCAGTTCCTGCGCGACCCGGCCAACGCCCGCGCTGGCGCCTGGGACATCTCCGCGCCGTCCTGGACGCCCGACTGGTTCGGCCCGAACGGCCGCACATACGTCCAGCCGATGTTCCAGACGAACACGTCCCGCGGCACCAGCAACTACGGCGGATACAGCAACCCGGAGGTCGACCGGCTGATCGAGAAGGCGCTCGGCGCCACCGACCGGGCCCGCGCCACCGAGCTGTGGCACCAGGTCGACGTGCACGTCATGCGGGACGCCGCGATCGTGCCGATCCTCGTGCACGCCCCGACCATCCCGCACCGCAAGGGCCGGCGGGTCCGCAACGCCATCGCCATGCCCACGGTGGACCGCTGGTTCGACCTGTCCAACCTCTGGCTGGAGGAGTCCGCATGACCGCAGCAGGCACGCCGACGACCGCCGCGCAGACCTCCGGCGGGGCCGGACCGCGTCGCGGCGGCACGCTCACCCTGGTCGGCGCGGGCGACGTCGACCACCTCGACCCGGCGCTGGCGTACCACACGGTCACCCGGGGGATCATCCGCGCGTACACCCGGCAGCTGGTCACCTACCCGGCGACCCGCGACCACCGGCGCGCGGGCGACCTGGTGCCGGACCTGGCGGTGGCGGCGGACGGGCCGTACGACGCCGAGGGCCGCCGCTACCGGTTCACGCTGCGCGACGGGCTGCGCTGGGACCTGCCCAACGGGCCCCGGCCGCTGACCGCCGCCGACGTGGTACGCGGCATCAAACGCCTGGCCCATCCGATGGCGCCCAGCCCCGGCCTGTCCTACTACCTGAGCACCGTCGACGGGCTCGCCGAGTTCCGCGACGACCTGCTCACGCTGCCCCGCGACCTCAACGTGGTGGCGCCCTACCTGGAGGCCGCCGAGGTGCCCGGTCTGCGGGCGCTCGACGATCGGACGCTGGAGCTGACCACCCGTCGCCCCACCCCGGACTTCCTCAACATCCTGGCGCTGCCGTTCGCCTCCCCGGCCCCGGCGGAGTACCTGTGGTTCGTGCCCGGCAGCCCCGAGCTGGACCAGCGGATCGGCTCCATCGGACCGTACCGGATCACCGGCTACGAGCCGGACCGGCGGATCACGCTGGAACGCAGCCGCACTTGGGACCCGGCCACCGACCCGGTCCGGGCCGCCCACGTGGACCGGATCGAGGTGCGGCAGGGGCTGGACGAGAAGACCTGCCACGACATGGTGATCGCCGGCGACGCCGACATGATGTGGGACATCCAGCCGCTGACCGAGCGGCTGCCGGAGATGTTCGCCACCGAGGACCCGCGGCTGGAGGTCTGCCCGGCCGGCCTGTTCAGCCCGTACCTGGTGATCAACGTGCTCAGCCCCAACGAGGGCGGCGCGCTGGCCCGGCGGGAGGTCCGGGAGGCGTTGCAGTACGCGATCGACAAGACCACAGTGGCCGAGGTCTGGGGCGGGCCGCGCCTCAACGACATCGCCGAGCAGATCCTGCCGCCGCTGTGCCGCGCGCACCGGCCGTTCGCCCCGTACGCCGCGAACGACGGTGCCGGTGACCCGGAGCGGGCCGGGCGGCTGCTCGCCGAGGCCGGCTACCCGGACGGGCTCACGTTGAAGCTGGTCTACCGGGACCGGGACATCCACCCGGAGACCGCGCGGGTCGTCCGGGCCGCCGCCGCCCGGGCCAGCATCACCCTCGACCTCGTCCCGGCCGGCATCACCGAGCTGTTCGGCACGTACCTCGGCCGGGCCGACGGGGCCCGCGAGGGCCGGTGGGACGTGGCGCTGTCCGGCTGGGAGCCGGACTGGCACGGCAACAACGCCCGCGTCTACCTTCAGGCCCTCTTCGACAGCTCCGGCGTCTCCGACAACGACGACTGGGGGTCGAACTTCGGCCACTACCACAACCCCGTCGTCAACGAGCATATCGACGCGGCGCTGAGCTGCGCCGACGAGACGACCGCGAACGAGCACTGGCGGGCCGCCGAGCGGGAGGTGCTGCGCGACTGCGCGGTGGTGCCGATCCTCTTCGCCTACCAGTACTGGCTGCGCGGGCACCGGGTGCGCAACTGGCTGCCGTACCCGGTGCTCAACGGCGACCTGACCAACCTGTGGCTGGGGGAGGACCGACGCCCGGACCGATGAGCGGCGACGACCACCGGCTCACCGGACGTCTCGGCGAGCTGGCCCAGGACCACGCCGACCGGGCGGCGGCGCGCGCGGGCGTGCCCGCCGTCCGGCTGGACCGGCTGGCCGCCGAGCCGCTGCGCCTGGACGAGGACTTCTGCCGGGAGGTGGCCGACCGCTACGACGCCGCCCCGATGGTCACCGAGGGCACGGAGCGCGGGTACGCCCGGCTGGCCGAGGAGAACCTGCGGCAGTTCCGGCTGATCGGCGAGGCGGGCATCCGGGTGCTGCCCTGGGCCGGGCCGGGTCAGCCGTACCGGGACTCGCGGGACCTGGTCGCGCGGGTCCGCTCGACCGGCCTGCTGCACGTCTTCCTCACCCGCCACGGGCACGGACCGGCCGGCGCGGACGGCGAGCATCCGCTGCGCGCCCCCGCCGGGGTCCGGGCCGGCGGGGAGGAGCTGCTGCACAACGACATCTTCCGGGCGGTGCACGACGTCCTCGGGCACGTCCTGTTCGGCAACACGTTCGGGCCGCGCGGCGAGTTCCGGGCCACCCGCTGCCACCTCGCGATGTACCCGGCCGACCTGCACCCGCTGGTCTTCGCCGAGCTGGTCGGCCAGCTCTGCTGGTTCTTCCACGGGCCGCACCTGCGCCGCCCGGACGGGACGCTGCCCCGGCGCGGCGAGCCCGGGTACGTGCCGCCGCCACGGCGTCCGTACCCGCCGCAGAAGCAACTCGTGTACGACCGGCGCACGCTGGACCGGTTCGCCGCGCTGTTTACGTCGCCGGGCTGACCGCCGACATCAGGAAGTCCGGCACCCGCAGCGGCGGCATCACCATCCGGGTGAAGTAGTCGCCCCACTCCCGGGGCAGCGCCGGCACCGGCTGCCCGGCCTCGGTGGCCCGGGCCAGCAGCGACAGCGGGCTCTCGTTGAACCGGAAGTTGTGCACCGTGCCGACGATCTCGCCGTCCTCCACCAGCCGCACGCCGTCGCGGGTGAGGCCGGTCAGCAGCAGCGACGCCGGGTCGACGTCGCGCAGGTACCACAGCGAGGTGAGCAGCAGGCCGCGCCGGGTGGAGCGCACCATCTCGGGCAGCGTCGGCGCGTCCGGCCCGCCCTCCAGCACCAGGTTGTCCACCATTGAGGTGAGCGGCGCGCCGGTCCGCGCGGCGGTGTACCGGGTCTGCACCAGCGCGGTCAGCACGCCCTCGTCGATCCAGCGGGTCGGACGCAGCGGCAGCCCGTTGTCGACCACGGCGGTCAGGTCGTCGGTGCCCCGGCTGACGGTGAACGGCGCGCAGGGCAGCAGCGGGTGGTCCGGGTCGCTGCGCAGCGTCAGCGGCAGCGTGGTGAGGCGCTCGCCGAGCGGCAGGCGGCCGTCCGGGCGGCTGAACGCGGTGCGCCCGTCCAGCGCGCCGCGCGCCCCGGCGGCCAGGTAGAGGTGCAGCATCAGGTCGGCCACGCAGCCCGGGGTGAGCAGCACCTCGTAGCGTCCCGGCGGCAGTTCGACCCGGCGGCCCGGTCGCGCCAGCGTCGCGGACAGGTCCGCGGCGAGCGCCGGCACGTCCAGCCCGGTCAGGTCGGGCGCCGTCACACCGGCCCAGGCCGAGTCGTCGCCGTCGCGCACGCTCAGGTCGAACAGGCCGGTGGACTGCGGGTGGCGCAGGCGGGCGCCGGTCGACGCGGCGAGGTAGGTGGTGACCACCCGGTGCTCGGTGTAGCCGTAGAGCCGCCGCCGTCCGGCCGCCGCGAACGCGTCGGCCAGGCCGGGCAGCACGTCCCGGAACGCGTCGACCGAGGCGCCGCCGGGCGGCTGCGACCAGGACGGCGTCCGCCACGGCTCGGGCAGCGACGCCGCGTCGGCGGCGGGTGGCGCGTCGCGGGCGGCCCGCTCGGCCGCGCGCACCAGGCCGGGCAGCGCGTCGCCGAGCGCGCCGCCGTGCCCGACCAGCCCGACGTGTACGCCGGCCGCGCCGTCGCGTACCGCCACCGCCGTCACCCGGCGGGACCGGACGCTGCCGTTGGTGGTCAGCGCGTTGCCCGCCCAGCGCAGGTGCGCGGCGGCCGTCTCGTCGGCGATCAGCAGCAGCTCGTCGGCGTCGCGCCGGTGCCGCAGCGCCGCCTCCAGGGCGTCCTGGATCCCGCTCACCCGTCCCGACCTCCGGTGTCGACGACGTTGATGCCGCGAAACACCGCGGCCGGGCAGCCGTGGCTGGCCGCGCTCGCCTGCACCGGCTGACCCTTGCCGCACATGTCGGCACCGGAGAGCAGCCAGGTGCCCTCGCCGCCCAGCCCGCACAGCGCCGACCAGAACGCCGTCGTCTCCGCCTGGTACGCGGCGCCGGACACCTGCCCGGCCAGCCGCCCGTTGCGGATGCGGTGCCAGCGCTGGGCGGTGAACTGGAACTGCCGCCGCCGCATGTCGATCGACCAGCTGTCCGAGCCGGCCAGGTAGAAGCCGTCGGTCACGCCCGCGATCAGGGCCGCGGTGTCCGGCCCGTCCACCGCCGGGCGCAGCGACACGTTCGGCATCCGGGCCATCGGCGTGTGGCGGTACGACTCGGCGTACGCGCAGCCGGACGAGCGCGGCAGGCCGGCCTGCGCGGCCGAGGCGCGGTCGTGCTGGAAGCCCACCAGCACGCCCGCCTCGATCAGCGGCCAGGACTGCGCGGCCACACCCTCGTCGTCGAACCCGACGGTGGCGAGTCCGTGCGTGGCCGACCGGTCGGCGTCCACGGTCATCAGCGCCGAGCCGTACCGCAGCCGCCCGGCGGCGTCGGGGGTGGCGAACGTGCCGCCCGCGTACGACATCTCGTGGCCCAGCGCCCGGTCGTACTCGGTGGCGTGCCCGACCGACTCGTGGATGGTGAGCCAGAGCTGCGACGGGTCGATCACCAGGTCGTAGCGGCCGGGGCGCACCGGTGGCGCCTGCGTCTTCTCGGCCAGCAGCGCCGGCAGCTCGGCAAGTTCGCCGGCCCAGTCCCAGCCCTCGCCGTGCAGGTACTCCCAGCCGCGGGCCACCGGCGGGCCGACCGTGCGCAGCGTCTGGACGCCGCCGTCGCGCAGGTGCCGGCCCACCGCCAGCACCTGCGGGTGCACCCGGACGCGCTGCTGGGTGACGCCGGTGCCGTCCAGGTCGGCGTAGTACGTGTTCTCCTGGGCGGCGCTGACGCGGGCCAGCACGTGCGCCACGGACCGGTGCGCCAGCAGCCCGGCGCACCACTGGCTCAGCAGCTCCGCCCGTTCGCTGTCCGGCACCTCGAACGGATTGATCCGGTACGGCGAGCGCCAGGTCGCCGCCGGGTGCGCGGGCTCGGGCGCGAGCGCGACCGGCGCGCCGCCCACGTCAGCGCAGGCCCGGGCCAGCTCCAGCGCGTCGTCGCAGGCGCGTACCGCCGCCTCGGGCGTCAGCTCCGGCGTGGCGGCGAAGCCCCACGCGCCCCGGTGCAGCACCCGTACCGCCAGGCCGGTCTCGGTCTCCTCCTCGCTCGCCCGCAACTCCCCGTCGTGCACGACGGTGCGTCCGGAGCGGACCCGCTGCACGCGCAGCGCCGCGTACCGCGCGCCGCGTAGCCGGGCCCGGGACAGGGCGGCGTCGGCGAGGCGGGCCAGCGGAAGAGCGAGGAAGGAGTCGTCGATCTCGTCGGGCACACGCGCCTCCGGTCGCCGGGTGCCGCCGTCCGCGCCGGTGGCGCGGCGGCCCGGGGGTTGCGGTGAGGAGACTAGTGCGGCGTGCTGCCCCCGCACAGGGCCCGCGCGGCGGCCGGGCGGCCGACCAGCGCCGTCGCCACGCAACAGAGCAATCGGAAAGAAGGCCACGGCCGCGCCGGTGCGCTTGATTTGATCGGCATCGCTCAATAGATTGAGGGCGGGTGCCGCCGAGGTCCACACGACCGGGCCGTCGGCGGCTGACAGGTCCACCCCGAGCCGGGCACGTCGGTCGTCCGTACCGACTTTCTCACAGTGGCGCATCGGCGCGCCGCCACCTGAGCGCGTCGCCGCGCCGCGCCGCCCGACGCATAAGGACTTCCCATGACGATTCTCCGTACCCGCTCCGGCCCGGCCCTGGCGGCGGTGACCGCAGTGGCCGCCGTCGTGGCCGCCACCGCGACGGCGCTGCTCGCCGGCCCGGCCACGACCGTGCCGCTGACCTACCAGGTCGCGGGCCCCCGCTGGTGCGGGCCTGCCCCACCCGCCGATCCCGCTGCCCGCATGGCCAGAGCCCACTGGAGGGACGGTCGAGACCGCGCAGGCGTGGCTACGGCAGGTGTGGGCGATCGAGCCGGTCGCCGAGGCGATCAACCACGCTAGCCCTGACCTCGCCCAGGCGGTGCGATCACAGTGCGACGCCGTCCGCCATGGCGGCGTTGGCGATGACCGCCACCTTCGGTTTCGACGCCGTGGTGGCGTTCGCCGCCCACCTGCCACCGACTACTAACCTCGATGACTCGCGCCTGACGCCGGCTCCTTCGGCCCGGCATGCCTGATTGCTATTGATCGATATCGCGTGGTGTCGGGCATGGTGGTGGGCCGTCTGTCGCGGCGGTGGGCGTGGTCTCCTGGGGTCCTCCGGGTTGTTGGGGCAGCGGCTGTGCTGGTCAGCCGGGGTTTGGGATGGCCGTGATCCGGTTGAACGCTGTGGTGATCTGTTCGGCCCAGGGCCACCTGGACGGGATGCGTAGCCAGCGGCGGCGTTGGCCGTGCACGAGGCGGAAGGCGGTGTGCAGGATCTGGTATCGCAGTCGTTTCGGTTCGGCTTTGGTCAGGTCGCTGTCGAGGCCGATGAGCTGCAGCCAGGCGGTCAGGTTGACGGCGATCGCGGCGGCGGTGCACCAGGCCTGGTTGATAGCGAACTCGCGGGAGGGCAGCCGACCCAGGCCGGTGTCTTTGGCGCAGTGGATCCGGTCCTCGACGCGGGCGTGGGCCCGGTGGCGGGCCTCCAGCCACTGCAGGGCGCCTGCCTGGGTGTTGGTGACGAAGGCGGTGTAGCGCCAGCCGTCCCGGTGCTCGAACAGGGTGAGTTGGGCGCCGGGGTGGGGGCGTTCCCGCCGGACGATGACTCGCATCCCGGCCGGCCAGCCGGGCAGAGGCAGCAGGCCGGTTAGTTCGGCGACGGTGGCGCCGTCGCCGACACCACCGTCGGCGTCGATCGCCGGTGACCAGGCCTGGGCGGGTAGGGCGGTGATGGCGGCGCGTTCGGGTTCGCCGATCGGCCAGCCGAGGGAGTACTCCACCCGCCGGCCGCGTTTGCTGTCCTGCTCGTGGAGCCAGTCGAGCACTGTGTGGGTGGACGCGGCGGAGTCACCGCGGGATGAGCAGGTGTCGGCGGTGCTGGGCGGGGACCTGCGCGATGGCTTGGGCGAGCACGTCGAGGTGATCGGCGGCGGTGTTGGCTCCGGCGTTGCCCGGCCGCTGCTTCAGGGCGAGCAGTTCGGCGGTGTTGTCGCAGGTCGCCAGGATCGGCTGGAACCCATAGCTGTGCTTGTAGGTGGCCGCGGCGCCTTCCTTGTCGCTGTGCGCGATCACGATCGTGGAGTCGATGTCCAGGACCACCACGCCGGCGCCGATGTCCCGCCCGGCCGCCCTCGCCGCCGGTGGACCACCGAACAGCTGCCACATCCGGGCGCGTACCTTCGCTCTGGCCTTGGCGATGCGCCGCAGTTGCACTGCGCCGATCTCGTCCAGGGCCCGCCACACCGTGGTGTCCGAGGCCACCGGCCCGAACACCTCCTGCTGATGGCGCAGCATGTCGATGTCCGCGATCGCTTCCCCGCCGTCAGCGATCATCACCGCGAGGTCGACCAGCACCCGACCCCGGTCATGCACCGGCCACCAACCGGCCCGTGCCAGCCCCGCCGACAACGCTCCGGTCAACCCGGCCCGATCAGCCAGCAACCGCAGCAACGCCGCACCGACGTGCGACACCACACCCGAACCACCCGCGGTGATCCGCAGATCCCGCGACCACGCCGTAAGCGCACCTTGGAATTGCCTCCCTCGAAGAGAAACCCTGTAGATGTCGCAATCACAAGTTGCCCTTGCAGGGCAGGCACTTCCGCTCATCTACACGCCCGGCGAACAGCGCATCTTGACGATCACCGTGAATCACCCAGGCTAGTCATCCGGCGGGGAAGTGGGCCCCGCATCTCCGATCTGGCATGGCGTCGCAGGGGTGTCGTCGCGTCGCGTGGTGCGCGTTGCTCGGGCGGGTCCTGCGGATCTCGGTTGATCAGCGTGGACCGGGCCACGGCGACGGCCGGGCCTGGGCGAGCGGTTGGGTGAGTGTCGGCGCCGGATCGTGGGGAGGCACGATGGTCGCTGTGACCGTTCCTGTCCGTGCGCCGCTCGCCGTGGTGGAGGCGGTGCTGGAGCGGTTGACCTACGTCAACGAGGAGACCGGCTACACCGTCGCTCGTGTCGCCACCGACCGTGGCGGTGACCTGTCGACGGTGGTCGGCGCGTTGTTGGGGGCGCAGCCCGGGGAGAGCTTGCGGCTGCACGGCCGCTGGTCTTCGCATCCGAAGTACGGCCGGCAGTTCGAGGTCGACTCCTACACCACCGTCTTGCCGGCCACGATTCAGGGCATCCAGCGCTACCTCGGCTCCGGGCTGGTGAAGGGCATCGGACCGGTCTTCGCCGAACGGATCGTCGCGCACTTCGGTCTGGGCACCCTGCGGGTCATCGAAGAGGAGCCGGCGCGGCTGGTGGAGGTGCCGGGGCTGGGCCCGAAACGCACCGCGAAGATCACCGCGGCGTGGGAGGAACAGAAGGCCATCAAGGAGGTCATGGTCTTCCTGCAGGGCGTCGGCGTGTCCACGTCCCTGGCGGTGCGGATCTACAAGCAGTACGGCGACGCGTCCACCGACGTGGTGACGAAGGAGCCGTACCGGCTGGCCGCCGATGTGTGGGGCATCGGTTTCAAGACCGCCGACACCATCGCCCGGTCGGTGGGGATCCCACACGACAGCCCGCAGCGGGTCATGGCCGGCCTGCAGTACACCCTGTCCGAGGCCACCGACAACGGCCACTGCTACCTGCCCGAACCGAACCTCGTCGCCGACGCGACGAAGATCCTCGACGTGCCCGCCGACCTCGTCACCCGCTGCCTCGGCGACCTGGTCGCCGACGAGGGCGTCGTCCGCGAGACGCTCCCCGCGGCCGGCGGTGAGCCGCTGCGGGCGGTGTATCTGGTGCCGTTCCACCGCGCCGAGCAGTCCCTCGCCTCCTCGCTCCTGCGACTGCTCCATCATTCCTCCGACCGGCTGGCCCACTTCGCAAGTGTCGACTGGGCCAAGGCCCTGGCCTGGCTGAGGGCCCGCACCGGCGCGGACCTCGCCCCCGAGCAGGAGCAGGCCGTCAGGCTCGCGCTGACCTCGAAAGTCGCGGTACTCACCGGCGGGCCGGGCTGCGGCAAGAGCTTCACCGTCCGCTCCATCGTCGAACTCGCCGCCGCCAAGAAGGCAAAGGTGACGCTGGCCGCGCCGACCGGGCGGGCCGCCAAACGCCTGTCCGAGCTGACCGGTCACCCCGCCGCCACCGTGCACCGGCTCCTGCAACTACGCCCCGGCGGGGACGCCACCTACGACCGGAACAACCCTCTCGACGTCGACCTGCTCGTCGTCGACGAGGCATCCATGCTCGACCTGATCCTGGCCAACAAGCTCATCAAAGCCGTCCCACCCGGCGCCCACCTGCTCCTCGTCGGCGACGTCGACCAGTTGCCCTCCGTCGGCGCCGGCGAGGTGTTACGGGACCTGCTCGCCGCACCCACCATCCCCCGGGTGCGGCTGACCCAGATCTTCCGCCAGGCCGCCCAGTCCGGCGTGGTCACCAACGCCCACCGCATCAACGCCGGCCGCCCACCCCTCCTTCAGGGCCTGCCGGACTTCTTCCTGTTCGCCTGCGACGACACCGACGCCACCGCCGCCCTGACCGTCGACGTCGCCTGCACCCGCATCCCCGCCCGCTTCCGGCTCGACCCGCGCCGCGACGTGCAGGTCCTCACCCCCATGCACCGCGGCCCCGCCGGCGCCGGCGCCCTCAACGGCCTGCTGCAGCAGAAGCTCACCCCACACCGCGAGGGACAGCCGGAACGGCGCATGGGCGGGCGGGTGTTCCGAATCGGCGACAAAATCACCCAGATCCGCAACAACTACGACAAGGGCCAAGCCGGCATCTTCAACGGCACCCTCGGCATCGTCACCGCCCTCACCAGCGAGGAACAGACCCTCACCGTGCGCACCGACGAGGACGAAACCATCGACTACGACTTCGACGAACTCGACGAACTCACCCACGCCTACGCCATGACCATCCACCGCTCCCAAGGCTCCGAATACCCCGCCGTCGTCATCCCCCTCACCACCAGCGCCTGGATGATGCTGCAACGCAACCTGCTCTACACCGCCGTCACCCGCGCCAAACACCTCGTCGTCCTCGTCGGCTCCCGCCGCGCCCTCCACGCCGCCGTCCGCACCGTCGGCGCCGGACGCCGCCACACCGCCCTCGACCACCGCCTCACCTGAGACGTGATCGGACCCGGCGCCACCCCCAACCACCCCGCGCCACTCCGCCTGCTCCGGCTCGTGCCGATCCATCCTCAGCAGGCAGCACCGCAATCTCGACATCCCGGAGGGCCTGCCCCCGCCCTGCCCTTGGTGCGTAGCCGCAGCTCGAGGGCTGTCTCGCTAACGGCACTGCCTCACATTCGGCCCGAAACGGCCATCCAGATCGCGACAGCCTTCCTCACAAACGGCGGCAAGCCGCCCCGCCTACCCGCCGACACCGAGTAGCACTGGTGGCGTCGCCGGCAGCGAGCATGCGCGCGGTTCGCTCGGAACCAGTCGAACGCCGAGCAGGAGACAGCTCTATCGACGACGACGGTTACGGCACGGCGAGCCCGACGGGTGGCCTGATCCCTTCCTCCTGCATCCGTCGCACACTCTGAGCTTTGTGTCGGTGGCTTTCTGTAGCTTCCGGTGCATGTCTGCGTTGACGTATGAGGTGAAAGACGCCCGGAGTCCTGTATGCGTGTGGCTGCGGACGACGTTTCCGGAGGCCAAGGAGATCCAGGCGGAGTTCCGGCTCGCAGCTGGCCCGCAGCGGGTGGTGATGCCGGCCGGGGTCGCGCCAGGCACGCAGGGTGCGGCGATCGACTTCTGGCTGCGGATGCTCGTTGACCCGCACCCGTCGATCGCGCTGCCGCTGATGGGGCTGTTGTCGGGGCGGGCGCCGTGTGTGCGGGCCGGTCGGGAACTGCTCGCTGACCTCTCGGCCGGGGACACGCCCCGCCGGGTGGCCGACGGCGGGGTGGAACTGCGGATGCGGCCGGCAGGGTTCGCCGAGCGTGGTGATGAGTGGTGGGCGCGGGTGTGTTACGCCCTGGCGCTGCTCGTGGAGCTGTATCGGGCGCCGTCGGTGGAGCATTCCCGGCTGATGCGCCTCACCGAGTCGAGCGGCGTGGCGGACCTGCTGGCGCTGGCCACCGACGCGGAGGTGACCGACCTGGTCGCGATGCGGGACCTGGCAGTCGAACGCCTGCTGCCCAGGCTGCCGTCGGGGCCCGTGACGACCGGCATGACCTTCGACGGCAGCGCCGACCTCAACGCCGACGCGGACCTGATCGCCGGTGGGATGCTGGCGTGATCGCCTCAATGAAGGACGGCTCCGGTGGGAGCTGCGGCCCGAGACGCTGACGAAGTCGATGGAAGTCGTCGTGCCTCAATGAAGGACGGCTCCGGTGGGAGCTGCGGCCGTCCTTCCAGACACCCGCGCCCATGTTGAACACGCCTCTTGTGAACACGAACGTGGAAAGCGAGGCAAAGATTGATGACGGTCTCGTGGACTGCGGTGCTGTATGGGAGATGGAGGTTGTTTGGCCCTCCGGAGCCGGCTTGCGGAAGCAGGCTTCAAACCACCACGAGGGGCGTTGGCTGAAGACCGTCGTCCTGAGCGTCGTTGGAAAAGGCGTGACTGTGATCGCGTCAGGTATGGACCGGGAAGATGAGCGATGAACGTCGAGTTCTCTGCCGTTGACGTGTCGAAACTCAGTCAGACGACATCAGAACCGAGGCCGGAGGTGAGTCTCGGGATGAGCCTGGGGGATATCCGCTTACTGCCCAGGTGGTGTCCGGCATATAGGCAGCATGAGCCCGGTCCAGGCTCTCATACGGAACGTGTGAAGGCGGACCCCGACACTGTCCGTCGGTTTACCGGCGGCGAGAGGGAGGACTCCAAGCGGAGGAGACCGCGAGGAGCAGAGTACCGATGCGGGGCCGCTGGCGGACTCGCCCGTAGTAGCTGTGAACCGCCTGCGTATCGCAGTGGGTCGGGGAGCGAAGGGGCGGGGTCGTTCAGGCTGGTTTGTGCGGTCAACCGTGAGGGAGGAACCGCGTGAGTCAGCCAGGGTTGACAGGCAAGTCGCACGATATCCCAAAGCGGCTGATCTGGGCCGCGTGGTTGAAGGTGAAAGGTAATGGCGGAGCGGCCGGGGCCGACGGAGTGACGATCGAACAGTTCGAAACGAGGTTGGCTGACAACCTCTACCGGCTGTGGAACCGTATGTCGTCGGGCAGCTATTTCCCCGGCCCGGTCCGGGCGGTGGAGATCCCGAAGAAGGGTGGGGTCAGGATTCTGGGCATTCCCAGCGTGGTTGACCGGGTGGCGCAGACCGCGGCGGTGCTGGTGCTGGAGCCGGAGGTGGAGAAAGTGTTCCACGACGACTCCTACGGATATCGTCCCGGCCGGTCACCGGTGGACGCGGTGCGGGCGTGCCGGCAGCGGTGCTTCGAGAGGGACTGGGTCGTCGATCTGGACGTCAAGGCCTTCTTCGACTCGGTGCCGTGGGATTTGATGCTTAAGGCGGTGGCGCGGCATACGACCCAGTCGTGGGTCATGTTGTATGTGGAGCGCTGGCTCAAGGCGCCGATGCTGATGCCCGACGGAACTTTGGCTCATCGGGAAAAGGGAACCCCGCAGGGCGGGCCGATCTCTCCGTTGATCGCTAACGTCTTCCTGCACTACGGCTTCGATACCTGGATGGTCCGGGAGTTTCCCCGGATCGGGTTCGAGCGGTTCGCGGACGATGTGGTGGTCCATTGCGTGACCGAAAGTCAGGCACAGTATGTGCGCCGGGCGATCGGTCGTCGGTTTGCGGATATCGGGTTGCAGTTGCATCCTGATAAGACGCGCATTGTGTACTGCAAGGACGACCGCCGCCGGCTGAACTATGAGCTGGTGACGTTCGCGTTCTGCGGGTACGCGTTTCGTCCCCGTAAGGCCTGGGACAAGATACGGCAACGTCGGCGAACAGGGTTCCTGCCGGCGGTGGCCCCGGGGAAGCTGACCGATATGAGCCGCAAGGTAGCGTCCTGGCGGTTACATCGACACACGACCTGGAACCTGAACGATCTCGCGGAAGAAGTGAACCCAGCCCTACGTGGTTGGCTGAACTACTTCACCGCGTTCTATCCGAGCGCGGTCATCCCGATCGGCAAGCGCGTCGACCGTCATCTGATGCGCTGGGCAAGGTGGAAGTACAAGCGACTCAAACCCAGCCAAGCCCGTACGCGTGCATGGTTACAAGAGGTCCGAAAACGAAAACCCGGCCTGTTCGCGCACTGGACGCTGCGGTACACGACCTGACAACCGAACGGCACGAGCCGGATGAGTCGAGAGGTTCACGTCCGGATCTGTGGGGGACGGCGGGTGAGACTCCCGCCGTCTACCCGGCAATGAAGGACGGCTCCGGTGGGAGCTGCGGCCCGAGGTACGGCGGTGCCCACAGCTGCTCACGCTCGCCTCAATGAAGGACGGCTCCGGTGGGAGCTGCGGCGTCGACGTGACGGCCACGCCGTCGCGGCGGGTCGTGGAGCCTCAATGAAGGACGGCTCCGGTGGGAGCTGCGGCTCCCGCTCCCGGATCAGGGCGGCGATGCCGTCGCGGGTGCCTCAATGAAGGACGGCTCCGGTGGGAGCTGCGGCCTGACATCACCGATCCGACAAGCGCCGCCGCCTGGACGCCTCAATGAAGGACGGCTCCGGTGGGAGCTGCGGCGCGTGCGCGATCGGCGCGGGTGAGGCGTGCACGCTGATGCCTCAATGAAGGACGGCTCCGGTGGGAGCTGCGGCCCCGGGGCGGCATGGCCTGCCAGGTCATGCCCTCTTCGGGGCCTCAATGAAGGACGGCTCCGGTGGGAGCTGCGGCCAGCAACCACCCGATGTGCCACGACTGGTCAAGGGCGCCTCAATGAAGGACGGCTCCGGTGGGAGCTGCGGCCGCCGGGCCTGTGGACAACCCCGCCGCGACTCCGCCGATGCCTCAATGAAGGACGGCTCCGGTGGGAGCTGCGGCGTGGCAGACCCCCCGGAAGGCGTTGGCGTATGTCACCGGCCTCAATGAAGGACGGCTCCGGTGGGAGCTGCGGCCTGACCAGCACCAACACGGAACCGGCCGGGGGAGAGGGCCTCAATGAAGGACGGCTCCGGTGGGAGCTGCGGCAGAACCGGAAGACGGCCACCAGCACGTACGACGGGCCTCAATGAAGGACGGCTCCGGTGGGAGCTGCGGCGCGCTATGACAAGGGGGACCTTCCGTGGCGTTCATATCGCCTCAATGAAGGACGGCTCCGGTGGGAGCTGCGGCAGCCGTGTCATCTCTGTGGCGGACGTCCTTGACGTGGGTGCCTCAATGAAGGACGGCTCCGGTGGGAGCTGCGGCAGTCCACCTCGTCGACGCCGCTCCGGCGACGGCGCCTCAATGAAGGACGGCTCCGGTGGGAGCTGCGGCGTTGATCGTGCGGGACGCGGACAGCGTGCGGGAGGGCTGGCCTCAATGAAGGACGGCTCCGGTGGGAGCTGCGGCCCGTCGACGCGCTGATCGGGCAGATCCTGCGGGTCGCCTCAATGAAGGACGGCTCCGGTGGGAGCTGCGGCTTCATCAGCTTCCGCGACAACCACCAAGTCCGCTTTTCGGCCTCAATGAAGGACGGCTCCGGTGGGAGCTGCGGCTGGGTCAAAATTCTAACCGCCCTGAGCTGCGCCTGAACGGGTGTGCCGCGAAGGGTGCGCTTTCTGCCAGGTCGAGAGCGACTCATGGCCATGACTCCGCCCACGCCATGCGGCATGTGAGCTGGGCCGACACTCTGGCGACGGGTCCGCGCTCAGAGGCGGGACGACAGAGGCGTCGCTGGCGCATGGGCCAACAGATTCACTGGTGCGCGGCCGGTAATGGTTGCGGCTGCGCGATCCATTGATCGAATTGCATCAGAAGGCGGTCGGTTGCAGCCATCCTCCGATTGGTGCTGGTGCGTCGAACGCTCGTGGGATGAAGTCGGGAGGTTGGTCACGCCATCCTGGTTGCGGGCTGATCCAGTGCCTTGATCGGCTGGCGTCCGGTGTCGGTCAGCGGTGATGCATCCACGTCCGGGTGATTGCACCTCCAATCGCCGGCTTGTCAGGATGGGTGCCGACTTCTCATGTTGGGCGGACTGTTGGATTTCTCTCTCTCGGATGTTCCCGCTGATCGAGTGGTATGGATCAAGCACTTTCATCCGGACGACCTGGACCGGGCGGTGGCGGCCGCACCGCCCGATGCTCCGGCGGTCATTTTCCAGCGAACAGCGGGATCTCTGAGTCAAAGCACGACAATCACCTCCAGCTTGGACGAGATGGAGGCCCTTGCTGGCCACCTTTTTCCTGCCTGGCTTCCAGGTGCCGAAGGAATCACGACATCGGCCGGTGGTGCATTGGCCGCCGTCAGGTCGCTCGCGGTCGCGCATGCCGCCGGCACCGCGCAGTATGGTCCCTTCCTTGTCGACTTGGCGGTCGGCACCCTGACCGGGGCAGGGCCGCACACGCAGAGGCATCAACCCGAGGTGCGGGCGCGCGGGCTGTCAAGGGTACTCGCGGCCGGCTTCGGGCGGCCAGCATGCGCGTTGCTCCTGCGGCCGCCTGACAACTTGGACGAGGGCCGAACGCTTGCTCTGGTGCGGGCAGCCCAATGGCTCGTCGACCACGGCCGGCTCGCTGTCTGGATCTGCGGCGGATCACTGGCGCCTGGTGACTGGATGCCGGAAGTCGTGTTCGCTAGACCCGTCCGGGAAGCCCCGGTCGTACGCTCCGTGCCGGATGCCGGAGGTAGCGGCCGATCGGGCATGTCGGCCGAAGGGCACTCGCGGCGGGAGCGACCAGCCGGCAGATCACGTCGTGCCAGTCGTCTCGGCAAGCCACACCCGACGAGCTATACAGAGGTGCTGCTCGAATCCGCCCTTGCAAAGCGAGCGTGGGCGACCGGCCGGGTGTGGAATCACACGGTCAGGCCGGGGCCGCTGGTCAACCCTGTCCGTGTCGATCTGCTGTGGAAACGGGAGCGGTGTGTCGTCGAACTCGACGGTGACGATCACAGATCGGCGGGCAAGTACGCCGAGGATCGTAACCGTGATGTGATGCTCCAACTCAACGGCTACGCCGTTCTCCGCTTCACTAACACGCAGGTTGCCGACGACATCGAGAACGTTCTTGCGCTCCTCCAGCAGTTTCTCGCCAATCGCAGGCGAGCCCGGAAAGGAAGCTGATATGCCGGACGAGCGACTGACGACTGTCGAGACAGCGGCCCTCTTCATCCTCCTGGCCGAGGCAGTCCCGGTGGCCAACGTCAGGTTGACCCAGGAACACCGCTGCGAGCTCAAGAAGGGATCGCGGGAAAAGCTCGAAAGGCTGAAACTCATCGAAGTCGAACGCATTTCGGGCCGGCTCGTGCTGACGCTGGGCGAGAAGGGCTGGGCGCATTGTCATGCTCAGCTTGCCGCCGGATCGGCACCGCCTGGTTCCGGCGCCATCGGCGGTGCGCTCTACGCCGTGCTCTGGCGTTGGGGTCGCTTCCTCGCTGCACAACAGCTCAGCCTCGGCGAGTTCGTCACCGTGTCGAACGCTCCCGCCGTGACCGGTCCGCAGGCCGGCGGACGGACGCCGGTCGGGCCGGACGCGGACGAGCGAGTGTGTACCGCGTACGCAAGCCTCGCCCCTCGCGCCGGTGACCTGGTAAGCCTTGCCGACCTGCGTGACATGGTCGGCGATCTCACCACCGCTGATGTCGATGCGGCGTTGCGGCGGCTCCACCGCCGGCGCGGCGTCACCCTCGTCCCGGAAGCGAACCAGAAGACGCTCGATGCACGTACTCGGGCCGCCGCGGTGGTGATCGGCGATCAGCCCAAACACTCGATTGCAATGGGGGCATCGTGACCGAGGCAGCGCTGAAGGCTCTCACACACTTGCACTTCAACTATGCGCCGACCAGGAACGACGTCTGGCACCGCCCACGATTTCACGTCGACGGCCTCCACCCGGATGTTCTCTCGACCGTCCTGGACGGCTTGTACGCGGCGGAGCGAAGCCCGGATGCCAGCCCGATCGGCGTCGCGATACGGGGTCAACGTGGTGCCGGAAAGACGCATCTGCTCAGCCGGGTCCGCGAGCTGACCCAGCTCAGGGGCGGCTACTTTTTCCTGGTCAACCTGCTCGACGCCAACACGTTCTGGCGAAGCGTCGCGGTGTCGATGGTCGACGGTCTGCACCAGTCGGTCGACGAGGAAGGGACGACGCAGCTACACACGTTCCTGCAACGCCTCGCCGACGCGGTCGACCTTCCTGTGGTGACCCGGATGGCGGTGACGGGTCGGGCCCCAATGACAGCGGACAGATTGAACGAGTTCGTCGCCGCCCTCGGTGGTTTGAGCCGACAGATCGGGATCGGCTGTCGCGACACCGCCCGCGCGTTGGTTCTGCTCGCTGGCGCCGACCACCGGGTGCAGGACATCGCGATGTCGTACCTGCTTGCTGGCGACGAGGCAGAAGCCGGTGAACGTGCCGCATGGGGCATCCGACCAGGCCGGCGGCTGCCGCAGGAGACGGTCTCGGACGTGTCGTCGCTGCTCGCCCTTACCGGCCCCTCGGTCATCGCGGTGGACCAGGTCGACGGACTCATCGCGCAGGTCGCAAATCGAAGTCACGTCCCTGTCGCGACAGCCGAGACCGACCCGGAGAGTTGGCATACCGCCGTCCTGCTCGACCAGGTCGCCAGCGGCCTGATGGAGCTGCGCGAGATGACCCGGCGTACGCTGACGGTCCTCGCGTTACTGCCCGTGTCGTGGGCGTTGATCAAGAGTAACGCGGTCGACACCGTCCAGGACCGGTTCCGCGAGACGGCCACGCTCGAATCGATTCCCGACGCTGGCGTCGGCCGGGCTCTGGTCGAGCGCCGACTCGCTGGGCACTACGCGGAAGTCGGATTCGTGCCGCCGTACCCGACCTGGCCGGTGCGTACCGAGGCGTTTGCCGATGCGGTCGATTTCACGCCGCGGCAGTTGCTCATCAACATCGAGCGACACATCCGCTCGTGCGTGCTCAACCGCGAGGCCATCGAGATGACCACGCTTGCGGCTTCCGCCGAGACACCGGCGTCGGTGCCAGCGCCGACAAGTGGCTCGTCACTTCGGCTACTGGATGAGCGGTACGCGGCGTTGCGGGCTCAGGCGCAGGTGGCGGGTCTACTCGACTCCGCAAACGAGGATACGGAGGTGCCGCCGCTGCTGGCCGCCGCTCTCGACGCGTGGATCAGGGAGGGCCTGGGTGCCGACTTCGACCAGGATACGATCCCGGTGCGCAGGCCCGCGCTGCACGCTCGGCTGCGGCGGA
This sequence comes from Micromonospora craniellae, assembly GCF_014764405.1. Lineage (NCBI taxonomy): Bacteria > Bacillati > Actinomycetota > Actinomycetes > Micromonosporales > Micromonosporaceae > Micromonospora > Micromonospora craniellae. The sequence continues at coordinate 2,630,590 of NZ_CP061725.1, read as the reverse complement.
CTCTCGACGAGGGGACCGGGAACGAGGCCCACTGGGCGTTCCGGGCTATCGCGGAGCAGCATTACAACGCCGAGTTGGCCCGGCTGCGCAACGCGTGTGTGGCCGCCGGCCTGGCCCACGGGATCGCCCAGCGCCAGCTGTTCGTCCTGCGCAACGAGCAATGGTCGGACAGCCCCAAGCGGCGCAGAGCGGTCGAGGAGTTCGTCGCGGCTGGTGGGCGGACGCTACCGCTTGGCGAGGACGACCTGCGCAGCCTGGTCGCGCTACGAACACTGCTCGCCGAGGAGCCGGACGGCCTCCAGGCATGGCTGGCAGACCGACGCCCGGCCTCGCGTACCAACCTGCTGGCGACCGCGCTCGCCGATGCGGGACGCGAGCCACCCACGCAGTATCCGACGACAACCGGGCACCTACCAGCAATCGAACCGCCGCCACGCAGTATGGAAGCTCGGCCCCCGCAACCCCTGACCGACGGGAACGACGCTGTGGCCGCCGGCACGGACATCACACCAGTCGGTCTGGCCGACACGGAACCGGCCGGCGAGCGGATCGCGAGTTCGACGGAGCCGGACGAAGCGACGGTGCCAGTCACTGTGGCTGAACCATCAGGGGTGTACCTCCGGTTGGGCGTCGACTTCGATCGAGAAGATCCCGTCGACGTGGAGTTGGCCGCGTTACGCAAGCACGTGGCGATCTTCGCCGGGTCGGGATCTGGCAAGACCGTGCTGATCCGGCGACTGATCGAGGAGTGCGCGCTGCTTGGTGTCTCCGCGATCGTCCTGGACCCCAACAACGACCTCGCCCGTCTTGGAGACGCCTGGCCGGACGACCCAACCACCTGGAGCGACGCCGACGCGCAGGCCGCAGCCGACTACTTCGAGTCGACGGAGGTGGTGGTCTGGACTCCGGGGCGAGCGAGTGGACGACCGCTGACCTTCCAACCCCTGCCCGACTTCGGTGGCGTCCGCGAGGACCCTGACGAGTTCACCCAGGCGGTCGACAGCGCGGTCGATGCGCTGGCCCCACGCGCGCAGGTGGCCGCCAACACCGCGAAGGCGATGCGGGGCCAAGCGGTGCTGCGGCAGGCATTGCGGCACTACGGCCGGACCGGAGAGCCGGCGAGCCTGGCCGGCCTGATCGGCCTGCTGCGGGACCTCCCCGACGGGGTGAGTGAGCTGGCCGGTGCCACGACGATCGCCGCCGACATGGCGGAGAATCTGGAGGCCGCCCGGATCAACGATCCGCTGTTCGGTGGCACGGGGGAGACAGCCGACCCAGGCATGCTGCTCACGCCCGCACCGGGCAAGCGCGCCCGTGTCTCCGTCATCAGCTTTATCGGACTGTCGGGTGACGAGAAGCGGCAGGGTTTCGTCAACCAACTCCAGATGGCCCTCTTCTCCTGGATCAAACGCAATCCGGCCGTCGACCGGCCGCTGGGCGGACTACTGGTGATGGACGAGGCGCAGACGCTGGCACCATCCGGTCCCGTCACGGCCAGTACGCGCAGCACCCTGATGCTCGCCTCCCAGGCCCGCAAGTACGGCCTCGGCCTGGTCTTCGCCACCCAGGCACCCAAAGGCCTGCACAGCCAGATTCCGGGCAACGCGGCCACGCAGTTCTTCGGGCTGCTCAACGCGCCGGTGCACATCGACGCGGCCCGCGAGATGGCTCGCTTCAAGGGCGGCGACGTGCCGGACATCTCGCGCTTGAGTAGCGGGCAGTTCTACGTGGCGGTCGAGGGTCAGCCGTTCCGCAAGGCCCGCATGCCGCTCTGCCTCACCCATCACCCGGCCAGCCCGCTGCCGGCCGAGGATGTCATCGCCCGCGCTCAGCGGACAGCTCCCTCAAGTGGAGGGACGCAGCGTGTTTCCGTGCATGAGACGGCGCAAGCTACTACGCCTCAATGAAGGGCGCCCCACCCCGACCGCCAGTCTGGGCCACCCAACCACGGCCAGCAAACCGGGTGCGGCTGGGCAGCAGGTATCGAACCCGGCCGTGTCCGGGCCCGCGAACCGTAACGTGCGTTCCAGCCGGCGAACCGGCCGCGCTGTGTCCAAAAGACGACTCCAGTATTGCTATTGACGACGACTTATCGCCACATGGTGGATGCGCTGCGTCGATGGTTGACCGGCCTTTCTAGTAACTGCTGGAGAGCAGGACGGCAACAGCTACTACATAGCAGGAATGGGCCGTGTTGGCGCGTAGACCACCGTCAGTTGTCGATGGAAGGAACCTGAGTGCGTTCGTTGGATCTTGCTTCGTTGCTTGCCGCCGGGTCGGCCGGCGGGCCGAGTTGTCTCACGTCGACCACGGCGCTGGAGCCGGCTGGCGGTCGGCACACGTCGGTGGCACCGGCCAAGTTCGCCGCGCGGGGCAAGAAGGGCGGTGTGTACGCGTACGAGCAGCGTTACCTTGGTGACGAGAGCCGGTACGCGGTGGTGGTCGACTCGAAGCAGTCGCAGCTCAACCGGGCTGAGGTGGCGTTAGCTCAGGCCGTCGAGGACCGGCATCCCCTGCTGTCGCGGGTGCCGCACGTGCGGGTCAGTTACGAGCGGGACGGGGCGGTCGAGCACTACTACGATCTCACGCTGCCGCACCGGGTGTTCGACGGGCACATCCGGGCCGGCGCGATCGACGGGCAGCCGACCACGCAGACGGAGGCGTACCGGGCGGTCCGGGACGCGACCCCCGCCAACGCTCGGGCCCTGCTGGAGACGAGTCCGGTGACGCTGGTTTTCGGTGGCTGGGATTCGAGCCGGCGCAGCCGGCAGGGGCGCTGGCGCAGCGCGTTGGTCGGGGAGATCGTGGGCTTCGTCGCGGCGAGCCGCGACCAGGCCGGTGTGCTGGCGGAGCCCACGCCGGCCCTGCGGGGCGGCGCACGGGTCGACCCGGTCGGCATGCAGATCAACCTCAATAAGAAGGCGATGACCGAGACGGCCACCCGGCAACAGGCGGAGCTGAGCCCGGCAACCTACGGCGACATCGTCAAGGCCGCCAACGGGATCAAGCCCGGCGACGCGAAGTCGGCGTCCGCGCTCGGCCTGGGCGGTATCCCGCCGACGCTCGACCAGTTGGCCGGCGTCGCCTGCGACACCATCATCCGTACCCATGTTCTGTCCTTCGCCACGTTGCGTCAGATGCGGTTCGGGGCCGGTGTCGAGGGGGACGCCGTGTGCCGGGCGCTGCTGGCCGCGTTGGCGCTCAACGCGCTCGCCCGCTCCGATGCCGAGCTGTACCTGCGGGCGAACTGCGACCTGGTCGAGGCGGAGATGCCAATGGTCCGGCTCGATCAGCGGGGCGGCGCGTTTCTGGACGTCGAGCCGCTCAGCATCGACGCCGCTGACCTGCTGCTGAGCGAGGCGCTCGCGCACGCCGAGAAGGCCGCCGACGTCAAGTGGTCGGGCCTGGCGATGCGGGTCACCGGCAACCCGGACATCGTCTCCGGTGCGGTCGAGACGGACGACAACGCGTGAGCTTCGCGATCGTCGCCGAGCCTCTCCTCGGCGTCTACAAGGGGCAGGTGGGCGGCGGTCAGCTCGACCCACTGCCGTCGCCGGCCCGGCTGCACGCCGCGCTGGTCTGTGCGGCGGCGCAGGGTGTGCGGGCGGTCGCAGACGGGGACGGGCTGCGGCCCTGCGATGCCGATCGTGACGCGTTGCGGTGGCTGGAGGCGCACCCGCCGGACGGCATCGCCGTACCGGAGACGCTGCCCAACGGCGGCGCCGCGACGGCGTACCGGAAGGAAGGGCTGGTGGTCAAGGAGGGCCGTAGCCCGTTGTCGGAGAAGTTGGTCGGTAAGCCGGCGGTCACCGGTGTCGCGGTGGCCGGGCGGTTCGCGTGGACATGGGAGCAGGATCCGCCCGAGCCGGTGGCCGCCGCGCTGGGGGCGCTCTGCCCCGAGGTGCCGTACCTGGGGACCAGCGAGTCTCCGGTGCGGCTCGCGGTGGCCGCCGCTGACCCGACCCACCGCCTCGACCGGGACGCCGACCTGTTCACCGGGGAGGGCCTAGACCTCACGGTGGCCACCACAGGTCGGGCGGACGCGCTGGAGGCCGCGCACCGCGAGACGTCGGTCGCGCCGTTGTTGCGGGCCGACGCACACCGGTCGAGTGAGAAGACCACCGCGCCGCCGGTGGTGACGGCCGGCCTGGAACTCGGCCGGTACGCCCGGCCGGAACCGCCGCCCCCGCCGACGCCGTGGACGTCGGTGCTGCTGTTCCGGGTCGACCGGCCGATCCCGCCGCAGCTGCGGGTGCGGTACGCGGTCGCCGTGCACCGTGCGCTCGTCGCCCTCGTCGGTGACGGCGCACCCGCGGTCCTGACCGGCGTCTACGAGCCTGGCGTGTCACGGCCGAGCAACCGGTGCGCGATACAGTTCCTCGGCCCCGACGCGCCTCATGTGGGCGGTACCGCGCTGGCGTTGCTGTTGCCGCGGGAGGCGAGCGAGGTCGACCTCACCCTGATTCGGATGGCGGTGCAGCGGCTGCGGCACGTCAAGGTCGCGGCTGGTCCGTTCGGAGTCAAGCCGCCAGTGGAAGTGCCGGCTGACGCGTTCTGGCCGGAGCCGGCCGTCGGCACCGAGCGGTGGTGGCAGACCGAGCCGGTCGCCGTGCCCGACAGTCGGCCGCCGCGTGGTGGTCGCTGGTCCCTCGCCGACGCCGCCGCGCTGTCGGTCGCGCTCGTTTGGCGGCACGAATTCTCCGCGCCAGGTCGGGGCGACGTCCGCTACCGCGCGCTGGCGGAGGCCGCCGCCGGGCGCGGGGTCCGGGTCGAGTCGGCGGTACGGGTGATGGACAGGGATGTCGGCCACTACGTGCACAAGGTGAACCCGGATACGGTGATTCAGCCGTACCGGGCGGTGCTGAGCCTCGGTGACCTGACCGGCCCTCGGACGATCGCCGCCATCGGGCAGAGTCGGCACCTGGGCGGTGGCCTGCTCGTGCCGAGAGACCTGCCGTCCGACATCGTGCGGAGGTGGGCCCGGTGAGCGTCGACCGCGCTGACTTCGGCGCCTTCTTCGCTTCAGTCCGTGGTGGACACCGGCCGTTCCGCTGGCAGGAGCGGTTGCTCGACCACATTCTGCGTACCGGCCGGTGGCCGGACCAGCTCGTCGCCCCGACCGGGGCGGGCAAGACCAGCGTCGTCGACGTACACGTGTTCGCGGTGGCGCTGATGGCCTCCGGCCACCCGGTCCGGGTGCCGCGCCGGCTGGCCCTCGTGGTGGACCGCCGGGCCCTCGTCGACGACCAGCACGAGCACGCGACGTCGATCGCGAAGAAGCTGGCGGAAGCCCGGGGCGGCCGGACCGTCCTCGCGCGGACGGCCGACGCGCTGGACTCGCTTCGCGCCGGGCGCAGGAAACCGGGTGCCCGTCCGCTGTCGACCGCGCTACTGCGGGGTGGCGTGCCACCGTCCCGGCAGTGGTTGGACGACCCGGTTGGCTGCGCGGTGCTCTGCGCCACGCCCGACATGTGGGGCTCCCGGCTGCTGCTGTCCGGTTACGGGTCGCGGGCGCAGGCTTGGCCCCGCGAGGCCGGTCTGCTCGCATACGACACGGTCGCCGTCGTTGACGAGGCGCACCTGTCCCAGCAACTGGTCACCACGGCCCGCCGGGTCAGCGAACTGGCCACGGTGGCCGAGGAGCCGCTCGGTGTGCCGGTCCTCCAGGTCGTCGAGACCACCGCCACGCCCCGCGCCGACGCCGGAGTGGCGGTCGGCGTCGAACCCGACGACCTGGACGTGGACGAGGCGCTGCGGCAGCGGCTGACCGCACCGAAGCCTGTAACCCTGCTGCCCCTCGCGTCCTGGCCGATCCCGCACAGTGGCCCGGCGCGGAAGGCGGGCGTCATGGCGTTGGCGGACGAGGCGGTGCGGCTCCGCGAGGCGTACGACTCGACGGTCGGCTGCTTCGTCAACACTGTCCCGGTCGCCGCCGCCGTCGCCGAGGAACTGCGGGCGCGGGGTATGAAGACGGAGCTGGTCTGCGGCCGGCTGCGGCCCCACGACGTGTCCCGCTTGCGGCCGCCGATGTCGACGCTGCTCAGCATCACCGGCGACCGCGAGGTCGATGTCCTGGTGAGCACGCAGAGCCTGGAGGTCGGGGTGGACCTCGACCTGGCCGCCGCGGTGACGGAGCTGGCACCCGGCGGTGCCATCGCCCAGCGGGCCGGCCGGGTCAACCGGCTCGGGTCGCGCACGACCGAGGTCACCGTGGTGGTGCCGGCGGCGGATCTGCCCGCCGGGGCCCAGTCCGGGCCGTACCAGCGCGACGATCTGGCGGCGGCCCTCACCTGGCTGGAGCGGCAGTCCACCGATCCGGCCGGATTGGCTCCGTGGGCCCTGCGTGAGCCCCGGCCGCCGGCACCCGCGCTGAGGCGGGACCTACTCCAACGACTGGAACTGGCCCAGGCGTGGCACCTCGCCCGCACCAGCGACGACCTCGCCGCCAACCAGGACGACCTCGACCTCTGGCTCTCCGACAACCTCGACGAGCCCGACCACGAGATCGGCCTCGTCGTCCGGCGCGCGCTGCCGGCCGACGAAGCCGACGCTGTCCGGTTGATCGAGAAGCTTCCGCCCCGGCAGCACGAGGCGTTTCCGGTCTCGATCCGGCAAGCGGCGAAGATCCGGGAACGCCTGAAGCCGGGTTCGATACTGGTCCGCCCCAGCGACGATGCGCCGCGCCCACTGATCGACGACGACCGGCTCCGGCCCGGCGACCAAATCGTCATCGACGACACCACCGAGCTGTTCACCGCCGACGTCGTCGACCTGGACGGCAACGACCGGGCCGACGATGTGCTCGACGCACCCGGTGAACCGGGGCCGGGAGAGGTCGTGCTCCGGATCGAGCGGGACACTGCCGCACACCGCCGACTCCTCGACGCCGTCGCCGCCGCCTCCGAACAGGCTGGACCTGACCCGGTGGAAATCGCCCGGCTACTCCGCGTACATCGCGACAAGCTGGCGCCGCGCCCGATGGTGGCCGCGGCGGCCAGCCTGCTCGACCGGCCAGCCGACGCGCCAGCCGAGGCCGAGGTGACCCTGCACTGGCACGATTCGCACGACGATCAGCCGGAACTCGTCCGGCTGATCGTCGTCGACCTTCGCACGGCGACCACCGACGCGGAGTTGCGGCAGACGTGGACCCCGCGCCGCAAGCCCGTCGCGCTCCGTAGACACGCCGAAGCCGTAGCGGAACGGACCGAGACCGTCGCCACCCGCCTCGGCCTCAACACCGCGCTGGTGGAGGTGTTGCGCCTCGCGGGCCTGCACCACGACGACGGGAAGGCAGACGACCGGTTCCAGCGTTCGCTGCGCGCCGGCCCGGCTTCTGTGGAGCCGCTGGCCAAGAGCGGCGTACAGGACACTCGGACGATCAAGCAGCTCCGCACGGCCTCGGGTCTGCCGACCGGCTGGCGGCACGAGCAGCTCTCGGTGGCATACGCCTGGCCCACACTGGCCATGCTCGGAGACCGGCACCGGGAACTGGTGGCCCGGCTCATCGGAACAAGCCACGGCAACGGCCGCCCCGGCTTCCCACACACCGGCCAGCAACTGGTGGACAACGCCGACGAGACCACCATCGCCCTGTACGACGAGGGACGGTGGGACGAGTTGATCGAACGCACACACATCCGTTGGGGGGTGTGGGGCTGCGCCTACCTGGAGGCGCTGCTCCGCGCCGCGGACGGCCAGGTCTCCGCGGAGGGATCATGACCGACTTCGTACTCACGACCGCCGAGTCGAAGACGATGCTGTCGCACCTGGCGTTGTACGGGCTCGCCGCGATCGTCGAGGACGGCGGGCTGGAAGATGTCCGGCTGTCGTGGACCCCGGGCATGTCATCCCGACCGGTGCTCAGCGCGCCGCAGGCCGATCCGGAGACGATCGGCGAGATAGTCCGTCGGCATGCGGCCCGACACGACACCCCGCAAAGCTGGCCGAGCCGGCAGATCAGCGCAGGCGAGCAGCGAGCACTGATGAGCCCCCGCATCAGCGTCATCTCCAGCAGCGAAGGCTGGCACTCGCTCCAAGAGCGGCGGCACGACGTACTCGACCAACTCACGGACGCGCGGGCACTGCTCGACCTCCGACTGATCGCCGCCCTCGGAGAACCGAGCTACTGGAGAAAGAACCGGCAGGGCCAGCGGCTCCAGGACGACGGCGCCAGCCGACTGGAGATGCAGCCCCGCAACCAGGGGTCCGAGTTCGTCGGCAACCGGATCCGTCCACTCGCCGCAGCGGTCGCCGCCCGGACCGCTGCCGCAGTCAGCGACGGACTGCTCGGCCACACCGTTCGCGACGAGATCGGCAAAGATCGACCAGACAGCCGTACGCCGACCGGGTTAGCCGCCCCCGGGCCCACCGACAACGCGCTGGCCTGGTGCGCGCTCTGGGGCATCTCGCAATTCCCCATCGCCCCACGCAGCACCGGATTCGCCACGACGAGCGGCCACATCGGCCGGGGCACCGCCGGCTACTTCTACGTACCCGTCTGGAATGGCCGCTGGTCAACCGCCCGTATCCGGACAGTCCTCGCGAGCGGACAGCTATCCCGGTACGCCGCGATCGGATTGTCTCCGAGCGACCTCGGGCGCACCTCCGACGACGCAGCGTCCCGCGGCGAGGCAGCCCGTGAATGGCTGGCGCACCGGGGCGTCACCGCAGTCGTCCGCTTCCCGGTACACCGGTTCGGCAGCGACAGCGCACCCGAACGCCGCGCCATGCTCGGAGAACTGCTCAAGACCGGTCGCCGCTGATGCCCGAGCTGATTCCCATCAGCCTGGTGGCGCACCAGGCGTTCTGCCCACGCCGGGCCTGGCTCGAAGCCATGGGGGAGAAAACCGACACCCACCAGGTGGAGATCGGCACGCAAGCTCACACGCCGGCCGACGACCCGACCGGGTCGCGCGCTCGCCGCTACCGGGCGGTCGACGTGATCAGCCACGACCTCGGCGTGACCGGACGCTGCGACACCGTCGAACTCGACGAAAACGCCGCGATGACGATCGTGGAACACAAAGCCACCCCGGTCCGTCGCCGCCCCGAGGTCACCGACCCGATGCGGATCCAGGTCGCCCTCCTGGCCGGAGCCCTGGCCGACATGGGCTACCCGGTTTCCGGGCAGGCGATCTACTTCACCAACCACCACACCCGGGTAGACGTACCCCTCACCCCGGCGGACAGGGCACTCGCACGGGACATGGTGGCGGACACCGCGCGTACCCTCGCCGCCGAGCAGGCGCCGCCGCCACTCGAAGACGACCGGCGCTGCTCCCGCTGCTCACACATCTCCGTCTGCCTCCCGGACGAACGTCCCCTCACACCGGTGACCCGCCGGATCATCGTGGCCGATCCGGACACGCAGGTCCTGCACCTGACCACACCGGGCTCGCGGGCGTACGTCACACGGGGCCGGATCGAGGTCAGCAAGAGCGGCGAGAAACTCGGCACATTCCCCATCGAACGCGTGCAGGGCGTGGTGGTGCACGGCAACGTCGACCTCTCCAGCGGCCTCATCCGCGAGGTGTTGTGGCGCAGCCTGTCCGTGGTGTGGTGCACCAGCTCGGGGCGAGTCACCGGATGGGCCAGGGCAGCCCAAGGACCCAACGGCGGTCCGCGACTGCTCCAACACGTCGCATCCCAGCACGGGCGCATCGATCTGGCCCGACAGTTCGTGGCTGCGAAGGTCGCCAACCAGGCAACACTGCTGCGCCGACACGGCGATGCACCAACAGCCGTGACACGGCTACGGGAACTACAGCGGGAAGCCCTCGACTCGCCGTCATTGACCGACCTCTTCGGCATCGAAGGTGATGCCGCAGCGCGCTACTTCGAGCACTTCCTCACCATGCTCCGGCCCAAAGTCGTGGCAACCGAAGGGCTGACCTTCTCGACGCGGACCCGCCGTCCCGCCCGTGACCCGATCAACGCCGCGTTGAACTTCTGCTACGGTCTGCTGACCGCTGACACCCTGCGGGCCGTCGTCGCCTGCGGACTCGACCCACACGCCGGATTCCTGCACAGCAGCGGACGCAACAAGCCAGCACTGGCACTCGACCTGGTCGAGGAGTTCCGGGCCCCGATAGCCGACTCAGTCGTCCTGAACGCATTCAACAACGGCGAGATCCGCACGCGGGATTTCTCGACCGCGCTCGGAACGACCCGAATCGGCGAACGCGGCCGCAAGGCCCTCATCGCCGGCTACGAACGCCGCGTCACCGGCACCTTCCGGCACCCGATCTTCGGATACGACGTGACCTGGCGACGCGCAATGGAGATCCAGGCACGCCTCGTCCTGGGAGTGATCGACGGAACGCAGCCCCGATACCAAGGCATCAAGACCCGATGAGCCTTGATGACGTGCGGCGCTACCTCATCGCGTACGACATTTCCGACGATGTCCGCCGAACGAAGGTCGCCAAGAAACTCGAATCATACGGCGACCGCGTACAGTACAGCGTGTTCATCGTGGACACCCGGCCAGCAAAGTTCCTACGGCTCCGCACCCAACTCACCGACATGATCGACGAGGGCACAGACTCCGTCCTGTTCTGCAACCTGGGTACCCTCCGCGCGAACAACCGTCGATCGCTCGACGTGATCGGCTGCAGCCGCACCATCACCGACCACGGCCCAGCGATCCTCTGAACCACCGGCGAAGCCTGCGTCGTCCCGCCTCTGAGCGCGGACCCGTCGCAAGGATGTCATCCCAGCTCACTACGTGTAGGTGCGCGCTGGTTCATGGACTTGAGGTGCTACTCCGCCTTGCAGGAAGCGCACCCTTCGCGGCAGACCGGTTCAGGTGCAGGTCAGGGCGGTTAAAATCTTGCCCCAGCCGCAGCTCCCGACGGAGCTGCCCTTCATTGAGGCGTGGCCGACCTGACCGGGGAGTGCTGACATGATGCTGGAGCCGCAGCTCCCGACGGAGCTGCCCTTCATTGAGGCAACCCGGCGGATCCACTCACCAACCGCAACAAGGAGAAGAACGCCGCAGCTCCCGACGGAGCTGCCCTTCATTGAGGCGGACCGGTGAGTGCGAGGAACGCAGCGCAGCGGAGGCCGCAGCTCCCGACGGAGCTGCCCTTCATTGAGGCAGGTCGATGTAGGCGGGGGAGCCCTCGGAACGGGCAGGCCGCAGCTCCCGACGGAGCTGCCCTTCATTGAGGCGAGACGGTGGCCGTGCCGATGGTGATCGCCGGTCCGCCGGCCGCAGCTCCCGACGGAGCTGCCCTTCATTGAGGCTCGTCGTCGATGGTCTGCCGGATCGACGGGTCGCGCAGGCCGCAGCTCCCGACGGAGCTGCCCTTCATTGAGGCCAGGGCAAGCCGGCGCCCGCGTCGGGTGCCATCTTCGACGCCGCAGCTCCCGACGGAGCTGCCCTTCATTGAGGCCCCGGTCGAGTTGTGCCACGAGATGTGGCCGGGCCGCAGCTCCCGACGGAGCTGCCCTTCATTGAGGCCCGGGCACACCATGTCCAGCAGCTCCAACGCCCCGGCGCCGCAGCTCCCGACGGAGCTGCCCTTCATTGAGGCACCGTGCCGTCGGTCTCGACCTGCCCGTCGCCAGGCCCGCCGCAGCTCCCGACGGAGCTGCCCTTCATTGAGGCAAATAGATCGTCATCGGCCCCCCTCTCAGTACGCGAGCCGCAGCTCCCGACGGAGCTGCCCTTCATTGAGGCGCGGTGTACGCGGCCTGGGCGTCGGCGAGCTGGGTGGCGGGCCGCAGCTCCCGACGGAGCTGCCCTTCATTGAGGCAACTCGACCCCCTACCTAGGGGGGGCGTGTTGGTTACTCGCCGCAGCTCCCGACGGAGCTGCCCTTCATTGAGGCGTGACGGCCTCGTGGGTCCAGACTAGGTCGTACCACTGCCGCAGCTCCCGACGGAGCTGCCCTTCATTGAGGCTCCGCCGAACCGAAGCTGGACGGGTCCGGTGTTCTGGGCCGCAGCTCCCGACGGAGCTGCCCTTCATTGAGGCTACCCCGGCGGGCTGCTGGCATCGCTGGACGCCAGGCCGCAGCTCCCGACGGAGCTGCCCTTCATTGAGGCGCTTCAAGCAGCTTTGCGCGAACTGACGGGTTTGTCAGTGCCGCAGCTCCCGACGGAGCTGCCCTTCATTGAGGCAAGAGCGCACCGCCGAGGCGGAGCGGGAAGCGTCGGCCGGCCGCAGCTCCCGACGGAGCTGCCCTTCATTGAGGCCCCTTGCCGGACAACGGACCCTCCTTGGCCGGTGATCGCCGCAGCTCCCGACGGAGCTGCCCTTCATTGAGGCGGTGGCACTCGGCGGGATCCTGCCGGTGCGGGTGGCCGGTGGCCGCAGCTCCCGACGGAGCTGCCCTTCATTGAGGCGACATGGACCGGGTGGCCGCGAGCCTGGCCGAGTCCGCCGCAGCTCCCGACGGAGCTGCCCTTCATTGAGGCCTCATCGACTCATCCGCCCGCCGCCGTGACGCGCTGCGGCCGCAGCTCCCGACGGAGCTGCCCTTCATTGAGGCGCCACGGCCGCCCTGGCCGCCCTCATTGCCACGCTGGGCCGCAGCTCCCGACGGAGCTGCCCTTCATTGAGGCGTAGTGCTGCACCCCGCACTGTCGGCAGGTTGCCGAGCGGGCCGCAGCTCCCGACGGAGCTGCCCTTCATTGAGGCCGGGTCAGGTGCATCCACGGGCGGGGCTGCTTCGGGCCGCAGCTCCCGACGGAGCTGCCCTTCATTGAGGCTTGGCGATCAGGTCGAGCGCTGGCATGCACTCCAACGCCGCAGCTCCCGACGGAGCTGCCCTTCATTGAGGCAACGGAACGGCACACCACACAATCGGAGGACATCATGACGCCGCAGCTCCCGACGGAGCTGCCCTTCATTGAGGCACCGTGGCGGTTGGGACCAGCCTGGGATGGCGCTGATCGCCGCAGCTCCCGACGGAGCTGCCCTTCATTGAGGCTCGGCCCTGGCGGTGGCGGTGGCGTCGGCCGGGAGCAGCAGCCGCAGCTCCCGACGGAGCTGCCCTTCATTGAGGCCAAGTCGGTCCGTACCACCGTGGACCTGGACCCGAGCCGCAGCTCCCGACGGAGCTGCCCTTCATTGAGGCGGCCCCGTCCTGGGCGCTGACGGCATGATGCTTCGCCGCAGCTCCCGACGGAGCTGCCCTTCATTGAGGCATGATCCGTCCGTGCGACACGGTGACGTGTTCGCGTTTCAGCCGCAGCTCCCGACGGAGCTGCCCTTCATTGAGGCAGCGTCTGCGCCCTACCCGAAGACCACATCGACGCCGACGCCGCAGCTCCCGACGGAGCTGCCCTTCATTGAGGCCACTTGCGCGCGGCCAGCTCGGCGGGCGACATCGGCCGCCGCAGCTCCCGACGGAGCTGCCCTTCATTGAGGCTTCACTGCCAAGGCGCCCGCCGACACGGCGGCGGAGCCGCAGCTCCCGACGGAGCTGCCCTTCATTGAGGCCCGGTCGTCGTGCCGTCCGGCCACAACGTCGATCTGCGCCGCAGCTCCCGACGGAGCTGCCCTTCATTGAGGCTTGACGATCCCGGCCAGCACGGCACCGAAGAGAGCCATCGCCGCAGCTCCCGACGGAGCTGCCCTTCATTGAGGCGCGATCCCCAGCAGGATCGCGGTCGGCAGAGCGGTCATCGACAGGCCGCAGCTCCCGACGGAGCTGCCCTTCATTGAGGCGAGGCGGTGAAGGCCCGCATCGACGAACGGGCCGCAGCCGCAGCTCCCGACGGAGCTGCCCTTCATTGAGGCTCGACCTTGGCGACGCTTGCGAACGCCTGCCACGCATCGAGCCGCAGCTCCCGACGGAGCTGCCCTTCATTGAGGCGGAATTACTGGAAAGCCTTCGAAGGGGTTCAAGCCTGCCGCAGCTCCCGACGGAGCTGCCCTTCATTGAGGCTAATGAAACACGGCGCGTACGGCCGAGTCGGCTCTTCGCCGCAGCTCCCGACGGAGCTGCCCTTCATTGAGGCACGCGAGGAACTGGCCGTCCGTATGCCTACTGGGCCGGAGGCCGCAGCTCCCGACGGAGCTGCCCTTCATTGAGGCGCAGTTTCGCGCCCGGCATGCGCTGGTACCAGGCCGCCGCAGCTCCCGACGGAGCTGCCCTTCATTGAGGCGCCGACGATGCGGTACGAGACCTGGCCGAGCAGTGGGGCCGCAGCTCCCGACGGAGCTGCCCTTCATTGAGGCTCGTTCGGGTCGATGCCGTACGGCGTGTTCTTCTTCGCCAGCCGCAGCTCCCGACGGAGCTGCCCTTCATTGAGGCCCGTTGCGTGACGCTGAGAGGGTTCGAATCCCTCCACGCCGCAGCTCCCGACGGAGCTGCCCTTCATTGAGGCCGGATGACCTCCCACATCAGCAACCGCGACCGCTTGCCGCAGCTCCCGACGGAGCTGCCCTTCATTGAGGCACCTGTGCGCAGGGGCTGGTGAGCATCAGCGGATACATCGGGCCGCAGCTCCCGACGGAGCTGCCCTTCATTGAGGCTGGAGGCCGTTGTCCATGGTGGCGTAGCCGGGGTCCACCTGCCGCAGCTCCCGACGGAGCTGCCCTTCATTGAGGCGTGTCCGGCCAGTGCCACCGCCGCACGGGCGACGGAGAGGCCGCAGCTCCCGACGGAGCTGCCCTTCATTGAGGCGCGCCCAGCGGCAGCTACCCGCCCGGCGCCGATCCCCCCGCAGCTCCCGACGGAGCTGCCCTTCATTGAGGCGGGGACTTCAACGCCCTGGTGCTGGTGCTCGCCTCCATGCCGCAGCTCCCGACGGAGCTGCCCTTCATTGAGGCCTGGACGGTGAGGTGTGGCGCATCCGGCAGACCAGCCGCAGCTCCCGACGGAGCTGCCCTTCATTGAGGCGCCTTCCTACCGATGTCCTGGAACGCCTGAGCGGCCCTAGCCGCAGCTCCCGACGGAGCTGCCCTTCATTGAGGCAGGTCGACGACGTCTGTCGGCGTACGGGTTGGTTTCCCCAGGTAGGTACGGATGAACGTGGCCAGGTCGCGGCGTGGCGGTGGTTTGGTGGGGTGTCCGATGAGTAATGCTTCGCCCGGTATGAGCTGGGGTGGAGGGCGGCGATGGTTCTGCGGTCGGAGCGGTGGCTGGAACTGCGCCGGTACCGTGCGCTGCACGAGGCGGGGCTGAGTCTGTCGCAGATCGCTCGGGACACCGGGCTGGATCGTAAGACGGTGCGGAAGTATTTGGCGGGCGAGGCAGCGCCGGTGCCGCCGCAGCGGTTGTCGGGGTACTCGTTGGAGTGCAGAGCTGGGTACAGCTGATCTTGCACAGGTCGCTGCTCAAGATCGCGGATGCGGCGCACGCAGTCCTGCCCGTCGCAGCCGCTTGGCCCAGAAAGGCCCTACCGCGCCGCTTCCCCTCCTCGCCGCTGCGCGGCTGCGGTGCGGGTCGGCTTGGTCCCGATTCGCCGCAGCACGCTCACCGGCACTCGGGCGGATCAGGCGAGCCTGTCCACGGGGACACGCTCCACGCCGCAGCTGGACTGCGTGGGGCAGGGCCAGCGGCCACGCTGATGGACGTCGATGGCCTGAATGATCTTCTGGGATCCGGGCTGGTACGGCGAGCTCTGCACATTCAGCCGTACGCGCCTGTGCACTTGAACCTGTACGCCGACAGCGGTCACGGGAAGTACTCGCGCAGGATTCGGTTGGCGCTTTCGTTGCTGCCGCGTTGCCAGGGTGAGTGCGGGCGGGCGAAGTACACCGGCAGCCCGGCGGCGGTGATTTGGGCGTGGCCGGCCATCTCCGCCCCGCAGTCCCAGGTCAACGAGCGGGCCAGTTGCGGCGGGAGAGTTCCGGCGGCGGGGATCGCGTCGCCGACGGTCAAGGAGTCCCGGCCGGTCAGCGGGACCAGGACCACGAACCGGGAGGTCCGCTCGACCAGCGTGGCCACTGCGCTCTTGCCTGCCTTGCCGATGACCAGGTCACCTTCCCAGTGGCCGGGGACCTGCCGGCCCTCGACCTCGGCGGGGCGTTCGTCCAGGTAGCGGGGCTCACGGATGCGTGGTGCCGGTGCAGGGCGGGCACCGCCACGTCGGGCGGTGCGGCCTGTGCGCAGCCGGATCAACTCCCGAGCCAGAGCGGACACTGGCTGGGCGTACACCGACTGGTAGATCGCCTCATGAGACACCCGGTAAGCCTGATCGTCCGGGTAGTCGAACGCCAACCGACCCGCGATCGACGCCGGCGACCACCCCAACTGCAGCCGCTCGCGTACCATCTCCCGCAGGCCCGGTACCCGCTCCACCGCGCACGTCTTCGGCCTGCACCGGGCTACCGCCGCCGCAGCGTCGGCGGCCGCGGCCCGGTATCCGGCCCGGCCACCGTGCCGGGCGACCTCCCGCGACACCACCGACGGGTTCCGGCCGATCAGGACCGCGATCTGCTTGTACTCCAAGCCTTCGGCCAGGCCACGGGATATCACTTCACGATCCGCCAAGGTCAACAACGCACGCACGGCGGGACATCCCGTCTCACCGAACCAGCAAGATCAAATGCTGCGACCGGCTGAACCTGCCGTGTCCTGACCCCCGCAGCAGCAGGCGCGGCAGGCGGACGTTCTCGACCCGCAATCGGTCCAACTCCCGGCGCAGCCGGTCCAGTCCGCCGTCTATCGCCACGTCCGTGGAACTCACAGGCACTACTTCTCGTCGGTGAGCAGCACCTCGCGCCACTGCGCGAAGCGCTCGCGCATCGCGGCGATGTACGGGGGGTCGGCGCCATAGGCGGCGAAGCGGCGGTCTGGATATCGCTGGAGCATCGCGAACAGGTCGGCGAGCACCCTGGGGTCGAAGCCGGCGTCGGCCTGCTCGGCGAGTTCGAGCACCTGCTCTCGGGTGTACGGGCCTGTCTGAATGGCGGCGTCGACGTCGAGGAAGTCCCGCGGCTCGGCGCGGGTGAACAGGGCGGACATCTTGCCGGTGACGACGTCGTCGATGTGCAGGACGGGGCCGATGTCCATCGTTACGGGCGGGCACGCCAGTTGGCGGCGAGTTCGACCTTGTACGGTCGATCCGGTGTGGCGGGATCGGTGACGGCGAGCCGGGCGAAGGTCTCGAACCCTTGCGTGATCTCGACCGCATAGCCGTCGGAGCGGTAGGCGTCGACGACGGCGTCCACGGCTAGGGCGAAGTCGTCTCGGCGCTCCCATGCGGTGAACAGGTCCACGTCCTCGCTGGGTCGGTCCAGGATCCCGTGGGCTTGTACGGCGTAGCCGCCGGCCAATGAGAAGCCGTACCGGCCAGCGGCGCGGAGTCCGATCTCCGCCAGCCGGAGGTGAACCGGATCTATCCTCAGCCGGCCAGTGCCCGGGGTGGTGCGGCCAGCTCGGGGAAGCGGGCCTGCCACAGCGCCCGCAGCCGAGCGGGGAGCCACAGGTCCGGCCAGAGTCGGCGTAGCGTGTCGCCGTCGAGCCACTGGCGTAGGTCGGCCGCGGTGGCGGACTGGTTCAGCACCGTCTGGTACATCACCTGGAGATCTCCGGGGTCGTCCAGGTGATACGTTGCGTCGCCGGACCAGTCGAGACGTCGGTCGAGCGTTACCACGCCGCTGACCGGACCACGCAGGTCGGCCAGACTCGCGGGTACGACGTAGTGCCGCTGGTCCGCGTACCCCGAACCAGCAGGCGCGCCACCTGCCCTCACCATCGCTCCACCTCCTGACCCGATCGTACGGTGGGGCCGGCACGTGCCGGCGCAGACCGGTACGAACGGATAGACGATTTGCCGATGGTGGTCCGATCGTTGCTGCCCGGTGCTCTGTCGGTCCGCCTTGCGGCGGTTGCTCGGTGGCTGCTCGTGCGACGAGCATCCCCTGCGTGTCGGACTGTCCGGGGGCGTCCGGTCGGGTCCGTTGTTCTTCGCGTACGCCTGCTCGGTCATGCCGGGGTTGGCGGCGACTGACGATCGGACGCTGGTCGGCACGATGCAGTCGATCAACCGGAAGATTGTCAACGGCTGGTTCATCTCGGTGTTCCTCGGTGGGCCGGTGCTGGTGGCGGTGGCGGTCGTCGGGCACTTCGGTGACGGCGGGGCGGTGCTGGGGTGGTTGGTTGCCGCGTTTGTGCTGCACCTGGTGACGTTTGGTGTAACGGCGCGGTGCAACGTGCCGCTCAATGATCAGTTGGACGCTGCCGGGCCGGTCGACGGGATCACCGACCTGGCGGCGGTCCGGCGTCGGTTCGAGGGGCCGTGGGTGCGCTGGAACCTGGTCCGGACGGGCAGTTCGGTCGGGGCCTTCGCCAGCCTGATCGGCGCGCTGTTGGCACGGTAGCGCCGCCGGGCGCCAGGGGCGCCCCGGCCGTCGGCGGGACGCCGGGTCCGCGCACCGGAGCGAGGTCGGACGCGTGGAAAGCGACTGACCGGGTACGGACCGGACATGCGGATCGTGGTGGTGGGCGCGAGCGGCAACATGGGTACGGCACTGCTGCGTCGGTTGTGGCGCGAGCGCGGCGTGGAGATCGTCGGAGTGGCGCGGCGGCTGCCGCACGCGGGAGCCGGTGAGCCGTACGAGGGGGTGCGGTGGCACTCGTGCGACATCGGGCGGGCTGGTGCCGCCGACGAGTTGACCGAGGTGTTCGCCGGGGCGGACGTGGTGGTGCACCTGGCCTGGCAGATCCAGCCCAGCCACGACCGGCAGGCGTTGCGGCGTACCAATGTGGGCGGCAGCCGGGCGGTGGTGGACGCGGTGCTGCGGGCGGGCGTGCCCGCGTTGGTGTACGCGTCGTCGGTGGGGGCGTACGCGCCGGGGCCGAAGAACCTGCCGATCAGTGAGCGGTGGCCGGCGACCGGGGTGGCCGAGTCGTCGTACAGCCGGGACAAGGCGGCGGTGGAGGAGATGCTCGACGGGATCGAGCGGACCCATCCAGGCTTGCGGGTGGTACGGCTGCGACCGGGGTTGATCTTTCAGCGGGTGGCGGGTACCGAGATCAGCCGCTACTTCCTGGGGCCGCTGGTGCCGGTGCGGCTGCTCCGGTACGGGCGGCTGCCGTTGGTGCCGGCCAACCGCCGGCTGCGGATGCAGGTGGTGCACGCCGACGACGTGGCCGACGCGTACGCCCGGGCGATCCTGGGTGACGCCCAAGGTGCCTTCAACGTCGCCGCGGACCCAGTGTTGACGCCGGAGCTGGTGGCCCGGCACTTTCACGGCTGGACGGTGCCGGTGGCCGCCCCGGTGCTGCGGACGGCTGCCTCGCTGACCTGGCGGGCCCGGCTGCAACCCGTGGACGCGGGTTGGGTGGAGCTGGCGTTGAACGCGCCGCTGATGTCCAGCGAGCGGGCCGAGACCGAGCTGGGCTGGCGGCCACGGGTGGACGCGGTCACCGCCCTCAAGGAGCTGGTGGCCGGCATGGCCGAACGCGCCCACACACCCAGCCCGCCGCTGTCCGCCACCCCCGCCCTCCCCGGCCGCCCCGCCGCCCTCCTCAAGGCCCGCCCCGCCGGCCAGCCCAACCCCTACTGACCTCCCGCCCACCCCCAACGTCGGGCGGCCGAACGGGCCGGCCGACGCCGAGCGGCCAGCCTCGCGCGATCATGGAGTTGTGGCACCTACTCAGGCGGCCGGTACGTGGTGCAGGTGCCGGCGGCGGCGCAGCCGGACACTGAACACCCCCGCCACGGTCACGGTCAGCAACAGGGTGACGGCCAGCCCGTGCAGGAGGCCCCGGGCCAGGTAGCCGTCGTCGACGTGGTCCACCGCCCAGGTGGCGATCTCCCGGCTGGACCAGAACGGGGTGAGTTTCGCGCCCGAACTGGCCGGGTCGAGCAGCATCTGCATCGCCACCACGGTGAGCAGCAGCAGGGTGCCCTCCAACTCGCGGGGGAGCAGGGCGCCGATCAGCATGCCGAACGGCGCGGCCACCACCACGCAGCAGAGCATCGCCACGGCGATCCCGGCGTACCGCAGGTTGGTCGTGTCGAAGACGGTGAGCAGGAAGAACGGCACCGCGATGGCCAGCCCGAGCACTCACAGGCCGAGCATCCGGCCGAGGTACAGATGGTGCGGCCGGTAGCCGGCGAGCCGGAGCCGGGATTCCAGCTCGCGGGCGGCGCTGGTGGCGAAGAGCGCGGCCGTGCTGACCGCCCAACTGATGCCGAGGAACAAGGCCCGGATCGACTGCCCGACGTGCGAGTCCCGCCGGATCATCCAGAAGACCAACGGCATCAACAACAGGAGCAGGAGTACGCCCCGACGACGCACCAGCTCCCGCAACGTCATCTCGGCGACGGTGACCAGCCGCTTCACGCCCGACCTGGTCGAATCGCCTGGTACGGCTCGTCGAGCAGCAGCACGTCCGGTTGGGCGAGCGTGGACATGGTCAGGTTCAGCTTCTGGCGCGTACCGCCGGAGAGGTGCCGGGCGAGCACGGTGCCCCCGGCGTCCCAGCCGAGGTTCCGGGCGCGGTGCCGATGCTCTCCACGATCGCGGCGGCGTACGCCTGCGGTGGGCCGAAGACCTGCCACGGGTCGCCTCCGCCCTCGCGCAGGTGTGTGGCGGCCTCGGCGACCACGTGCCGGGCGGCGTCGGTCGCCACCCGGCGCTGGTGCAACTCGGCCGCGAACGCCCGCAGCCAGTCGTCAAAGTTCACCTCTCGACCCCCTTCGAGACGATGCCGGTCACCGGCGCCACGAACGTCAGCCAGGCGTTACCGCCATTGTGCAGCGCCGCCCGCCCGTCGTCGGTGAGCTGGTAGTACTTGCGGGCCGGACCCGACCCGCCCTCCCGCCACTGAGCGGTGACCAGGCCGGTGCGCTGCAACCGCAGCAGCACCGGATAGAGCGTGCCGCCCTGGATCGGCCCGACGCCTGCGGCGTCGAGTGACTGGGCGAGCTGGTAGCCGTAGGACTCGCCCTCGCGCAGCAGGGCGAGCACGCAGAGGTCGAGCACACCGCGCAACCACTGCCCACGACGATCGGGATCCACCCGCCGAACACTAGTGGTGCTATCTAGATGGCACAACTACCTAGTTGCGTGCAGGGATGCCTCGGGACCACCCGGTCCCGAGGCGACGGCGACTCAGCTCGGCACGATGTCGGAGATCACCACGGTGACGTTGTCCGGCGCGCCGGCCTGGTGAGCCAGCTTCACCAACTGCTCACCACACTGGTGGCGGTCGGTGTGCAGGCTCAACGCGGCGGCGATCGCATCGTCGGTCACGTAGTCGGAGAGCCCGTCACTGCACAGCAGCAGCCGGTCACCGGCCGCGACGGTCACCATCCCCATCGTCGGCGGCGCGTCCGCGCCCTGCACCGCACGGGTCACCAGGGACCGCTGCGGATGATGCCGGGCCTGCTCCGGGGTCAACGTCCCCTGATCGACAAGCGCCTGCACGAACGTGTCGTCCCGGGTCAACTGGCGCAGCTTGCCGTCCCGCAGCAGGTAGCAGCGCGAGTCTCCGACCTGCGCCAGCACCAGCGTGTCGCCCGCGAGCAGGGCCGCCGTGAGGGTGGTACCCATGCCGTCCCGGGCGGGCTCGGCAGCGATCGCCGCATGGATACGTTGGTTGGCGGTGCTCACCACGGCCCGCAGCGCGTCGGCGGCGGCGTCCGAGACGGTGGGCGGGATCAGCTCGTCCAGGATCCGGATGACGATCTCGCTGGCGACCTCACCGGCGGGCAGCCCACCCATGCCATCGGCCACCGCGACGAGGCGCTCACCAGCGAGCGCGGAGTCCTCATTGTTGGTGCGGACCAGGCCGATGTCGTTGAGGATGGCCGAGCGGAGGATCAGCGTCATGGGTCAAGCTTGCCAAGAAGACCCTTCCCGCGTCTCTACGCACTACTGCGTAGGGTTGAGGAATGTTGCCGGTGTCCATGGTCGGGCGCGCCGACGAGCTGGCTGAGCTGGGCCGGACGTGGTCCACCGTGGCTGGTCGACGCCGCCGGCTGGCCCGAACCCACCCCCGCCGGGATGTAAGGAAGGGACCCTTTCTATACACCAGGCGTTAGAAAGGGTCCCTTCCTTACATCCGGGGGTAGCGCAGGAGCAGGCTGGCGGCTACCTCCTCGTCGCCTACGGCGGCGTACAGGTGCGGCACGTCGGACGTCCAGCGCAGGTGACCACCGGCGGCGGCGGTCAGCGGCGCGTCGACCGGGCCCGCCCGCAGAATCCCGGCGAAGACGGTGACGTGCTCGGTCACCCCGGGCTGGTGTGCGGGGGAGAGCTGACCGGGGCCGGGCACGACCCGCATCCGGTACAGCTCGTACGTGGCGTCCGCGTCGTCGAAGACCTCCAGCAGGGTGGCGCTGACCGCCGCGCCGCGTACGGTCGGACCGGCCGACGGGCCGGAGAGCACTGCGGTCAGCGGTACGCCGAGCTGCGCGGTGATCGCGTACAGCGTCTCCAGGGTGGGGTTGCGGACGCCGTTCTCCAGTCCGGAGAGCGTCGCCTTTCCCACGCCGGCCATCCGGGACAGCGCGGAGAGCGAGATCCCGCGCGCCTCGCGGAGGGCGCGGACCCGGTGACCGATCGCGGCGGTGTCCGAATCTGGTGGTGGCTGCGACACCCCGCTATGGTGCTACACGCTGCTGTTCCGTAAACGGAACGGTTGGGAGGGGGTGAGGTCATGGCGGGACGGACACAGCCGATCCTCGCGGGAGTGGTGACCGCGCTGGTCGGGTTCGCCAGCTCGTTCACGGTGGTGCTGGCCGGGCTGCGGGCGGCCGGCGCGAGCGAGGCGCAGGCCGCCTCCGGGCTGCTCGTCCTCTGCGTCGCCTCCGGGCTCTGTGCCGCCTGGCTCGGCCTGCGACACCGGATGCCGCTGAGCATCGCCTGGTCCACACCCGGCGCGGCGCTGCTCATCGCGACCGGCCCGATCCCCGGCGGGTGGCCGGTCGCAGTCGGGGCGTTCCTCGTCTCGGGCCTGCTCATCGTCGCCGCCGGACTGTTCCCGATCCTCGGCCGTGCCGTCGCGGCGATCCCCAAACCCATCGCCGGGGCAATGCTCGCCGGGGTGTTGCTGCCGCTCTGCACCGCACCGGTACGCGCCCTCGTCGACGTGCCCCGCCTCGCCGTCCCGGTGCTGACCTCCTGGCTGGTGCTGCACCGCTTCGCCCGACGCTGGGCGGTCCCCGGGGCGTTGGTGGTCGCCGCCGGCGCGATCGCGCTGACCACCCCGGGAGGCGGCACCGGCGGACTGCGTCCGGTGTTCGAGCTGACCATGCCGGCGTGGAGCCTGTCGGCGCTGATCGGCGTCGCGCTCCCACTGTTCCTGGTGACCATGGCCGCGCAGAACCTGCCCGGCACCGCCGTCCTGGTCGGCTACGGATACCGGCCGCCGCTCGGCTCGGCGCTCCGCACCACCGGGCTCGCCAGCATGGCCGTGGCACCCGCCGGTGGTCACGCGGTCAACCTGGCGGCGATCACCGCCGCACTGGCCGCCGGACCGGACGCGCACCCCGACCCGGACCGTCGCTGGATCGCCTCGGTGACCGCCGGCATCGGGCTGGCCGTCCTCGGGTTGGGTGCCGGTGCGGTCACCACGCTCGTCGGCTGGGCGCCACCCGTACTGATCGAGGCGGTTGCCGGGCTGGCCCTGCTCGGGGCGCTGGCCACCGCCCTGACCGCGGCGCTGGCCGACCCCACGGCCCGGGAGGCGGCCGTGGTGACCCTGGTGGTCACCGCCTCCGGAGTGTCGCTGATCGGCATCGGCGGCGCCTTCTGGGGCCTGGTGGCCGGCTGCCTGATGCTTCTCCTCTTCCACGCCCGCCGCCCCGCGCCGACTCCGTCGACCCCGGCCACCGAGCCCGCCACGTCTGCTTCCGCCGGGAAGCCGGCCGCGTCTGCACCGACCGTGGCGCCCGGGTCCGCTTCGGTCGTGCAGTCGGGGTCTGCTTCGGCCGTGGAGTCCGCGCCGATCGCCGAGCCCGCCCCGGCTGCTGTGTCCGGTCCGGCCCGGCAGTCGTGAGCGGCGCAGAGATGAAGAGGGCTCAGGCTTCCGAGGGCAGGTCGGCGGCGAGGACGTCGAGCCGGACCTCGCCGTCGGTGACAGCGTTGATCTGGTCGGCCAGCACGTAGACGGCGCCGGTGGGGACCAGTTCGGTGGAGACCTTCAGGTAGCCGGTGCG
This sequence comes from Micromonospora craniellae, assembly GCF_014764405.1. NCBI lineage: Bacteria > Bacillati > Actinomycetota > Actinomycetes > Micromonosporales > Micromonosporaceae > Micromonospora > Micromonospora craniellae. The sequence goes on along the minus strand of NZ_CP061725.1, from coordinate 2,606,515 downwards.
CAGCAGGCGGGCGGCCAGGTCCGCTGGTACGTCGGGTTCCTCCGTGGCGGCCGATTCGATCAACTCGTCCAGGCTGCTGCCAGGGTCGGCGGTGGGTGCCTGCACGGTCACGGCGTTCGGGTCACCGCGCTGGACGAGGTCCACCGTGCCGACGTCGAGACCGGCGGCGTCCACCACCCGCATGCCGGTGGTGACCCGCGAAACGGTGGCCTGTTGATCGATGCCCTGCTGCTCCATACCCCGCGCGGTTCCCACCCCCCACTCCCCCTAAACCACCCCCACCCCTCACCCCCCACTCCGTTGATCAAGAAGTTTGGGTCGCGCTCGCGCGGTGGCGGGGCGAAAACCTCTTGATCAACGGGGCGATTTGATCAACGGGGCGATGCGCGGGGGCTGGGGGAGAGTTCGCGCCAGGTGTCGGGGCCCTGGAGCAGCGCGCGTACCGTCTCCTCGGCGTCGTCCACGGTGTCGTACTCGTAGAACCGGGATGCGCCTTCGGCGCCGCCGGCACGTTGTTCCACGTACCAGCGGTCGCCGTCCGCTCGAAGGAAGACGTCCCGTCGGGCCAGCCGCCCCCATTTCCCGTTCCACCAGTGCTTTCGCTGCTCCATGGCCGGACTCTATCGAACATGTGTTCGACATGGAGCAGCCCCTGTGGGATTCCCACAGGGGCCGATGTGCGGGTGCCGGAATCAGCGCCCGTTGGGCGGTTCCTCCCGGCGGCCGAGCACGTCGTCCAGGGCGCCGCGCTGCTGGGCGGGGGTGGTCCGGCCGGTGGCGACCAGGGCGTCCCGGATCTCGGTGAGCAGCTTGACCTCCTCGCTCGGTGCCGACGGCGGCGGCTCCTCGCCCCGCTTGCGGCGCTCGGCCAGCTTGTTCATCGGGAAGACGACCAGGAGGTACAGCGCCGCCGCGGTGAGGAGGAACGTGATCAGCGCGTTGACGAAGGCGATCCAGTCGAAAGGAACGCCCCGAAACTCTGGCGCCGTGCCCGCGATGCCGTTGCTGCTCCCGGTGATCAGCAACACGAACACGCGGATCAGTGGTTCCAGGAACGACTTGGTGAGCTGCGTGACCACGCCGGTGAACGCGGCACCGATGACGACGCCGACCGCGAGGTCGACGACGTTGCCGCGCATGATGAAGTCCTTGAAGCCCTTGAGCATCCGTACTCCTGAGGTGTCCGGGTTTTCGTCGAGGACAACCTATGCCTTGGGTGCGGACTCCAGGAAAGCGCCGGCCTCCCGGGCCGCCAGATCCGGGTCGCCGGCCCGGATGGCGGCCACCAGGCGGCCGTGGTCGACGTGCCGGTCCGGTGTCAGGGTGTCGCCCATGGCCTGCGCGACGGTGCTGTGCAGGGCGGTGGCGACCGAGGCGTACAGCTCGGCGAGCATGCCGTTGTGCGCCGCCGCGACGACGGCGGTGTGCAGCGCGACGTCGGCCTCCACGAACTCGGCGACCGCACCGCCGTGCCAGGCCGCCTCGCGGGCCGCCAGCGCGGCGTCGAGGGCGGCCAGGTCCTCGGCGGTACGTCGGCGCGCGGCGAGCCGGGCGGCCTCCACCTCGAAGGCGCGGCGTACCTCGATCACCTCGGTCATCCGGTCGTCGGTGAGGCGGCGGGCCACCACGGGTGCCAGTTCATCGGTGGAGAGCACGTAGGTCCCGGAGCCCTGCCGGCACTCCAGCACCCCGGCGTGGGCCAGTGCCCGGACCGCCTCGCGGACCGTGTTGCGCCCCACGCCGAGATCCTCGACGAGTTGCGGCTCGGTCGGGATGCGGCTGCCGACCGGCCATTCGCCGGCCATGATCCGTCGCCGCAGCCGGGTGATGGTCTCGTTCGTCCGTCGGCCCCGAGGCGGGACGGTGGAATCAACCGCTGGTGGCACTGGTTACAGCCACTCGCCGAAATTCATCCCATGATTGTAGGTTCGAGGTCATGACTCCGCCAACCGCCGGCACCCCCGCCACCGCTGCACCGACCGCCGGCGCCGCACCCGCCGCGAGCGGGGACAACCCGACCGGGAACGGGTCGGTGGATGGGGCGGAGCGGGCGCGTACCGGATGGCTGCTGCTGGTCGGGATGTTGCTGGTGGCGCTGAACCTGCGGGCCGCGATGACCAGCCTCGGCGCACTGCTCGACGAGGTACGCGTCGGACTGGCGCTCTCCGGCACGATGGCGGGCGTCGTCACCACCCTGCCGGCGGTGGCCTTCGCGGGGCTGGGTGCGACCACGCCGTGGCTGGTCCGGCGACTCTCCGCGCCGCGACTGCTGGTGCTGGCGATGATCGCGCTCACCATCGGGCAGGTGCTGCGGGTGCTCACCGACTCCGCCGTGGTGTTCCTGGTCACCAGCGCGCTCGCGCTGGCCGGTATCGCGGTGGCGAACATCCTGCTGCCGATGTTGGTCAAGCAGTACTTCCCGCACCGGACCGGCCTGGTCACCGGGGTGTACATGATGACGTTGACGGCGGGGGCGACGGCGGCGGCCGCGGTCGCGGTGCCGGTGGCGCACGCCTCCGGCTCGTGGCGCGCCGGGCTCGGTGTCTGGGCGGCGCTCGCGGCGGTGGCCGTACTCCCGTGGTTGCCGGCGGCGCTGCGGACCGGTGGGGCCGCGCGGCGAACGGGTCGGCACGGCGGCCGGGCCCGCGCCCGGACCAGCCCCGGGCGGACCCGGCTCGGCTGGGCGATGGCGCTGTACTTCGGTGCGCAGTCGCTGAGCGCGTACGCGATCATGGGCTGGCTGGCCGTGCTGTTCCGGGACGCCGGTTTCCGGCCGCAGGACGCCGGCCTGCTGCTGGCCGGGGTGACCGCGCTCGGGGTGCCGATCGCGCTGCTGATGCCGGTGATGGCCGGCCGCCTGGGCGACCTGCGGCTGCTGGTGCTGGCGTTGACCGCCGCCTCCAGCGTGGCCTATCTGGGGCTGGCGTTCGCGCCGCGTGGCGGCGCGGTGCTGTGGGTGGTGCTGCTGGCGTTGGGGCAGGGTGCCTTCCCGCTCATCCTGGCCACCATCGGGCTGCGCGCCCGGACGGCCGACGGGACGGCCGCGTTGTCGGCCTTCACGCAGAGTGTCGGGTACCTCATCGCGACGCTCGGGCCGCTGGTGGTCGGCATCCTGCACGAATCCACCGGCGGCTGGACCGCGCCACTGGGCTTCCTGCTGGTCGCACTCGCCGTGCAGACCGGGGCGGGAATCGTCATCGCTCGCCCCCGATACATCGAGGACGAGCGAGGCCCCGCTGTGGCCGGTGGGTAGCGCGGTACGGTCAGGAGGAGGCCGGGGTGGGTTCCCCCGCGACCGCCTGATCGACCGTCGGATAGGTGTGCAGGACCTCCACGAGGCCACTCACCTCGAGGATGCGCAACACGCCTCGTTGTGGCGCGGCCAGCCGGACCACTCCGCCGGCCTCGTCGGAGCTGTTCTTCGCGCGGACGAACACCGACAGACCGGTGGAGTCGCAGAACGAGACCTCCGACAGGTCGAACACGAGGCGGCTGCGCCCCTTGTCGAGCAGGTCGGTGATCTGGTCCTGCAGTTGCGGTGCGGTGGCCATGTCCAGTTCACCCGCGACCGACACCACGACCACGTCACCGCGTTGCTCCGTGTGCACCGTCAGGGACATATGCCAGACCTCCTGTTTATCGGAGGAACGGTATCCCACGCGGGGCCCGATACGCAGAACGGGAGCGCGATGAGGTGTCCACCGCCATTCCCTTGCTCTGCGGCAAGTAGTTTGCGGGTCTGCGGTGATAGAGTCCGGCCGGTCCGGGTCTAGGGGGTAGTGGGATGGCGTTGAGCGCTGATGAGAGTGGCCGTCTGGCCGACCTACTCACCAATCAGGCCGGACAGGTCGTCCAGCGGTGGACCGAGGTCGTCGCCGCGCAGTTGCGGGGCCGGCTCAGTCAGGCCGAACTGGTCCGGCAGGTGCAGGAACTGCACCGGGCGCTGGTGGACGCGCTCGGCAAGGGCATGGGTGACCTCGCCGCCGAGGAGGCCACCGAGCTGCGCGCCGTACTCGGCGAGTTGTCCCGTGGGCAGGCCCGGCAGGGCTTCACCGCCACCGAGACCGCCAGCGGCGTGTTCGCCCTCAAGGAGGCCCTGCTCGCGGTCATGGAAACCGACCAGCGCACCGAGACGCTGCGTGACTTCGTCGCCTTCTCGGCGCTGGTCGACCAGATGGGCCTGTTCACCTTCGAGACCTTCGTCCGCACCCGGGAGAGCCTGATCGCCGACCAGGCCGAGCAGTTGCTGGAGCTGTCCACCCCGGTGGTCAAGCTCTGGGAGGGCGTGGTGGCGGTGCCGCTGGTCGGCACGCTCGACTCGGCCCGCGCCCAGGTGGTGATGGAACGGCTGCTGCAGACCCTGGTCGACACCGGCTCGCCGTACGCGATCATCGACATCACCGGCGTGCCGGCGGTGGACACCCAGGTCGCCCAGCACATCCTGAAGACCGTGGTGGCGGCGCGGCTGATGGGCGCCGACTGCATCATCTCCGGCATCCGGCCGCAGATCGCCCAGACCATCGTCGCGCTCGGCATCGAGTTCGGTGACATCGCCACCAAGGCGAGCCTCGCCGACGCGCTGCGTCACGTGCTGCGGCTCACCGGCGTCGAGGCGCACCGACGCCAGCCTCGCCGGGAGGCGTGATGGAGCGGGTGCCGATTCTCAAGATCGGCGATATCCTGCTGGTCTCCATCCAGCTCGACATGTCCGATCAGACGGCCGTGGCCCTCCAGGAGGACCTGGCCGAGCGGATCGTCGCCACCGGTTGTCACGGCGTGATCATCGACATCACCGCGCTGGACATCGTCGACTCCTTCGTCGGCCGGATGCTCTCCACCATCGCCTCCATCTCCCGGGTGCTCGACGCCGAGACGGTGGTGGTCGGGATGCGTCCGGCGGTCGCCATCACCCTGGTCGAGCTGGGCCTGTCGCTCAACGGCATCCGGACCGCCCTGAACGTCGAGCGCGGGATGGAACTCATCGCGGCCGACCGCGCCTACGACGACCACGACGACGACTTCCACGACGGACCGGACCCCGAGCCGACGGCGTCGCCATGACCAGCGGCGTCGACCTGGGGCGTCCCCAGGCGCAGACGGTCGGCAGCGACGAGGACGTGGTACGCGTCAGGCAACTGGTGCGTGCCGTGGCGGTGGCGGCCAAGCTGTCGCTGGTCGACCAGACCAAGGTGGTCACCGCGGCCAGCGAGCTGGCCCGGAACACACTGGTGTACGGCGGTGGCGGGACGGTCGAGGTGTCCGCCGTCGACAACGGTCGCCGGTCCGGCCTCACGATCGTCTTCGCGGACGACGGCCCGGGCATCGCCGACCTGGATCTCGCGTTGACTGACGGCTACACCACCGGTGGCGGCCTCGGTCTCGGCCTCAGCGGCGCCCGGCGGCTGGTGGACGAGTTCGACATCCAGACCGCCCCGGGCCAGGGCACCCGGATCACGATCACCAAGTGGTCCCGGTGACCGCCGCGCCGGTCTCCGACCGGGGCACCTGGCACCGCGTGGAGAACGGCAGCGCCGGCAGTGCCGTGCGGCGGGCGGCCGAGCGCCTGGGGGGACAACTGGCGCTGCCCGAGGGCCGGATCGCCGACCTGGCCATCGTCGCCGCCGAGCTGACCAGCAATCTGATCAAGCACGCCGACGACGGTGTACTGCTGCTCCGGCCGGTACGCCGCGAGCTGGACGCCGGCGTCGAGCTGATCGCCCTGGACTCCGGGCCCGGCATGGCCGACCTGGCGCACTCCGCCCGGGACGGGCACTCCACCACCGGCACCCTCGGCATCGGCCTCGGCGCGATAGTGCGACAGGCGAGCTGGTTCGACGCGTACTCGTGGCCGGGGCGGGGCACCGTCATCGCGGTACGCGTATTCGACGGCGCGGACACCGACCCTTCCTGGGTCGGCGGGCTGACCCGGCCGCTGACCGGCGAGACGGTCAGCGGGGACGGTTACGCCTGGCGGATAGTCGGCGATCGCCGGCAGGTGCTGGTCACCGACGGTCTCGGGCACGGCCCGCTGGCCGCGGCGGCGACCGACGCCGCGCTCACCGCGTTCCGCAGCGCCCCGGCCGCAGCCCCGGCCGAAGTGGTCGCCTACCTGCACCGGTCGCTGTCGCACACCCGTGGCGCCGCGCTTGCGGTGGCCGAGCCGGACCCGGCGGGCGCAGTGCTGCGGTACGCCGGGCTGGGCAACATCAACGGCGTGGTCATCGACGCGGACGGGCGGCGGCGCGGCCTGGTCTCACTGCCCGGCATCGCCGGACACCAGCGACCCGCGATCCGGCAGTACGACTACCCGTTCGGCCCGGACAGCCTTCTGGTGATGCACTCCGATGGGGTGGTGGACCGCTGGCGGATCGAGGACTATCCCGGTCTCGTCGGACGGTCGCCGTTGGTGACGGCCGCCACCCTGCTGCGGGACGCCGGCACCCGCCGTGACGACGCCGGGGTCTTGGTGGCGAGGTCCTGGTCATGAACACCGCTGCGCTGATGCAGATGGCGCTCCGGGTCGAACAGGACATCTTCGTGGCCCGCCAGCGGGGCCGTGAGGTGGCCGACGCACTCGGCCTGGAGCGTCAGGACCAGGTCCGGATCGCCACGGCGATCAGCGAGGTGGCCCGGGACCTGCTGCGGGCCGTCGGCGGGGCGGACATGGCTTTCGCCGTCGCCGACACCGTGGACGGCCGTCACCACCTGCGCATCGACCTCGTTCCGGTGGCTCCACTGCCGGATGGGCGTTACCGGCCTGGCTCCGCCGCGGTGGTGCGTCTGGTGGACACGCTCGATGTGGTTGTCGAGAAGCAAGTTACGGTCGTGAGGATGTCGCGACGGATCCCGGCCACCGCACAGGCGCTCACCACCGAGCGTCTCGCCCATCTGCGCGCCCAGCTCGCGCAGAGCGCGCCGGGCACCGCCGAGGAGGAACTCGCGACCCAGAATTCGCAGCTCATCGCCGCTCTCGACGAGGTGCGCATCCAGCGTGACGAGTTGGCCCGGCTCAACGAGGAACTAGAGCAGACCAACCAGGGTGTGATGGCGCTGTACCACCAGCTCACCGACGAGTTGGAGGCTACCAACCGGGGCGTGGTGGCGCTCTATGCGGAGCTGGACGAGAAGTCGGCGCAGTTGCGCGCGGCGAGCGAGTCCAAGACGCGGTTCCTGGCGAACGTCAGCCACGAGCTGCGGGCCCCGGTCACCGCGATCATCGGGCTGGGCCGCTTGCTGGACGATTCCGCCTCCGACCCCCTCACCGACGAGCAGGAGCGCCAGGTCGGCCTGATCCGGGACTCCGCCTCGGATCTGCTGTCCCTGGTCAACGAGTTGCTTGACCTGGCCAAGGCGGAGTCCGGCCGGATCGAGCCGGCCATCGCGGACGTGGACCTCAAGGCCCTCTTCGGGCAGTTGCGGGGCACCCTGCGGGCGCTGCCCACCGCCGGTGGCGTGGCGCTGGTGGTGGAGGAACCGCCGGCACCAGCCACGGTGCGGACCGACGAGGTGCTGCTCGCCCAGGTGCTGCGCAACCTGCTGCACAACGGGTTGAAGTTCACCGCCGAGGGCGAGGTGCGGATGCGCGCCGAGCGGCACGACGGTGGCTGGCGACTCTCCGTATCGGACACCGGGCCGGGGATCCCCGCAGAGCTGCACGAGCGGGTGTTCGAGGAGTTCTACCAGGCGCCCGGCCCGACCCGGTTCGGCGGCACCGGCCTCGGCCTGCCGTACGCCCGGCGGCTGGTGGCTCTGCTCGGCGGGGCCCTCGACCTGGTCAGCGAGCCCGGCCGGGGCAGCACCTTCACGGTTTCGCTGCCGGCGGACGGAACCTGACGTGGACGGCGCGGCGACAGTGCTGGTGGTCGACGACAGCCGGACCAAGCGCTACCTGCTGGTGAGCTGGCTGAGCCGGGCCGGCTTCACCGTGCTGGAGGCCGAGACCGGCACCGAGGCGTTGAGCCGGGTCGGAGTGGACCCGATCGACCTGGTGGTGCTCGACGTCCGACTGCCGGACATGAGCGGCTTCGAGGTCTGCGAGCAGCTCAAGTCGGCGCACCCGGCGCTACCGGTGATCCACGTGTCCGCCCACGCGATCGACGCGACCGACCGCACCCAGGGGCTGACCCGTGGGGCGGACGCCTATCTCGCGGAGCCGATCGAGCCGGACGAGCTGGTCGCCACCGCCCACGCGGTGCTGCGCTACTACCAGGCGCGGCAACGGGCCGAACTGCTCGCCGAGCGGCTGACCCGGCTGGCCGACACCACCCTGGCGGTGCACTCCGCGCCGAACTTCGCCCGGCTGCTGGAGGCGGCTGCGGCGGGTGCCGCCGAGATATTCAAGAGTCCGGCCGCGGTGATCGCCGAGACCTTCGACGGCGACTGCCTGGCCGGAGTCGGTGCCGGTCCCGGCGCCGAGGGCGGCATCGTGCCCTGGGCGGTCGACGACACCGGCGTACCGACCGGCACCGTCGTCACCGTGCAGGACCCCGCTGGCTGGACGCTCACCGACTGGCCGGCCGGCGACACGCTCACGGTGGCCGCCGCCCGGCTGCGCGAGGACCGCGCCCCGATCTACGTCGTGGTTCCCACCGCCACCCAGACCGCCCGTTCGCCGGTGCTGGTCCAGCTCGCCCAGGCGGTGGCGTCGGCGGTGGAGGCGCAGCGCTCCTTCGACGAGGAACACCGGATCGCGGTGACCCTGCAACGCAGCCTGCTGCCGCGCCGCATCCCCGAGATCGCCGGGCTCGACCTGGCCGTCCGCTACGAGCCGGCCAGCGCCCGGACCGAGGTGGGCGGCGACTTCTACGAACTCGTGATGCTCGACGGTCACCTGCTGCTGGCCATCGGCGATGTGGCGGGTCACTCACTGCACGCGGCGACCGTGATGGCCGAGCTGCGGCACGCGGTGCGGGCGTACGCGGTGGAGGGGCACCAGCCGGGCGAGATCCTGCACCGGGTCAACGAGTTGATGCGGACGCTGCTGCCCAACGAGCTGGCGACCATCTGCGTGCTGCTGTTGGACCCGTCCACCGGACACGTCCGGCTGGCCAGCGCCGGGCACCTGCCGCCGCTGATCAGTCAGGACGGCAAGGTCGAGTACGTGCAGCACTCCGCGCCGCTGCTCGGGGTGCGCGCACCCCGCCCGGCCGACCTGGAGTTCGTACTGCCGGCCGGCGCGACGATCGTCTTCTACACCGACGGGCTGATCGAACGGCGGGACGTCACCATCGACGACGGGATGATCGCCCTGTCCGCAAGCGCGTCGCGGGTGGACGGCGATCTGGACCGCTTCTGCGAGCGCCTGCTCGTCGAACTCGCCCCGGACGAGATCCAGGACGACGTCGCCGTCGTCGCCCTCCGCCGCCGCTGAGGAACCCTGGGCCGGTCTACCCCTGCTCGTCGTCTGCGGGCGGACGCGGCTGTCGGTACTGGCGGATGTACTCCTCGACGTCAGCGCGTAGCCAGATCTTGCCAACCGATAGGACCTGGTACGGCTGCGGGAAGTTCGGATGCGTGGCGATCTGGCGGAAGCGGGATCGACCCACGCCGAGCATCGCCAGGATCTCGCCAGCGGCCACCAGAGGCCCAGGCCCACGGTCCTTGCCCATGCCAAGGAAGGTAGGCGCACGCTTGCCTGTCAATAGGATCGCGCATGAGTGGGTACGCCTTTAGGGGCGCGCCAACATTGACAGGGGGGTGGGTGTCGGGTTGGGATGGGGTAGGCCCCTCGGCTGCTGGAGGCCGAGCCCGGCGGCCGAGGGCTCGCCGCCCGTCTCGCCCCCGGGAGGAGCCCCGAATGACGCAACGGCACGCCCCCGTCAAGCCCCTCTGGTTCTGTGCCGCCTGCGCGCACGGCTGGCCGTGTACGCAGGCCCGAGTCGAACTCGCGGCCGACTACGGCCCCGGTCGACTGCTCGCGCTGGACATGGCCGATCTGCTCAGGGAGGCGACCGCCGACCTGACCCGGCTCGGAGCGCCACCCGAACCGATGTACTTCCACGTCCGCTTTCTCGGCTGGATCCGCAATCCGGCCCGATGACCGCTCCGCTCGACGTGCTGGGCCGCTTCCTCGTGGATCTCGGTACCAACGCGCCCCTCAAGGGGCCGTTGTTTCGCACCAAGATTCAATGGCAAGCCTTGGCCGGGGGAGTGGCGACGCGGTCAGTGTCGCCGTGCAGGGGGCCGCGCGCGATCCTGCGTCGATCTGGCTGAGGAAGAGGCGTTGCAGTCGGCGGACCGAGAGACCGTTGTCGCGGGCGAACCCGTCGACCCGCCGTACGTTCCGGTCGGTCCGGATCGCCTCGGCCAGCCGCATCACCTCGTCGGTGACCGGGGTGGGTCGAGGTTTCCAGCCGGTCAGCAGGTCGTTCAGGGCGCGGCAGCGGGCGGCATCCGTACCGGCGCAGATCGCCGGGCTCGGCGCGGCGGCCGGCGGCCAGTGGTCGGCCAGGTCCGCGAACGACCGGCGTCGGCCCGTCAGCTCCACCATCGGGCGACGCCAGAACGGGTGGAAGCCGTCCGGCCGGAACTGGATGCCGCAGACCTGTCCGGTGCCACCGGCCAGGCGTACGAGCCAACACCGGCATGCTGCCCGCGTTGCACGAGCTGGCCGGCCAGCTCGGACCGACGGCCCGGTAGATGGGCGTCTTCGTGGAGCCGGTGGCCGTCGACGCTGCCCTGCCGGATGTGCCCCGCCTGCTCCGTGACCGGCCGCGACCCGGCCTGATTCCCGGCCGGCCGATCGCGGACATTCCGTAATCAAGGGAGTGCACAGCGTCAGCGAATGTCTGATCCAAGCGGCACGGACGCTCGTTGATCCGAAGTGTTCCTCACCGGCGCCGGCTCCAGCGCCGACGACGCCATGGGGTCGCTGCGTAGGCTGCGAGTCCTGCGGCGAGGAGTGCGACGCTGAGGACGAGGCTGGGCAGGTCGTCGTGGGGTCGTGCGCTGAACTCCCACCATTGGTAATGCTGGTTTCCGCTGTATCCCCAGTACCAGAGCACCAGGGCGGTCCCCGAGGGCAGTGTCCAGGCCAGTCGCCATCCGAGGATGGCTCCCGCAATCAGGGCGAGTCCAAACCAGGCGATCCAGGAGCGGGCAGTGATCGTGAGCACTGCGGGATGCAGCATGATTGAGCAGATGAACAGGTAGATCGCAGCACAGCCGACACTCAGGCCAGCGAGGTAGCGGCGTTGCATAGATCTTAGTCGTTGGGTTGTGACCTGTTCCAGGTCGGCGAGCGGGCTGGTCAGCGCGAGGACCGGCAGGACGGCAGCCCCCATGGCGATCATGCGCCACAGGGGAATCGTGGGCTTTCCCTCCTGGACGGCCATGGGGATCGTTGTCTGCACCAGGCCGAACCAGGCGGTGAGCGCGCCCAGCAGGACGGTGACGGCCAGGACGGTCCGGGCTGGCCGGACGGCGAGGAACAGCCGGAGCGGGCTCGTCATTGCAGGCAGGTCAGTTTCTCGGCTGGCAGTAACGGCCACGGAGTTCCCTCACCTCACCTTCGGCCCACCGGAACTGATCGTCACGGGAGCGATCTGCGGCGACTGCGCGCCCCTTCGCCCACGCCTGCTGCATCTCTTCCGGGGCATTGGTGTGGTAGTCGGGGCTGACCCCACCAACTAGATACGCCTCCAGCCATTTGTCGACGGTTGAGAGCCGGGCCGAGTCCGGTCCGGTGAGATTCGTCCAGTCGCAGCTCTGGAAGTCCTGGTAGCCAAAGGTTTCGCTGACGATCGCCGTGCCGATGCTACCCGCGTAGGACCACGGACTTCCCTCCAGGATGTTGAAGGTGGGTGGGCCGGCGTCGGCATCGATGTACTTTCCTCCGTCGGGTCCGATGTATCTCACCGGGTGAAGGCCGAACTCGTTGATGAGCGGTGGGCGGGTGAAGGTGGCCGGGAGTTCGTCGATGCGCTCGTTGATCTCCTGCAATCGCGGAAGGTACTTCTCGCTCTCTGGCCAGATGCACAGCCTCGTCGTGCCGTCGAGGCAGAGCGCCCTGTCGCCCGGCGGTTGACGGTCGGTCACCACGCTGGTGGTGCCCATGACGACCAGGAGGAACAGTGCCACCGGAAGCAGTGCTGTCGCTCTCCACCGACGCTGCCGCGGCACCGCGGCGCCGGGCAGCCACAGCATGACGAGCAGCAGAGCCACAACCAGACCCAGTCGTAGGGCCATCGGCAGTGGGTCGACCGCCACCGCCGGCCGGCCGGACACCACGACGAACTCGACCCGGTCCAGCAACACGGTCAGGAACAGGAAGCCCAACGCCGCCGTGAAAGCGGAGAAGACGGGCCCGAGCAGCCGGCCGCACGCCCAGCCGATCGCGACCGACAGCAGGATCCCGAACAAGCCAAGCACAAAATATCCCAGCCAGAGGTGCACCCCCGGCGGGAACGTGCGGGCGGTCGCCGTGAAGGCCACTGCCTGACCGATCAGGTACGGAATCAGCAGAACCACCAGAGTTGCGGCGAGCCGATGCGCCTCGACACGTGCCGGGTGGACCCGCGCCGCCCCGAGCTGCTCCTCAAGCCTATGACGCACAGGGGCGCTCGCTGCCCAGGCGGCCGCACCGGCTCCGACCACCCCGAGCAGGTAAGCGGGCACCTGCGCTGCGGCACCGGTCTCCGGCCAGACGCCGATCCAGTATCGGTTACGTAGAAACACCACCGCCACATCGAGAACGACGAGCACGGGGAGAGCCCACCGGATCGGGGAGTTGCGAACGTGTAGCCACAGTGCACTCACAACTGCTGCTCCCCCTCGGGCAGTAGGTGCATGTACGCCCGTTCCAGGCTGGAGTGCCCCGGAAGGTCATCACGGCCCAGTGCTTCCAGTTCCGCGACGGTGCCGTCGAATCGAGAGGCTCCGCCATGCATCACGATCACCCGGTCACACACCGCCCCGACATCATCGATCAGGTGCGTACTGAGCACGACAACCGTCTCACCGAGCCCCGAGATGATCTTCCGGAACTGCAGCCGCTGACGCGGATCCAGGCCGACCGTGGGTTCGTCCAGCAGCACCAGCCGAGGCCGCCCGACGACCGCCCAGGCAATACCGGCGCGTCTGCGCATGCCGCCGGAGAGGCTGCGCATCTTTGACCGTCGGCGGTCGGTCAGGTCGACCATCTCCAACGCCTCGTCGACCGACCGTCGCCACTGCGTGGCCGGCACCCCGCGCATCCACGCCGCGTAGGTCACGAAGTCGGCGACCGTCATTTTCGGCTCGAAGCTGAAATCCTGCGGAAGATAGCCGATCCGGTCACGAACCTGCCGCGCGGACCGTTCCCCAGAGATCTCGACGTCATCAATGTAGATTCGGCCGTTGCGCGGCGGCATCACGGTCGCCAAAGTGCGGAGCAGGGTGGTCTTACCAGCTCCGTTGGGGCCTAGCAGGGCGGTGATCCCTGGTCGCAGCGTCACGCTGAGCCCGTCGATGACAGTCGACGTCCCATAACCCTGGGACAGCGCGTCGAGTACAACACTCATGCAAGCTCTCTCATTTCACGAACACGTGGTGAAGGAGTGCGGCTCTCCGCCACACTCCTTCGCTAAGCGCTACCAGCGGCTAGTTCACGTAGGTGATCCAACCGTTGCTGGCCCCGAACGTACAGTCGGTGCCGCTGACGGTGTTCGTGCTGCCCTGGGTTCGACCGACGCGCATGCTCTTGTCCGCCTGTGCCGAGCAGGCTACGCCCGAATCGTAAGCCCCCGCCCAGGTGGCGCCCGGAGCGCTGCACTTCTGCGCCCAAGCCGTGTTCCACCACTCGGTGTAGCAGTTAAACACCTTGCTGGACGTGCCGGCGGCGAACGCGGGGCTCGTGGCCACCATCCCGGCGGTGCCAGCGGCGAGTAGACCCAGGACAGCAGTCTGTGCTACGCGCTTGCCCAGGCGGCCGGATTGCTTGGATCGGTCAGGGGGCACCTTGAAACCTCCATAGGTCGGCACTCTAGGGGAGAGCTGCCCCATTGTGCGATCGGATGGCCGCCGTCCCCGTCTTGGCGAGTATGGACGCTAGCCATAGATCATCACTACGTCGAGTAGCGAAACCTGTGCTTGCTGTTAAGGGTGTGGTTGCGTAGGGTCGCATGTAGGCGATGTAGCTCGTGGCGCTTCTTATTGGTCGCCACAAACACGTTGATCATTGTTTGATGTTGATTCCGACGCTCTTTGCGGCAGTGGCCTCAAGGCGACAGAGCTGCTGGAGCAGGTAAGCATTCAGGGCCACTCCATGATGTAGCCGTTGGTGGCTGTGTGTGATGGGTGGTGGCGGTCGTTGCTTGTGGTGGGTTAGCCGGGTGTCCAGGCGGGTGGTGTCCAGGGTCGGCCGAGGATGGCGTCGCGGATCGCGGTGATGACGTCGGCGTGGTGTTTGGTCACGGTGGAGATGTAGCCGCGGATGGAGTAGCGGTGTTCGGTGACCTTCTCGCTGGTGAGCCGTCCGGAGATCTTCTGCTGGGTCTTCGCTGGTCGTAGGTCGCGTTCGGCCTGGTTCGAGGTGGGTGGGATGCGCAGGTCGGTGGTGAACCGCAGGATGTCGGCCTCGCGGTCGCGGAGGTCTTCCAGCAGCGCCCGGTGTTTCGGCTGTTTCCGGCCGTCGACCCGGGCGACCTCCTTGAGTCCGACGCGTGCCCCGTGCCGGTAGGTGTCGATCAGCGGGTCGGCGATGTGCGAGGCTACGGTCACCGAGCAGGTACCAGGTGTAGAGGCGGGTGCAGGCGACCAGCAGGTACTTCTTGACCTTGCGGGCACCGACCCGGATCGGGGTCTCGTCGCAGGAGACCACATGCGCGAGGGCGATCAGCGTGCGGATGATCCGGTTCGACTCGGCCACCCCCGCCGCGGCCCGGCCGATCAACGCGTGGACGAACCCGTCCGACGGACGCGAGCCGGTCAACGCGGCGACCAGGTCAGCGCACCGGGCCACCGGAATCGCGTGCACCACCATCAGATAGACGCACCACGCCGCAAGGTTCGGCCCGTACGAGACGGTCGCGTCCGGCACCCCGTCAGGGCGGGCCGCGACGTGCATCGCCCCGCACCCGCAGCGCACCGCGTGCCGATCATGCTGGGTGACCGTCGCCGTCATCACCGGCACATCGACCTGCTGATGCGAGGCGTAAACCCCCAGATCAACCGCCGAAGCCAGATCCGAACCGCATCCACACACCCCACCGGGAAAATGATCCACAGTGTCATCCGCAGCCGATGACCACGACAGCTGAGCCCCCGGCGCACCCCGCTGCTTACCTCGGCTCCGCTTACCGACACCGGCCGCGGGCTCCGACGCGGACGCCTCCGCCGGCGGCCTCCGACCCGGATCATCATCCTTCGACGGCGGCATCCCCGAATTCCCGCTGTTACGCGACACCAGGCGTTCCAACCGGGCGACCCGATCGGTCAACTCCTGGTTCGCCCGGGTCAACTGTCCCACCTGGACGATCAGCTGTCGCGTGAGCCCGATCAACTCCTCACGCGACAACTCCTCCAGGCCAGACACCCACCGATCACAACACATCGATCGCACCCGGCCACGCATCGACACGCCGTCAAGATCAAACCAGTCAGTCGATCACGCACAGCCACCCAAGATCACCACACGGAGTGGCCCTGAATGTTTACTGGAGCAGGCGACTGGTTCTATGAGGCATTTCCACCCCGATTTTGCAGGTTTTGGCGGGTACGGCGCGGGCCGGAGATCGAGGGGGCGCGGCTCCAGGTAAGGCGGGGCGGCGCAGAGCATGGGCGAGGTGGTTCGGCGGGACCGGTGTCAGGCCGCCGATGCTGGTGACCTGGCGACGCCGACCCCGGCCGGCTGGAGCCACCTTCGCGGGTATGTCCAGCCATGCCTTGGTCGTCCGGCCAGCCGTAGTGCGCGGGCTTATCCCGTGTCAAAGAGGCCGGCGGACCAGGCGATCGCCAGGCCGACCACCGCGGAGCCACAGCACAGCAGCCCGGTCCGGACGTTGTCCTGGTCTGAAGGTTGTTGTGTGTGCGACATATTTGGTGTCGCACACACACCAAGCCGGCTGGGATATTGGCCCGTTCTGCGCTGGCGACGCGGTCAGATGCGGCCGATCCGGTCCAGGGTCCAGGCGTTGACGAACGCCTCCTCGCGCCAGGCGTCGTAGCGCCCGCTGGGCCCGCCGTGGCCCGCCTCCATCTCGGTCTTGAGCAGGTACTCGCCCTGCGGCGCGAGGGCCCGCAGCCGGGCGATCCACTTCGCCGGTTCGTGGTAGAGCACCCGGGTGTCGTTGAGGCTGGTCATCGCCAGGATCGCCGGGTAGTCGCGGTCGGCCACGTTCTCGTACGGTGTGTACGACTTCATGTAGGCGTACACCTCCGGGTCGGCGAGCGGGTTGCCCCACTCCTCCCACTCGGTGACGGTCAGCGGCAGCGACGGGTCGAGGATCGTGGAGAGCGCGTCCACGAACGGCACCTGCGCGACGATGGCGGTGAAGGCGTCCGGCGCGAGGTTGGCCACCGCGCCCATCAGCAACCCGCCGGCCGAGCCGCCCCGGGCGAGCAGCCGGTCCGACGATGTCCAGCCCGCCTTGGCCAGGTGCCGGGCGCAGGCGACGAAATCGGTGAAGGTGTTCTTCTTGGCCAGCAGCTTGCCCTGCTCGTACCAGCTCCGGCCCAACTCGCCGCCGCCCCGGATGTGGGCCACCGCGAAGATCACGCCACGGTCCAGCAGGGACAGCCGCCCGACCGAGAACCAGGGGTCCATGCTGGCCTCGTACGAGCCGTAGCCGTAGATGACGCAGGGCGCGGAACCATCGCGGGGGGTGTCCCGGCGGCAGACCAGCGAGATCGGCACCTTGGTGCCGTCGTCGGCCAGGGCCCAGTCCCGGTGCTGCTCGTAGTCCTCCGGCCGGTACTCCCGCCCGTCCGGTCCGGGTAGCACCGGTCGCCGCCGCAGCAGCGTCATCTCGCGGGTCACCAGGTCGTAGTCGTACACCGAGTCCGGGGTGACCAGCGAGGTGTAGCGCAGCCGCACCCGCCCGGTGCGGTACTCCGGGTTCGAGTCCAGCCCGGCCGTGTGCAGCGGCTCGGGGAACTCGATGCCGTGACCGTCGCCGCCACCGACCGGCAGCACCCGCAGCCCGGTCAGCCCGTTGGCGCGCAGCGTGACGACCAGGTGATCGGCGAAGGCGTCGACGGACTCCAGACGGGTGCCGGGGGAGTGCGCGATCAGTGGCACCCAGTCGCCCGGGGCGTCGGCCGAGGTGTACGCCAGCGCGAAGTCCTCCGCGCCGTCGTTGTGCAGGATCAGGAACCGGTGCCCGTGGTGCTCCACCGAGTACTCGACGCCCTGCCGGCGGGGGGCGATCACGGCCGGCTCGCCGGTGGGGTTGCCGGCCGGGATGACGCGTACCTCGCTGGTGATCTTGCTGGCGATGTCGATCAGGATGAAGCGTTCCGAGCGGGTCAGCTCGACCCCGACCCAGAACCGCTCGTCGTCCTCGGAGTGCACCACCACGTCGTCGGCGGCGGCCGTACCGAGCACGTGCCGCCAGACCCGGTGCGGACGCCAGGCGTCGTCCACGGTGACGTAGAACAGCACCGAGGCGTCGGCGGCCCAGGCGGTGCCGTAGAAGGTGTCGGGGATCTCGTCGGGCAGCAGCTCGCCGGTGCTGAGGTCCTTGATCCGGAGGGTGAAGCGTTCCTTGCCGGAGAAGTCGGTCGAGTAGGCCAGGAACCGGCCGTCCGGGCTCACGTCGAAGGCGCCCAGCGAGAAGAAGTCGTGGCCCTCGGCGAGCAGGTTGCCGTCGAGCAGCACCTCCTCGCCGTCCAGCGGGGCGCCGTCGGGGCTGATCGGCGGCGTGGTCTCGCCGTCGCGGACCGGCCGGCGGCAGTGCACGCCGTACTGCTTGCCCTCGACCGTCCGGGAGTAGTACCAGTGCCTGCCCTTGCGGGTCGGCACCGACAGGTCGGTCTCCTGGGTGCGCCGGCGGATCTCCTCGAACAGTTCCGTGCGCAGCTCGGCCAGGTGCGCCGTACGCGACTCGGTCCAGGCGTTCTCGGCCTTGAGGTAGTTGATCGTCTCAGGGTCGTCCTTGGTGGCCAGCCAGGCGTACTCGTCGACGACGGTAACGCCGTGGTGGACGCGTTCGGTCGGCACCTGCCTGGCTACGGGCACGGGGGTCTCGGTGGTCACGGCGCCACGTTACCGGCAGGCCGGGCGTCTCGGGCGGCGCGAATCCCCACCACGCCGTTCGAACACATGTACGATCGCAGCCATGCTGCCAGCGCGTTCCACCGGCGGGTCCGGTGCCCTCGACATCGCCCGTCGGCTCACCGAGATCTGCGGTTCACGCTTCGCCCGGTTCGCCGGTCCGGCCGACGAGGTGGCCGGGCGACTGGCCCGCTGGGTCGCGGTGCCCGGCGGCACCCACCCGGCGGCAGAGGTGCTGCGGCTCGCCGCGCGGCACGACCTGACGGTGGTGGCACGCGGTGCCGGCACCAAGATCGATTGGGGTGCCGTGCCGGAGCGGGTCGACATCATGCTCGACACCGGTCGGCTGGCCGGCATCGGTCACCAGCCGGCCGGCCAGGGCACCGCCGAGGTCGGTGCCGGCACGCCGCTGCGCGCGGTGCAGGCCAGCCTGGAACGCACCGGTCAGCGGCTGGCGCTGGACGCGCCCTCGCCCGGCGCCACGGTCGGCGGGGTGCTCGCCGCCGACGAGGCCGGTCCGCTGCGACACCGGCACGGCACCGCCTGCGACCAGCTCGTCGGCCTGCGCTACCTGGCCGCCGACGGTGAGCTGGCCGAGGCCGGTGGCGGAGCGGCCGGGCTGGCCCAGGCCCGGCTGCTGTGCGGCTCGGAGGGGGCGCTCGGCGTGCTGGTCAGCGCGACCCTGCGGGTGCAGCCCCTGCCCGCCAGCCGGGTCTGGGTGACCCGCCCGGTGTGGACCCCACTGGAGGTGCACGACCTGGTCCGGGCGGTGCTCGCCGCCCGGCTCGACCCGGCTGCCATCGAGATGGACCTGCCGGCCGGCGCGGGACCCCGGCCCCGGGACCACCGGGCCGAGTCGATGGCGCGTCACCCGTCCATGACGGGGCGCCCGTCGACCGGCCCGGCGGGTGCCGGCTCGCTGGTGGTGCTGCTGGAAGGCGGCCCGTCCGACGTGGCGGAGCGGTCCGACCGGCTCAGGTCGATGCTCGGCGCCCGGGCCACCGTCGCCCGGTCCGCGCCGTCCTGGTGGCGCAGCTACCCGTTCGCCCCCGGTGACACCGCGCTCCGGCTGGAGGTGCCGATCAACGACCTGCACGCCGCCGTCTACGCGTTGCGGGACGCGGCCGGCGCGCCGGTGCCGGTCCGTGGCTCCGCCGGCCTCGGTGTGGTGCACGCCGCCCTGCCCGGCACGATGGCCCCCGACCGGGTGGCGTCGATCCTGGTCGCGGTGCGCAGCGTGCTGCTCGCCCGACGGGGTCGCTGTGTGGTGCTCTCCGCGCCGCCCGCCGTCCGGCGGGCCGTCGACCTGTGGGGCGAGCTGACCGGCATGGCCCGGTTGCGCGCCGTCAAGCAGCACCTCGATCCGGGCCACCGGCTGGCCCCCGGTCGCCTCCCCGGCGGCCTGTGAGGTCCGGCGGCGTCTCAGCAGGCCCAGCGGTCAGACGGCGTCGTTGCGGAGGACCAGGATGGCGATGTCGTCCCGAGGCGCCTCGACCGAGAAGTTGATCGCGGTGGCCCGCAGTCGCGCCGCCACCACGTCCGCCGAGTAGCCGGCGAGCGGCGCGGCGGCGTCCCGGAGCCGGCCGGTGCCGAACAGCTCCCGGCCCCGACGTCGCTCGGTCACCCCGTCGGTGTAGAAGACCAGGCAGTCGCCCGGGTCGAGGGCGATGTCCAGGGTCGGCGAGGTGATCGCGTCGAGCAGACCGAGCGCGGTGCCGCCGGTGCCGACGAACGTGGCCGGGCCACCCGCCGCGCGTACCAGCACCGGTCGGTCGTGACCGGCCAGGTGCAGTCCGACGTCGAGCTGCCCGTCCTCGCCCGGGCCGACCGCCGCCAGGGCCAGCGTGCAGTACCGGCCGGCACCCCGCTCGACAAGCGTCTCGTTGAGCCGGGACAGCACCTCGGGCAGGGGCTTGCCGTCCCCGGCCAGCACCCGGATCACGTCCCGGACCAGCCCGGTGACCGCTGCGGCCTGCACTCCCTTGCCGGAGACGTCGCCGATCACCACCAGCCAACGGTCGTCCGGCATCGGCACCACGTCGTAGAAGTCGCCGCCGACCTCGGCGTCGCCGCCGGTCGGCACGTACTCGGCGGCGAAGCCGATGCCGTCCACCACGGGCAGCACCGGCGGCAGCAGAGACTGCTGCAACGTCTGCGCCACCCGGCGGCGCTCGGCGTGAATGCGGGCGTTCTCGATCGCCAGGGCGGCGCGCCGGGCCACGTCCTCCAGCACCGCGATCTCGTCGGGATCGTGCCGGTGCCGCTGGTGCCGGCCGACGGCCAGCGTGCCGAGGCGCTGACCTCGGGCGATCAGCGGCACGGCGAAGCCCTCCATCGGCGCGCCCAGCGGTGTCTGGGTGCCGTTGCGACTCGCCTCGCGCAGCCGGGCCTGGACCGAGTCCGGTCCCGCCTCGCGGAGCGTGGCGTGCAACTGCGGCAGCATCGACTCGTCGGCGTGACTGGCTGCGGCCAGCCGGAGCCGACCCCACTCATCGGTGGTGTGCACGGCGCACCACTGCCCGAGCCGGGGCACCACGAGCTGCGGGACGAGCGCCATGGTCAGCTCCACGTCCAGGGACTGGGCGAGCAGCTCGCTGGCCTCGGCGAGGAAGGTCAGCCACGCCTGCCGCCGGACGTCGGCGCGGCGCAGCCGGTCGTTCTCCAGGTGCAGCGACAGCCGCTCGGCGGTCAGCACGGCCAGCGGCCGGGCGTACGCGGTGGGGGCGGCGTCGAGTTCCAGCTCACCCGCGTACGGGCGATGCACCGCCAGCGGCACCCGGAGCAGGTCGTTGCCGGGGCGGGGCTGCCGGCCGTACCGGGCGAGGGCCTGCGGGCCGTGTCCGTCGCCCCGATCGAGGCGTACCATCCCGCCGGCCGCGCCGACCATCTCCGCCACCCGGGTGAGCAGGCTGGTGGCGAAGTCCGGCAGCGGATCCTCCGCGTACGGGTCAGGGCTGATCTGCATCAGCGCGCTCATCGCCCCGGCGCTGGGCACGGAGGCGTGCCTGCCGTCCGAACGGCCGGTCGGCGGGGCGAAATCGTCCGGTCGGGCGGGCTGCGGCCCGGGGCGTTCCAACCGGAACCACACGCCCTTGCCGCTGGGCAGGTAGGTGGTGCCCCACCGGCTCGCGAAGTGGTCGACCAGCAGCAGACCCCGCCCACGTTCGGCGACCTCTGTGATGTCGGTCGCCACGTTCCGGACGCCGACGGTCAGCTCGTCGACCGGGCCGGAGGCGAAATCCGAGACGGTCACGGTCAGCCCGGACGAGTCGGCGCTGACCTCGATGTCGAGTTCGGTCCGGGCGTGCTCGACCGCGTTGGTGGACAACTCCGTGGTGAGCAGGAGTGCCTCATTGAGAAGTCCGTCCAGGTTCGCCTCGGCCAGTACGGACCGGACGACCGCCCGTGCGGCGGCCGGCGTACGCCGGTCGGCGGGCAGCCGAACCCGCCGGATGTGCTCCTCCGGGCCCCCGTCCCTGGTTGGCCCCACCGCCGCTGACACCCTCGTATCCTGCCCCGGCACCCGCCCGGTGCCAAGCTGATCACGCGTCGGGTCCGGAATACGGACGGCGGTGCGCCGTGGCGGTTTCGAGGTCACGGGGACAATGATGGGGTGGCCGGCGCGGGCCGGTGTATCCCGATGCGAGTGCGAGGAATGATGACCACGGCGAAACAGTCGGCGACTGCGGACACCTCCGCCGCCGACCACGAGGCGGTCCTCACCGAGCTGGCCGAGGCGCTGCGACGGGTCCGCGGTGGCGATCTCAAGGTCAGGTTGCCCCGGCGTTCGGGGGCGGCCGGCGAGGTGGCCGACGCCTTCAACGACGTGGTGTCGCTCCAGGAGCGGCAGCATCTCGACCTGCGCCGGATCAGCCGGGTCGTGGGACGCGACGGTCGGCTGACCGAACGCCTGGACGAGGAGGGGCTGGACGGCTCCTGGGCGGAGGGGCAGCGCGCGGTCAACTCGTTGATCGACGACCTGGGCCGGCCGACCACCGAGATCGCCCGGGTCATCGTGGCGGTCGCCGACGGCGACCTCTCCCAGCACATGGCGCTGGAGATGGACGGTCGCCCGCTGCGCGGCGAGTACCTGCGCATCGGCCGCACGGTCAACACCATGGTCGACCAGCTCTCGTCCTTCTCCAACGAGGTGACCCGGGTGGCCCGTGAGGTGGGCACCGAGGGCAAGCTCGGTGGCCAGGCCGACGTACGCGGGGTGGCCGGCACCTGGAAGGACCTCACCGACTCGGTGAACACCATGGCCTCCAACCTTACCGGCCAGGTGCGGTCGATCTCGCAGGTTGCGACGGCGGTGGCGAAGGGCGACCTGTCGCAGAAGATCACGGTCAGCGCGCGGGGCGAGGTGGCGGCGCTGGCCGACACCATGAACTCGTTGACCGACACGCTGCGCCTCTTCGCCGAGCAGGTGACCCGGGTGGCCCGTGAGGTGGGCACCGAGGGCAAGCTCGGCGGCCAGGCGGAGGTGCCCGGCGTGGCCGGCACCTGGAAGGACCTGACAGACAGCGTCAACTCGATGGCGTCGAACCTGACCGCCCAGGTCCGCAACATCGCGCAGGTCTCGACGGCGGTGGCCCGGGGCGATCTGTCGCAGAAGATCACGGTGGCCGCCCAGGGCGAGATCCTGGAGCTCAAGGACACCGTCAACACGATGGTCGACCAGCTCTCGTCGTTCGCCGACGAGGTGACCCGGGTGGCCCGTGAGGTGGGCACCGAGGGCAAGCTCGGCGGCCAGGCCCAGGTACGCGGCGTCTCCGGCACCTGGCGCGACTTGACCGAGAACGTCAACCAGCTCGCCGGCAACCTGACCAGTCAGGTCCGCAACATCTCGCAGGTGTCCACCGCCGTCGCCAAGGGTGATCTGTCGCAGAAGATCACGGTGGACGCCCGGGGCGAGATCCTGGAGTTGAAGTCGACCGTGAACACGATGGTCGATCAGTTGTCGTCGTTCGCCGACGAGGTGACCCGGGTGGCCCGTGAGGTGGGCACCGAGGGCAAGCTCGGTGGTCAGGCCGAGGTGAAGGGGGTCTCGGGAACGTGGCGGGACCTGACGGACAACGTGAACTCGATGGCGTCGAACCTGACGGGTCAGGTGCGGAACATCGCGTCGGTGACCACGGCGGTGGCCAAGGGTGATCTGTCGCAGAAGATCACGGTGGACGCCCGGGGCGAGATCCTGGAGTTGAAGTCGACCGTGAACACGATGGTCGATCAGTTGTCGTCGTTCGCCGACGAGGTGACCCGGGTGGCCCGTGAGGTGGGCACCGAGGGCAAGCTCGGTGGTCAGGCGCAGGTGAAGGGCGTCGCCGGCACCTGGCGGGACCTCACCGACAACGTCAACTCGATGGCGTCCAACCTGACCGCCCAGGTCCGCAACATCGCCCAGGTCTCCACCGCCGTCGCCAAGGGCGACCTGTCGCAGAAGATCACGGTCGACGCGCAGGGCGAGATCCTGGAGTTGAAGTCGACCGTGAACACGATGGTCGATCAGTTGTCGTCGTTCGCCGACGAGGTGACCCGGGTGGCCCGTGAGGTGGGCACCGAGGGCAAGCTCGGTGGTCAGGCCGAGGTGAAGGGGGTCTCGGGAACGTGGCGGGACCTGACGGACAACGTGAACTCGATGGCGTCGAACCTGACGGGTCAGGTGCGGAACATCGCGTCGGTGACCACGGCGGTGGCCAAGGGTGACCTGTCGCAGAAGATCACGGTCGACGCGCAGGGCGAGATCCTGGAGCTGAAGTCGACGGTCAACACGATGGTCGACCAGCTCTCGTCGTTCGCCGACGAGGTCACCCGGGTGGCCCGTGAGGTCGGCAGCGAGGGCAAGCTCGGCGGTCAGGCGCAGGTGAAGGGCGTCTCCGGCACCTGGCGGGACCTCACCGAGAACGTCAACCAGCTCGCCTCGACGCTGACCACCCAGCTCCGCGCCATCGCCCGGGTCTCCACCTCGGTGACCCGTGGCGACCTGACCCAGCGGATCACCGTCGAGGCACAGGGCGAGGTCGCCGAGCTCAAGGACAACATCAACCAGATGATCGTCACCCTGCGGGAGACCACCCACAAGAACGCGGAGCAGGGCTGGCTCGACTCCAACCTGGCCCGCATCGGTGGTCTGTTGCAGGGCCAGCGCGATCTCGGCGAGGTCTGCCGGATGATCATGCAGGAGGTGACTCCGCTGGTCGACGCGCAACTCGGCGCGTTCTTCCTGGCGGACAACTCCGAAGGGGTGATGCGGCTGCGGCTGACCGCCTCGTACGGCTACGTATCCCGGGGACATGACGTCACCTTCGGGCCCGGTGAGGGACTCGTCGGTCAGGCGGCGATCTCCCGGCGCACGATCCGGGTCGGCGCGGTGCCGGACGGCCGCATCACGCTCCGCTCCGGGCTGGCCGACACCCCACCGGCCGACCTGGTGGTGCTGCCCGTCCTCTTCGAGGGCGAACTGCTCGGCGTGATCGAGTTCGCCACCGTCACCCCCTTCTCCGAGCTGCACCTGGCGTTCCTGGAGCGGCTGGTCTCCATCATCGGCATCACAGTCAACACCATCCAGGCCAACCGGCGTACCGAGGAACTGCTGGCCCAGTCGCAGCGGCTGGCCCACGAGTTGCAGGAGCAGTCGGCGGAGTTGCAGCGCACCAACGCCGAGCTGGAGGAGAAGGCCACCCTGCTGTCCGAGCAGAAGGGCAACATCGAGACCAAGAACCGGGAGATCGAGCTGGCTCGGCTCGGCCTGGAGGAGAAGGCGCAGCAGCTCGCCCGGGCCTCGGCGTACAAGTCGGAGTTCCTGGCGAACATGAGCCACGAGCTGCGTACGCCGCTGAACTCGCTGCTGCTGTTGGCCCGGCTGCTCGCCGAGAACTCGGAGCAGAACCTCAGCCCGAAGCAGATCGAGTTCGCCCGGACCATTCACGGCGCCGGTTCCGACCTGCTCTCGTTGATCGACGACATCCTCGACCTGTCCAAGATCGAGGCTGGTCGGATGGACGTGGAGCCGACCGAGATCCGGTTCGTGGAGATCCGCAACTACGTGGAGCAGGCGTTCGCGCCGCAGGCCGACGAGAAGGGCCTGGACTTCCAGGTACGCGTCGGGCCGGACCTGCCGGCGGCGGTGGTCACCGACGCGCAGCGGCTCCAGCAGGTCCTGCGTAACCTGCTCTCGAACGCGGTCAAGTTCACCGACAACGGCGCGGTTACGTTGCGCATCTCGCGTGCTCCGGAGCACGTGGTGTTCGACGTACCGGCGCTGACCAACGCCCGGCAGGTGGTCGCGTTCACGGTGATCGACACCGGTATCGGCATCTCCGACGACAAGCTGTCGCTCATCTTCGAAGCGTTCCAGCAGGCGGACGGCACCACCAGCCGCCGCTACGGCGGCACCGGCCTGGGGCTGTCGATCAGCCGGGACCTGGCCCGCCTGATCGGCGGCACGATCACCGTCACCTCGGCGCCGGGCCAGGGCTCGACGTTCACGCTGTACCTGCCCGACGTGCTGGCGCCGGACGCGGTGGTGGCGCCGTCGCCACCGTCACCGCAGCGGGCCGGCCTGCCGTCATCGCTGCTGATGCCGCCGGTGGAGCTGCTGCCGCAGCGGCCGGAGGCACCCAAGACCCGTCAGCTCGACGGCGCCACCGTGCTGATCGTCGACGACGACGTCCGCAACGTCTTCGCCCTGACCAGCGCGTTGGAACTGCACGGCATGACGGTGCTGTACGCCGACAACGGCAGCGACGGGGTGCGCCTGCTGGCGGAGCACCCGGAGGTGGACATCGTCCTGATGGACGCGATGATGCCCGACCAGGACGGGTACGAGACGACCCGGCAGATCCGCCGGAACCACCGTTTCGTGGACCTGCCGATCGTCTTCCTGACCGCCAAGGCGATGCCCGGTGACCGGGAGTCGGCGATCGCGGCCGGGGCAAGCGACTACATCACCAAGCCGGTCGACCTGGACGAGCTGATCGAACTGATGACCAGCTCGATCAGTGGCAGCCGCACCGAGGAGGGCTCATGACGCAGGTGGCGAAGGCGCTGCTGGTCGATGATCGCCGGGAGAACCTGATGGCACTGGAGGCGATCCTCCAGGGCCTGCCGGTGCAGACGGTCGCGGTGGAGAGCGGCGAGGCGGCCCTGAAGCAACTGTTGGTGGACGACTTCGCGGTGATCCTGCTGGACGCCCAGATGCCGGACATGGACGGCTTCGAGACGGCCAGTCACATCAAGCGGCGGGAACGGACCCGGCACGTACCGATCATCTTCCTGACCGCCGCCGACCGGGACGCCCAACTGGCGTTGCGTGGCTACGCGGTCGGCGCGGTGGACTACCTGACGAAGCCCTTCGACCCCTGGGTGCTGCGGGCCAAGGTCTCGGTCTTCGTGGAGCTGTGGACGAAGACCCGGCAGCTCACCGCGCAGTCCGAGATGGTGCGGGAACGGGACGCCCAGTGGCGACTGCTGACCGACGCGGTCGACGAGGCGAGCACCCTGCTGCGTGCTGCCGACAAGGACCCCGACGCCGTCTCGCGGGCGGTGGCCCTGCTGGAACAGGCCCGCTGGGGCACCACCACCTGACGCCGTGGCCGGGTGCGGCACGGGATGAAACGGGATGGCTCAGCTGGTGGGGGCGTCGTTGCGGATCATCAGGGCGCTGCGGAGGCCCGTGATGTCCAGTACGCGTAGCAGGAACTCCCCCACGTTGGTCAGGAGGAGCAGGCTCTGCGCGTGGCTGGCCTTACGGCTGAGGACGACGAGCGTCCCCAACCCCTGCGAGTCGCAGAAGGTGACCCCGCCGAGATCGAGCACGATCCGGGGCGGAGGTTCGGTGAGCACTTCGTTGACGATGGTCGACAGCTGGGCGGCCGTGAGCATGTCGATCTCACCGGTCAGGCGAAGCACTGCTTCGTCGCCAGTCCGGTGTACGGTGATGGACAGTTCGGCACGATCCACCGGGCCAGCCTATCGCGATCTCGGGCACCCGGCCTGTCGAGGCGAACGCCTACGCCCAGCGTGCCGTAGGTGAGCCGGATAACCCTGGTCCGGGGTGCCTGCCGATCCGCCGTCGGGCGCTGACACAATGGCGGCATCGTGACCGAGGTGTTTCCCGCCGGAACCGACCGCTATCCGGTCGACGCGCCGGCCTCAGAGGCCCTGTTCGACCGCGCCCGCGCCATCGTGCCGGGCGGGGTGAACTCCCCCGTGCGCGCCTTCCGGGCGGTCGGGGGCACACCACGCTTCATGGTCCGTGGCGAGGGACCGTGGCTCTACGACGCGGACGGGCGACGCTACGTCGACCTGGTCTGCTCGTGGGGCCCGCTGATCCTCGGCCACGCCCATCCCGAGGTGGTGGCGGCCGTGCAGGCCGCCGCCGCGCAGGGCACCAGCTTCGGCACACCCACCCCGGGCGAGGTCGACCTGGCCGCCGAGATCGTCGCGCGGACCTCGGTCGAGCAGGTCAGGCTGGTCAACTCGGGCACCGAGGCGACCATGTCGGCGATCCGGCTGGCCCGTGGATACACCGAACGTTCAAAGATCATCAAGTTCGCCGGCTGCTACCACGGGCACGTGGACGCGCTGCTGGCGGCGGCCGGGTCCGGCGTGGCCACCCTCGGCCTGCCCGACTCGCCCGGCGTCACCGGCGCGGCGGCCGGCGAGACCATCGTGCTGCCCTACAACGACCTAGCCTCGGTGCAGGAGGCGTTCGCCGCCGAGGGCGAGCACATCGCCGCCGTGATCACCGAGGCGGCGCCGGGCAACATGGGCGTGGTGGCGCCCCGTGACGACTTCAACGGCCAGTTGGCGCGGATCGCGCACGCGCACGGCGCGCTGCTCATCGTCGACGAGGTGATGACCGGGTTCCGGGTGTCCCGCTCCGGCTGGTACGGCCTCGATCCGGTCGACGCGGACCTGTGGACGTACGGCAAGGTCATGGGTGGTGGGCTGCCGGCGGCGGCGTTCGGCGGGCGCACGGAGATCATGTCGCGATTGGCCCCGGCCGGCCCGGTCTACCAGGCCGGCACCCTTTCCGGTAACCCGCTGGCCTGCGCGGCCGGTCTGACCACCCTGCGGTTGGCCGACGAGGCGCTGTACCGCCGGCTGGACGACACCGCCGCCGTCGTGGGCAAGCTCGCCGCCGACGCGCTGGCCGCCGCCGGGGTCCCGCACCGGCTGTCGTACGCGGGCAACATGTTCTCGATCTTCTTTACCGACGCCGACGTGGTCGACTACGACAGCGCCCGCACCCAGCAGGTGCCCGCGTTCAAGGCGTTCTTCCACGCGATGCTCGCGGCCGGGGTCTACCTGCCGCCGAGCGCGTTCGAGTCCTGGTTCGTGTCGGCGGCGATCGACGACGCCGCCCTGGAACAGATCGCCGCTGCTCTGCCGGTGGCGGCCGATGCGGCGGCAGCGACAACAGGGGGGTAGCAGTGAGCGCGAGGAGTGCGCCGGTCTTGCGCGCCCCGCAGTCGCGAACAGAGGGGGCACAGCAGTGAGCAAAACGGTGGTTCACGTGCTTCGGCACGGCGAGGTGTACAACCCGGACGGCATCCTCTACGGCCGGCTCCCGGGGTTCCGCCTCAGTGAGCTGGGTGTCCAGATGGCCAAGGCCGCCGCGCAGGGGCTCGCCGAACGCGAGGTCGTGCACGTGGTCGCCAGCCCGCTGGAACGCGCCCAGCAGACCGCCGAACCGATCGCCGCCCAGTTCGGTCTTCCCGTCGGGGTCGACGAACGGCTCATCGAGAGCGCCAACTGGTTCGAGGGCAAGAAGGTTTCGCCCGGTGACGGCTCCTTCCGCGACCCGCGCAACTGGTGGGTGCTGCGTGACCCGGTGACCCCCTCCTGGGGCGAGGCGTACCGGGTGATCGCCGAGCGGATGTTCGCCGCGTTGCACGCCGCCCGGGTTGCCGCCGAGGGGCGGGAGGCCGTCCTGGTGTCGCACCAGCTCCCGATCTGGACGCTGCGTCGTCACGTCGAACGTAAGCGGCTCTGGCACGACCCGCGCCGCCGGCAGTGCGGGCTGGCCTCGCTGACCACGTTCCACTTTGACGATGCCAAGATCGTCGGGATCGGCTATTCCGAGCCGGCCGCGCACCTGGTGGCGATCTCGCCGACCGCGCGGACCGCCAAGGGAGCCTGAGATGCGTACCCGCAGGTGGGCGGTGGGTCTGCTCGCCGCCGTGACCGCCACGACGGTGCTGAGCGGGTGCAGCGGCGGCGGCCGCGAGGCGGACTGCGACAACGTGGGCGGCATCGTGGAGTGTGCCCCGGACCAGCGTTCCGACGCGCCGCGCCTCGCGGGTGAGCTGCTGGAGGGCGGCTCCTACGACGTGACGCAGCAGCGGGGCCAGGTCGTCGTGGTCAACTTCTGGGGTTCCTGGTGCGCGCCGTGCCGGGCCGAGGCCGACGACCTGGAGAACACCTACCAGGCGACCAAGGACTCCGGGGTGACCTTCCTCGGCATCAACGTGCAGGACAGCCGGGACAAGGCGATCGCCTTCGAGGAGGGCTACGGGATCAGCTACCCGAGCCTCTTCGACCCGGGCAGCCGCCTCGCCCTCGACCTGGACATTCCGCCGAACACCATCCCCGCCACCGTGATCCTCGACCGGGAGGGCCGGATCGCGACCGTGATCCGGGCGGCGGTACGCCAGGAGGGCCTGCAACCCATCGTCGAGCGGATAGCCGCCGAGTCGACCGCGGCGTCCGGCCCTCGCTGATGGGCGAGACGTTCGGTCAGGTCGCCGTCTCGGGTCCACTGCTGCTGGCGGTGGGCGCGGCGGCGCTGGCCGGGCTGGTCAGCTTCCTCTCCCCGTGCGTACTGCCCCTGATGCCGGGCTACCTGTCGTACGTGACCGGCCTGGCCGGCGCCGACCTGGAGGGCCGGGATGTAAGGAAGGGCCCCGTACTAACGCCTGGTGTAGAGGAGGGGTCCCCTCCTAACACGTCCGGCGGGGGTACGGCGGTGCGAGAGCGCACCCGGGTCAGTCCGGCGGTCAAGGGGCGCGTACTCGCCGGGACGCTGCTCTTCATCGCCGGCTTCACCGTGGTCTTCACCGCCACCGCGATCCTGTTCAGCAGCATCGGCCGGGTCTTCTTCGACTACGAGCGGACGTTGGAGATCGTCGTCGGCGGGCTGATCGTGGTGCTCGGGCTGGGCTACCTCGGGGTGCTGCCCGGCTTCCAACGCGAGTTCCGGATCAACCGACTGCCGAACGCCGGCCTGCTCGGCGCACCCGTCCTCGGCGCGGTGTTCGCCCTGAGCTGGGTCCCCTGCACCGGCCCGACGCTGGCCGCGGTGCTCGGCATGGCCACCACCAGCGGGCAGACCGACCGCGCGGTGGTGCTCGCCGTGGCGTACTGCCTCGGGCTGGGCATACCGTTCATCGTCTTCGGGCTCGGCTTCAGCCGCCTGCTCGGGGTCTTCCGCACGATCCGGCGGCACAGCCGCTGGGTCACCCGGGTCGGCGGCGTGCTGCTGATCCTGATCGGGCTGGCCCTGCTCACCGGCGGATGGGCCAACGTCGTGATCTGGTTGCAGACGACCGTCGGGGTGGGCGATTTCGAGGTGAGCATCTGATGACCGCGGTGGACGAACGACCTGCCGCCCCGGCCGAGTCACCCCGGCGCCGCCCCCACGCGCTGATCGCCCTGCTGCGCAACTCGTGGCGGCAGCTCACCAGCATGCGTACGGCGTTGGTGCTGCTCTTCCTGCTCGCGGTCGCCGCGATCCCGGGTTCGGTGCTGCCGCAGCGTGGCGTCAACCCGGAGGACGTCCGGGACTTCTACACCGCGAATCCGCAGCTCGCTCCGGTGCTGGATCGGATCGGCGCGTTCGAGGCGTTCAGCTCGGTCTGGTTCTCGGCGATCTATCTGCTGTTGTTCACCTCGCTGATCGGGTGCATCACGCCCCGGCTGCGCGATCACGTCCGGGCGCTGCGGGCCAGGCCGCCGGCCGTACCGAAGCGGCTGGAGCGGCTGCCCCAGCACGCGGTGGTGCCGGCGCCCGCCGGTGGCGCAGCGGCGATCGCCGAGACGCTGCGGCGCCGCCGGTGGCGGGTGGCGGTACGCGGCGACGAGATCTCCGCCGAGAAGGGTTACCTCAAGGAGACCGGCAACCTGATCTTCCACTCCTCGATGGTGCTGCTGCTGGTCGGTGTCGCGCTCGGCTCCTGGTACGGCTGGCACGGCAACCGGCTCCTTGTCTCCGGCCCGGACGGCGTCTTCTGCAACACCCGCCAGCAGTACGCGGAGGTGAAGCTCGGCCCGCGTGTCGGCGACGACCTGCCCCGGTTCTGCATGCGGCTCGACGAGTTCGAGGCCGAGTTCCTGCCGAGCGGTCAGCCCTCGTTCTTCAACGCGAAGGTCACGGTCGATGAGGACGGCGGTGCGCCCCGGGCGGCCGAGTTCTCGGTCAACTCGCCGCTGCGTCTCGACGGGGCGAACGTCTATCTGCTCGGCCACGGCTACGTGCCGCTGATCCGCTACACCGATCGGTTCGGCAAGTCCCAGACCAGTCCGGTGCCGTTCCTCACCACCGGCGACATGGGGCTGACCAGTGAGGGCCTGGCGGCCTTCCCGGACGCCAACGTCGACCCGGCGACCGGCGAGCGGAACCCGAACCTCCAGATGGCCTTCTCCGGCCTGTACCTGCCGACCGCGCCGCAGGAGCCCCCGTTCACCCGTTCCGAGTACCCGACGGAGCAGAACCCGCTGCTCGGCCTGATCGCCTATCGGGGCAACCTGGGCCTCGACGGCGGCATCCCCGGCTCGGTCTACCAGCTCGACCAGCGGCAGATCAGCAACGGCCGGCTCACCGAGATCGGCTCCAAGGAGCTGCGCAAGGGCGAGAGCTGGACGCTTGACGACGGCACCACGGTCGAGTTCGTCGGCACCGAGCGTTACATCGTGCTGTCCGTGCGGCACGACCCGGGCACGATGCTGCTGCTGGTCAGCTCCATCGGCCTGGTGCTCGGGCTGATGGGTTCGCTGTTCGTCCGGCGACGCCGGATCTTCGTCCGGGTGCTGCCGGCCGTTTCGGGGCCCCCCGGGCCTGGGCTCGCTGGTTCCGGGCCCCCCGAGGGTGGATCTCCGACGGACGGTAGTAGCTTGGTCGAGGTGGCTGGCCTGCCCCGGACCGAACATCCGGGGTTCGCCGCCGAGTTCAGCCAACTGGTCGCCGCAATCGGCGACGACCGGCGGACCGGCGAGGCCGCCACCGACCCGGACGAGCGGGCCGGGTCCCGAGAAGGAGCCGAGTGATGTCCGCACTATCCGACCAGGTGGTGTCGATCGCCACCCTGGTGTACCTGCTGGCGATGATCAGCCACGCGGTCGAGTACGCACTCGGCAACTCGCGGGCCAAGGTGGCGGCGACCCCCGCCCGCGAGCTGGTCGGCGCGGCGGTCGGCGGTGGCTCCGGCGCGACGGGCGCAGCGGGCAGCGGCAACGCGACGGGGGCGGCCGAGGACGGCGGTTCGACGGGTACGGCCGACGGCGTGGCCGGGGCCGGTGGCGGGACAGCCGGTGGTGGTGGGGGACGGACCTCGGCCGAGCGCACCGCGCGGAAGGCCGCACTCGCCGGTTGGATCGCGGTGGCCCTGACCGGCGTGGGCGCGGCCCTGCACCTGGTCGGGCTGGTGACCCGGGGCATCGCCGCCGAGCGGATGCCCTGGGGCAACATGTACGAGTTCGTGCTCACGGTCTCGTTCATCGGCGTCGCCGCCTGGCTGGTGGTGCTCTGGAAGGTGCCGTCGCTGCGCCGCCTCGGGCTGTTCCTGACCCTGGTCATGGTGCTGCTGGTGGCCACCGCCGAGTTGGTGCTCTACACCCCGATCGTGCCGCTGGTGCCGGCGCTCAACTCGTACTGGTTCATCGTGCACGTGTCGACCGTGGTGTTCGCCTCGGGGCTGTTCCTGCTCGGCTCGGTGCCGGCCGCGACGTACCTGATGCGGGCCGGCTACGAACGCGGCAAGCGCAGCTTCCCGTACACGCTGGCGAAGAAGTTGCCGGTGGCGGCCAGCCTGGAGCGGCTCACCTTCGTCCTGCACGCCTTCGCGTTCCCGCTCTTCACCTTCGCGGTGATCGCCGGGGCGATCTGGGCCGAGGCGGCCTGGGGCCGGCCGTGGGGTTGGGACCCGAAGGAGACCTGGTCGTTCATCTCCTGGGTGATCTACGCCGGGTACCTGCACGCCCGCGCGACGCCGAGCGTGAAGCGCAACGTGGCCGCCTGGCTGGCCATCCTCGGCTTCCTGACGGTGATGATGAACCTTTTCGGCGTGAACATCTTCTTCGAGGGCCTGCACTCATACGGCGGTCTGTGAGGACAGAACCCAGGATGTAGAACTACACTTCTTATAACTGTAGTTCTACATTTTGGTGGACCGCCATGAGGCTGGCGAAGCCTGTCGAGATCTTCGACCGCGACGCGGAATGGGCCGAGCTGACCCGTTTCGCGACCGATGTTCGCCCAGGTGCAACGCTCGGAGTCGTCAGCGGGCGCCGCCGCCAGGGCAAGACCCTGCTTCTGTACGAGTTGGCAAAGGCCACCCGCGGGTTCTACTTCGGGGCGACCGAGGCGACTCCGGCCGAGTCCCTTCGGCGACTCGGTGAGGCTCTCGGCCGGTACGCCGGCAGCCCGGGCCCGGTGCAACTGTCGGACTGGCAGCATGCCGTTGACGCCCTGCTCGCCTTGGGCAAGGAGCGTGCCGTCACCGTGGTGATCGACGAGTTCCCCTACCTGGCCAGGACCAGCCGGGATCTTCCATCGATCATCCAGCACGCACTCACCCCTGGCCGACCTGAGCGCACCGGCTCGCGTACCCGTCTTCTCCTGTGCGGATCGGCGCTCTCCTTCATGGGCGGCTTGTTGGCCGGCTCCGCACCGCTGCGGGGCCGGGCCGGGCTCGAACTGCCGATCGCGCCGCTGAACTACCGCGCCGCAGCGGAGTTCTGGGGTATCGGCGACCCGCGACTCGCCGTCCAGGTGTTCGCCATCGTCGGCGGCACGCCGGCCTACCGGCGGGAGTACGTCCAGGACGACGCGCCGGAGGGGCCTGACGACTTCGACGACTGGGTGATGCGCGCCGTGCTGAATCCGGCCCGGCCACTCTTCCGCGAGGCGCGCTACCTGCTCGCCGAGGACCCGGATCTGCGCGACACCGCGCTCTACCATTCGGTGTTGGCGGCGGTCGCCGAGGGCAGCGCCACCCGGGGCGGCATTGCCGGTTTCATCGGGCGCAAGGCCACCGACTTGCAGCATCCGTTGACGGTCCTGGAAGACGCCGGGCTGCTCGTGCGGGAGCCTGACCCGCTGCGTAGCGGGCGAAGCCGGTACCGGATCGCCGAGCCGTTGATCACCTTCTACCAGGCTCTGATGCGTCCCGCATGGACCGCTCTGGAGCAGCGCCGTGGCGCGGACGTCTGGCGCCGATCCCAGCAGCGATACGCGAGCGCGGTGCTGGGCCCCGGCTTCGAGGAGTTGGTCCGGCAGTGGACGCTGCGTTTCGTCGCCCCCGAAACGCTGGGTGGCATCGCCGCCGAAGTGCAGGCGGCGGTGCTGACCGACCCGGCGAGCCGGACGAGTCAGGAACTCGACCTGGTGGCGCTCGGGGAACTGCCGGCAGGTGACGGCCCACGGCCGTTGCTGGCCCTGGGGGAGGCCAAGTGGGGTCGTACGCTGGGCCGCTCAGATCTCGAACGGCTGGTCCGGGCACGTGATCTGCTGCGGGGGCGGCCCGGTCTCGATCTGGATCACACGCGGTTGTTGCTCGCCAGCGCTGCGGGATTCACCGACGAGCTGCGGCAGCTAGCCGTCAACCGGCCGGACGTGGTCCTGGTCGATGCCGCCCGGCTCTACTCCGGCGAGTGAACCGGCTGCCGCTTGTCGCCTCAATCGTCGACGCGTTGTGGGCTCAACGGGCTGAGGTCTCGGGCGGACGGGGTGTGCGCGGGGCGGCCCAGCCGAGGAAGCGTTCGTGTAGCGACGCAGGCTTCGGCACGTTGTGTGGATCGAGTCGATACAGGTCGTCCACGGCGTCGTACAGCATCCCGGCCAGGTAGATCGACAGGGCGACGCGGCTCTCCCGGTAGTCGGCCAGCAGGGTGAGCCGGGCGGTCGCGCAGGGCCACGGCATACCGCAGGCCCGGCACAGCCAGAGCGGCCGGAGCGGTACGTGAACGTGCGGCACCGAACTCATCGGCGTCTCCCTTCACGGGTGTCACGTGGGGCCGGCTGCCGCGTTCCGGCTTGCCGGGGCGGACGCGGGCCTCCCTCGTGGGTGGAAGCGGGGCCGTCCGTCGCCGACGTGCCGGACGGCCTCGCCTCGGTTCCGCCCGTCCTTTCGGGTCGGATCCGGACGGTTCCGATGGGGACAGTCTGGTGAGGAGGCGACTACTGCCGGAGGAGGTGGAGCAGCGGGCATCGGCCCGGCTGGAGCGGCAGGCGGTGCTGACCGGCGAGCGACCGCCGCAGCTCGTCGCGGTGCTGGACGAACACGTGCTGCGGCGCCCGGTCGGCGGCCCGCTGGTGATGCGGGAGCAGTTGCGCCGCCTGGTCAAGCTGGCCACCGAACAGCCCCGGGTGCGGCTGCACGTGGTGCCCGCCTCGGTCGGCGCGTATCCAGGTGTCGCCGGGGCCTTCGTGCTGGCTACCCTTCCCGGTGGGGAGGACGTCGCCTACCTGGATGACCAACTCAAGGGTCAGGTCATCGACGACACCGAGGACGTGCTGGCGATCCGGGCGTCCTGGGAGGCGATCCAGGGCGAGGCGCTGCCGCCCCGGCAGTCGATCGAGTTGTTGACGGAGGTGGCGGAGTCATGGCGGAGCTGACCGGTGCCCGGTGGCGTACCAGTACCCGAAGCAGCACCAACGGCGGCAACTGCGTCGAGGTGGCCGACAATCTTCCCGGCGTGGTCGCCGTACGCGACAGCAAGGACCGTGACGGCGAGGTGCTGATCTTCGGCCCGGCCGCCTGGCGCGCGTTCGTGGCGCTGGCCCGCCGCCACTGACCTGCCGTCCCTGACCTGCCGTCCGTCGCCCCGTGGGCGAATCGACCACCGGCCGCCCCTGGCCATGCCGGAGAGGTCAGATCGGTTCGTCGCGGTGGCGGAGGTCGTTGCGGACGGTGGCCGGGACGCGTAGCCGCTGATCCGACCACCAGCCGGCCTCGCCGGTCACGCTGAGGCCGAAGGTGTCCGGGTCGGCACGGCCCGCACGGCACAAGGGTGGCAAGATTCGCCGATTCGCGGTGACCTGTGGCGAGCCGCTTTTGCGATCAGCTCGAAAGGGCTCGACCAGCACACTCGCCCCTTCCGGACGGAACGAGGGTGGGCCGTGCCACAGCGAGGGCGGGTACCCGGCGTGGGCACGACGACGGCGCGTAGGACAGACTTGCTGCATGGCGGCTCGTGGGTTTCCGTACACCGATCTGAAGGACTTCCTGGCGGCGCTGGAGCGCGCGGGCGAGCTACGGCGTGTCGGCGTACCCATCGACCCGACGCTGGAGATCAGCGAGGTCGTCACGCGGACCGTTCGGGCGGACGGGCCGGCGCTGCTCTTCGAGCGGCCCACCCGGGGCGAGATGCCGGTGGCGATCAACCTGTTCGGCACCGAGAAGCGCACCGCGATGGCGCTCGGCGTCGAGTCGCTGGACGAGATCGGCAACCGGATCGGCGAGATGCTCAAGCCGGAGCTGCCGATGGGCTTCTCCGGCATGATGGGCGGCCTGGGCAAGGTGATGCAGCTCAAGTCGATGCCGCCCAAGAAGGTCAAGACCGCGCCGTGCCAGCAGGTGGTCTACCGGGGCGACGATGTCGACCTGAACCGCCTGCCGGGGCTCCAGGTGTGGCCGGGCGACGGCGGCATCTTCCACAACTTCGGGCTGACCCACACCAAGCACCCGGAGACCGGCAAGCGCAACCTCGGGCTCTACCGCCTCCAGCAGCACAGCCACAACACCGTCGGCGTGCACTGGCAGATCCACAAGAACTCCACCGCACACCACGCCGTCGCCGAGCGGCTGGGCCAGCGGCTGCCGGTCGCCATCGCCATCGGCTGCGACCCGGTGGTCAGCTACGCGTCCAGCGCGCCGCTCCCCGCCGACATCGACGAGTACCTGTTCGCCGGGTTCCTGCGCGGCGAGCGGGTGGAGATGGTCGACTGCCTGACCGTGCCGTTGCAGGTGCCGGCGCACGCCCAGGTGGTGCTGGAGGGCTACCTGGAGCCGGGTGAGCGCCTGCCGGAGGGCCCGTTCGGCGACCACACCGGCTTCTACACCCCGGTCGAGCCGTTCCCGGTGCTGCACGTCGAGGCGATGACCATGCAGCGGGACCCGGTCTACCACACGATCGTCACCTCGAAGCCGCCGCAGGAGGACCACGGTCTCGGCAAGGCCACCGAGCGGATCTTCGCGCCGCTGCTGCGCTTCCTCATCCCGGACATCGTCGACTACGATCTGCCGGCCGCCGGGGTCTTCCACAACTGCGCGATCGTGTCGATCCGCAAGCGGTACCCGAAGCACGCCCAGAAGGTGATGAACGCGATCTGGGGCGCGCACATGATGTCGCTGACCAAGCTGATCGTGATTGTGGATGAGGACTGCGACGTGCACGACTACCGCGAGGTCGCCTTCCGCGCCTTCGGCAACGTCGACTACGCCCGCGACCTGCTGCTCACCGAGGGGCCGGTGGACCACCTGGACCACTCCTCCTACCAGCAGTTCTGGGGCGGGAAGGCGGGCATCGACGCCACCCGCAAGCTGCCCACCGAGGGCTACACCCGGGGCTGGCCCGAGGAGATGACCATGTCGCCCGAGGTCGTCTCGCTGGTCGACAAGCGTTGGAAGGAGTACGGCATCTGATGGCGACCGCCGCCGTGGAGCCGGCCGAACGCCCGGGGCGAGTGAAGTCCTTCCTCAAGCTCGTGGCGATCGAGCACTCGGTGTTCGCGTTGCCGTTCGCGTACCTGTCGGCGTTGACCGCGATGCAGGTCAACGGTGGGTGGGTGCGGTGGCTCGACCTGCTGCTGATCACCGTGGCGATGGTCGGGGCACGGACGTTCGCGATGGCCGCGAACCGCATCCTGGACCGCCGGATCGACGCGCGGAACCCGCGTACCGCCAACCGGGAGCTGGTCACCGGGGCGGTGAGTCCGCGGACGGCCTGGACCGGCGCAGGCGTCGCCCTGGTGGTCTTCCTGGCCGCCGCCGCCCTGCTCAACCCGCTCTGTCTGATGCTCGCGCCGCTGGCCGTGGTGCCGCTGGTGGTCTACCCGTACGGCAAGCGGTTCACCAACTGGCCGCACGCCATCCTGGCGGTCGCCCAGGCGGTCGGGCCGATCGGCGCCTGGCTGGCGGTCACCGGCACCTTCGCCGGCTCCGGGCCGGCCTGGCTGCTCGGCGCGGCCGTCGGCCTGTGGATCGGCGGCTTCGACCTGATCTACGCCTGCCAGGACGCCGAGGTGGACCGCGAGATCGGCGTGCACAGCGTGCCGGCCCGGTACGGCCTGCGCTTCGCGCTGCACGCCTCCACCGTGGCGCACGTGGTGACCTTCGCGCTGTTCGGATGGTTCGGCGTGCTGGTCGGCTTCGGCTGGCTCTGGTGGATCGGTCTGCTGCTCACCGCGGTCGCCTTCGGCTACCAGCACCTGGTGGTCACGCCGACCGACCTGAGCCGGGTCAACCGGGCG
Source organism: Micromonospora craniellae (assembly GCF_014764405.1). Lineage (NCBI taxonomy): Bacteria > Bacillati > Actinomycetota > Actinomycetes > Micromonosporales > Micromonosporaceae > Micromonospora > Micromonospora craniellae. The sequence continues at coordinate 2,567,633 of NZ_CP061725.1, read as the reverse complement.
TTCTTCACCGCCAACGGCTTCGTCGGCATCGCGCTGTTCGCCTTCGCCGTGTTCGACCTGGTCGTCCGGCTCGGCCTGCGCCCCTGAACCGTGCGACCGCACGCCGGATGCCGGCCGGGTCCGGGCGTTAGGAAGGGACCCTTCATCTACCGGAGGCGTTAGTAAGGGGCCCTTCCTTACCCGCGTAGCGGGTGCTCTCCAGCGTCCAGTCGATGGTGCCGCGGACGGCCCGGGCCACCCCGTCGAGATGGGCGGTGACGGCCTCGTCCAGCGCCGGACCGAACGACGGCACCCGCGACCGCTGGTCGACGAACTCGCGCATCGTCTCGTGCCAGCGCCGGATCACCGACTCGATCGCGGCCGCCCGGGACAGCCGGTGTTCGGCGGCCGTCGCCAGCACCAGGTTGTGTCCACCGGCGGTGGCCTCGTCGCGGTCCAGCGAGGCGATGTCGTTGTACCAGGACAGCAGGTCGTTACCGAGGTCCCGGTATCGACTCAGCAGCGGGTGATGGTAGATCGCATCGGGCAGCGGTCGGCCGGTGACGAACTCGACCAGCGGGTACGACACGTACGCGGCCGAGGTGGCGCGGCGCAGCTCGACGTACTCGGCGATGCCGGGCCGGTGGCCGCCGGCCTTGTTGGTCGCCTCCTGCCCGGCCCCGTCGAGATGGTGGGCGACCGCGTCGGCGAACCGTGCCCGCCAGACGGCCGGCATCCGGCGGCTCGGCTCCCGCCACGCGGTCACCAGCAGCCGGCGCAACGGACCGGCCAGCCCGGTGTGCTGCGGCCGATCCTGTCCGCGCAGCAACGCCAGCACGCCGTCGCGCAGCCCACGGATCTCGGCCGGGCTGAACCGGCCGGGCTTGTCGCAGGCGTCGTCGACCAGGAAGAACCAGGTGAACAGTGCGGTGAGTACGCGTAGGTCGGGCTCGCTGGCGTCCGGGTAGAGCCGGCCGGCGTAGCGGGCGAAGCGGGCCCCGGCCAACCGCCGGCCGGTTGCGCGGTCCACCGTCAGGCCGGTCTGCGGCAACCAGTGGATCAACCACTCCTGCACGTCGTCGGCGTACGGCGACAGCCGCGATGGGATCGGACACGCGTCCCGCAGCGAGGGCAGGACATCCTGGCTCATCCCGATCCTCCCCTGGGGCGCCGTATCGCCGTGCGGCACCAGGCAGCATGCCAGGTCGCGTCGGTCCCCGCATTCCGATCGGACATCGGTCGCGTAACGCCGCAGTCCCGCCGGATCGGGTCAGGTCCCGGGGGTGCCGCTCCGGCGTCGGCGGTGACCAGGCAGGCTTGAGGTATGCGTGAACCATGGGTGGTCGGCGTCTCCGGGGCCTCCGGCACGCCGTACGCGGCCGCAGTCGTCCGCGGGCTGCTCGACGCCGGTGAGCCGGTGGACCTGATCGTCTCCCGGGCCGCCCGGCTGACCGTCCTGGACGAGACCGGCAGGTCGTTCCGGGACGCGCACTGGGCCGACGACCTGGGCGCCTGGCTCGGCCGCGACCTCGACGGCGCGGACGTGCGGCACTGGACGGCCGGTGACCTGGCTGCCGGACCGAGCAGCGGCTCGTACCCGGTGCGTGGCATGGCGGTGGTGCCCGCCAGCACGGCTGCCTGCGCCGGCATCGCCATCGGCCTGTCCAAGGATCTGTTGCAGCGCGCAGCCGAGGTCAACCTCAAGGAGCGCCGACGGGTCGTGGTGGTGCCCCGGGAGACCCCGGTGACCCGTAGCCACCTGGAGCATCTGATCGCGTTGCACGACGCCGGGGCGGTGGTGCTGCCGGCCAGTCCCGGCTTCTACGGCGCGGGAGCCGCCGCCTCGGCGACGCAGCTCGTGGACTTCGTGGCCGGCAAGGTGCTCGACGCCCTCGGTGTAACGCACACCCTGTTCCACAGGTGGGCGGGGAAGTTGAACGCGGACCGGACCTGACGGCGACCGGTCCGCGTCCCGACCCGCACCACTCAGTACATGCCGGCGTTGGCCGGACCTGGGCCGGTCGAGGCGGCTGAGCCGTTGTTGCGCGGTCTGCCCATCTCGTCCGCCTCTTCCAGCATGCCCTCTCCTTCAAGCAGGGCCCGCACCTCGGATTCCCGAAACCGGCGGTGCCCTCCTGGAGTCCGGATACTGCCGATCCGGCCCGCTGCCGCCCATCGCGTCACGGTCTTCGGGTCAACCCGAAACAGCGCGGCGACCTCACCCGGTGTCAGCAGGCGATCTCCAGTGTCCACAGCCCCCTCCTCGCATCGACGAAGCCCCCGGCTGAACACACTGCCCCCGGCCGGTGCGAGCCCAGAGCCGTCATGAGGGACGTATGGCAATTACAGCACCAGCGAACTGGCCTGTCCGCCAAACGCGAAAAACGCACTGAGTGGGAAGTTAGTAAATGGTGCCGGCGGCACGCCCTTCGGACCCTGGGTATGCGAACTGTCACCCACTGCCATGCCCAACGGATGCCGGCGTCCCGGTGTCACCCGTCGCCGACTAGGGTCTACAGTCCGTGGACGCCATCGACCGCAGCCTCGTGGACCTGCTCCGGAGCAACGCCCGCCTGTCGTACGCCGAACTGGCCCGCCAGGTCGGTCTATCCGCGCCGGCAGTGCACGAACGGGTCGGAAAGCTGGAGTCCGGCGGGGTCATCCGGGCGTACCGCGCCGACGTCGAGCCGGAGGCCGTCGGGCTGGGCGTCACCGCCCTGATCGGCATCGTCGAGGACTCCGGCGCGGACACCGACGACGTGTTGGAAGCGTTCCGGGCGATACCGGAGATCGAGTCCTGCTACTTCATGGCCGGAGTCGAATCCTTCCTGCTCAAGGCCCGGGTGAGCACCATCGCCGAGTTGGAGCGGCTGATCGTACGGCTGAACCGGACACCCGGGGTGGCCTCCACCCGTACCGGCATCGCCCTGTCGACCAAGTGGGAGAACCGGCCCCAGCCGGTGGCGCAGACGTCGCCCTGAGCGGCTTGCTACCTTTCCGAGCGTGACTCATCTCGACCGGTGCGACGAGGCAAGCCGGCGGTGGGTGACCGAGGCGATCGCCGCCGTCGAGGCGGACGCCAACCGGTCCGCCGACACCCACCTGCTGCCCTTTCCGTTGCCCCGGTCGTGGGGGATCGATCTCTATCTCAAGGACGAGTCGGTGCACCCGACCGGCTCGCTCAAGCACCGGCTGGCCCGCTCGCTGTTCCTGTACGGGCTCTGCAACGGCCGGATCGGGCCGGAGACCACCATCGTCGAGGCGTCGTCGGGCTCCACGGCGGTCTCCGAGGCGTACTTCGCCCGGATGCTGGGGTTGCCGTTCATCGCGGTGATGCCCGCCTCGACGTCGCCGGAGAAGATCGCCCAGATCGAGTTCCAGGGCGGCCGGTGCCACCTGGTGCAGGACCCGGCCAAGGTGGTCATCGAGGCACGCTGGCTCGCCGAGGACTCCGGCGGACATTTCATGGACCAGTTCACCTACGCCGAACGGGCCACCGACTGGCGGGGCAACAACAACATCGCCGAGTCGATCTACGCGCAGCTTGCCCTGGAACGCCACCCCGTACCCGCCTGGGTGGTGGTCGGTGCCGGCACCGGCGGCACCAGCGCCACCATCGGCCGGTACGCCCGCTACCGGCGACTGCCCACCAAACTCTGCGTGGTGGACCCGGAGAACTCCGCGTTCTATCCGGCCTGGCAGGCGGCCGACTGGTCGGTGCGCACCGGCCGGGGCTCCCGCATCGAAGGGATCGGCCGCCCGACCGTCGAGGCGTCGTTCCTGCCTGCGGTGGTGGACCGGATGGTGCAGGTACCGGACGCCGCCTCGCTGGCCGCCATGCGGGCCGGCTCGGCCGTACTCGGTCGACGGGTGGGCGGGTCGACCGGCACCAACCTGTGGGGTGCCTTCGGGCTGATCGCCGAGATGTGCGCCGCCGGGCGCACCGGTTCGGTGGTCACCCTGATCTGCGACGCCGGTGACCGGTACGCCGACACGTACTACGCCGACGAGTGGGTCGCCGGGCAGGGCCTCGACCTGACCCCGCACCTGGCGACCGTCGAGCGGTTCCTGGCCGACGGTTCCTGGCCGGGCTGAGCCGACCGGCGACTCAGCGGGGCGTCCGGCGCTCCGCCAGGCCGGGGTAGTGCTGTACGTACCCGTCCTGGTCCATGTCGACCTCGGCACTGAAACCGTCACTGGCGTACCGGAACCGGTGCGGGCCCAGTCCGGTGTACACCTGCTCGGCGGGGAGCACGGTCAGGCTCGGCGGCAGCACCCAGGCCACGGTCATCCGGTGCGTGGTGTCGGCGGGCGCGGTGATCAGGCCGAGCCGACGCACCGGCAGCGTGTTGAACAGCGGCGAGCCGCCCAGGTCGACGTCGAGAGCATCGGCCAGGCGATCGGGGTCCTCCAGGCCGGGCAGCCCGGCCGGGGCACGCCCGGCGGCAGTCAGGACCGCGTCCAGGTCACCCTGCTCGGCGGCGGTCACCCGCCACCGACCGGTCGCCCGTTCCAGGCGTACGCTCCGCCGCCACCCGGCACCCTCGACCTCCACCTCCAGGCGGACACTGACCCACTCGGAGTCGGTGGCCACCTGGTAGCGGCAGGTGTAGGGCACCGGGTCGATGGCGATCTGGGTGCCGTGCGCGGTCAGCCCGGACCCGTCAGCGACCAGGGCGTGTTCGGACCCAGGTGTGTCGGACCGGGTCCACAGCAGCGACTTCCGCATGGTCGACATGAATCGGACGTTACGCCACCGGGCCCGACCCGGCACGCCATGCGCCGAAGGGACCGATCAGTAGGTGTGTGACCGGGGCCGCCCCACCGTACCGCGACGCTCCTCACCCCGCACCTCCGAGCGCCCGCCCCGGTCGGCACCAAACCGGCGCTCTGCGCGTGGCTGGTCGCCGAAGCGGCGTTCCCCGCGTGGCTGGTCGCCGTAGGCGCGGTCACCGAACCGGCGTTCCCCGCCCGGACGATCGCCGAACCGGCGGTCGCCGCCGGGACGGTCACCGAAGCGGCGCGGGCCGACGGTCGTCCGGCCGGGCCGACGCGGCTCCTCCCGCTCCTCCCGCACCGGCACGCCGCTCGGTTCGCGGGCTCCGGTCAGCTCGGCCAGGGCGGCGTCACCGGCGCGTACCCGGGTCTGCTCCGGCTCCACACCGGCCTTCTCCAGCATCGCCAGGGTGGTGCGGCGCTGCTTCGGCAGCACCAGGGTCGCCACCGCACCCGTCTCGCCGGCCCGTGCGGTGCGCCCGGCCCGGTGCAGGTAGTCCTTCGGGTCCTTCGGCGGGTCGACGTGTAGCACCAGCGAGACCCCGTCCACGTGGATGCCCCGGGCCGCCACGTCGGTCGCCACCAGCACGTTGGTCCGGCCCTCACGGAACTCGGCCAGGGTGCGGGTACGCATCCGCTGGGTCTTGCCGCCGTGCAGCCCACCCGCGCGTACGCCGACCGCCGCGAGCTGCGTGACCAGCCGGTCCACGCCGAGCTGGGTACGGGCGAAGACGATGGTCCGGCCGGACCGTGCCGCGATCGACGCGGTCACCGGGAACTTGTCCTGCGGCGGGATCAGCAGCAGGTGGTGGTCCATGGTGGAGACCGCAGCGGTCGCGGGCGCGGTCGAGTGGGTCACCGGGTCGGTCATGAACCGCTGGACCAACGCGTCCACGTCGGTGTCCAGAGTGGCCGAGAAGAGCAGCCGCTGCGTGTTCGCGGGAGTCTTCGCCAGCAACTCGGTGACCTCGGGAAGGAAGCCCATGTCGGCCATCTGGTCCGCTTCGTCGAGCACGGTCACCTCGACGTCGTCGAGGCGGCAGACGCCCCGGTCGATCAGGTCGGCGAGCCGACCCGGGGTGGCCACCACCACCTCGACGCCCCGGCGAAGGGCGTCGATCTGGCGGTCGTAGGGCACTCCGCCGACGGCGGTCTTCAGGAATAAGCCGACCGCCTTGCCCAACGGCAGCAGCGCGTCGTTGACCTGCATGGCGAGTTCCCGGGTGGGCACCAGGACGAGGGCACGCGGCCGCATCGGACGGGCCTGGCCGCCCTCGGCGACCCGGGCCAGCAGCGGCAGCCCGAAGGCGAGGGTCTTGCCCGAGCCGGTCTGCCCCCGGCCGAGCACGTCGCGCCCGGCGAGGGCGTCCGGCACGGTCGCGCGCTGGATCTCGAAGGGTGTGGTGATGCCCTGCCGGGCGAGGGCGCGCACGAGCGGCTGGGGCAACCCCAACGCGCCGAAGTCGATCGACTGGTTAGGACCGCCGACGTCGGCCGGCAGATCGGTGGAGGAGTCAGAGGCGGACAGGGGCATGCCAGAGGCAGCGGAGGTGGTCAAGAAATGCCTTTCAAGCGGGGCGCACCTTCGCGATGTCCCGCCACGGCACTACCGCCGCCGGATCCGTCCGCAAGAACGCCCATGGGCGCGCGGTCGCGCGCCAGGTCAGTGATCACCCACAAGTGTACGGCGAGTGCCGTTCCCGCGCGCGGACCGGATGGGGGTAGTGGGCGGACTCACCCCGCCGTTCGCTACGGCAGTGCGCCGGTCAGACCACTCAGGGCGTCGTTCGCCAGCAGGACCACGAGCGCGCTGAACGCCACCAGCAGGCCCAGCGCGACCGCCAACACGATCACCACCCGCAGGGTGTTCCCGGACCGCTCGGCCGGGGTTTCCGTCCAACCCTGGGCCAGGATGTGACCGGTCAGTGACCCTGAGTTCTCCTCGCCGATCGGGAAGGCCACGGTGTTGGCCCCCGACCCGCCCGTGTAATAGGCGCTCAGATCGGATCCGCCGGGGCGGTGCGTCGCCGATCCGGCCTCACGGGAGGCGTTCGAGCGGGGGCCGGGACCGGCCGCTTCCGGTGGGCCGGTCGCCGACGGTAGGTCCGGGGCGGTGCCGATCGGGGCCGTCGGCGGCTCGGTCGGAAGCAGCCCCGGCCGGACCGAAGGCCAGGGTGCGACCCCCGGTGAGCCGGAGACCTGCTCGTCGCGGCGCCCGCTCGGAGTGGTCGGTGGTGGCCAGACCGGCAGCGCCGGAGCGGGCACCACCGGCGACGGCGACGCGGAGACGGGCGTGGCCGACGTGGCCGTGGTGGCCGTGGCCGGCGGCGGTGGGAACGGCGGTGCGGGCATCGGGCCGGGCGGCGGGGTCGGCGGACCCGGCTCCGGTGTCGCCGGATCCGGCACCGGCTCGGGCGTGGTGGGCTGCAGAGGCTCGGACGGGCGGGCGGGCTCGGACGACTCCGGGGCGACCGGCGCCGACCGGTAGACCCCGGCGGCCCGGACACCGCCACCGCCACCGCCACCGGCGGCTGCGGCCTCGGCCGCGCTCACCTGACTCACCCCGGCGACCCGGACGCTGGCACGTGCCGGAGTCGACGGCCCCGGCTCCCGCGGCCCCGGCACAGCGGCCTTGGCAGCCCCGTTCAGGCCCGTGCCGCCGGCGCTGCCGTCTGTGCCCGTGCCGGTCGTGCCCGCTGCGTCGCCGGCCACGCTGACCTGCGCTCGGGCGATCACCGGTGGCCGGTCGGCACCGGGTGTCGCCGGGGCGCCGGCACGGTACGTGGTCCCGCCACCCGTCGTCGGAGCGACGGACCCGGGGCCGCCGGTGACCGGTGCGGCTGATCCGGTGCCGGCGCCTGCCGAACCGGCGGGGACGGGAACGCGGGCGACTCCCGCCCGGCCCCGTGCCGCTGGCCGGTCACCGCCGGCAGGAACTGCCGGTGACGAATTGGGAGCCGGAACCTCGTGCTCGGTCATCCTCGTCCTCCGTGCCACGCTCGCATCCGGATCCGTACCACCGGACCGGCAGTGCCTGTGTGACACCGTGCCACATCCCGACCGGCTGGCACAGCCGTAGCCCGCACAGTGTCCTTCGTGTACGCGCGGGACGGGCCGGAGGTCGCCTCGGCGGGTGGCGTCCGGTCAGCGACCGCCGACGGCGGACGGGGTGGCCGAGGCGCTCTCTTCGGCAGCGGTGCTGCTCGCCGCCGTGGTCGGAGCGAGGCTGCTGCTGGTCGGGGCGGGGCTGCTGCTCTCGGTGCTCGGCGTGGGCGAGGTCGACGGGCTCTGCGTCGGCGAGGTGGACGGCGACGGAGTCACCGACGGCGAGGGGGAACCGGTCGGCGTCGGCGTCGGCGAGCCCGATGGCGAGGGGGACGGCGACGTCGGTCGTGGCGTCGGCGTCGGCGTCGGACTGGTGGTGGGCTTCGAGGTCGGCTTCGGAGTGGGCTTGGGCGCTGGCGGCTGCGACGGGGTGGGCGAGGCGGTCGGGCCCGGTACCCCACCGACCACCCGGGTCGCGGCGAACAACCGGGACCAGCGGACGGTCGAGATCTTCACCACGTCGCCGGTGGTCGGTGCGTGGATCATTTTGCCGCCGCCGACGTACATGCCCATGTGGTGGATGGTCCGCCAACTGCTGCCGGAGGCGAAGAAGACCAGGTCGCCGGGGAGCAGCGCGTTGCGCGGCACGGTGCGGGACCGGGTCGCGTAGTACTGGTCGCGGGACACCCGGGGCAGCTTGTAGTAGCCGGCCGACCGGTACGCCGACCAGATCAGGCCGGAGCAGTCGAACGAGTTCGGCCCGGTGGCACCCCAGACGTACGGGTCGCCGAGCTGACGGCGGGCGTACGCGAGGGCTGCCAACGCGGTGGGGTGCGCGACCAGCCCGTCGGCCGACTGGTCGACGTAGTCGGCACCGAGCCGCTGCTCGGCGGCCTCCTGCTGGCGGGCCAGCGCGATCAACTGCGCGGAGTTCTCCTCGCGCAGCTTGATCAGCCTGGCCTCTTCCTCGCGCAGCGACTGCTGCGTGAGGGTGTACTGCTGCTGGACCCCGCGCAGCCGCTGCTCGGCGGCGGTGTACGCCTGGGTGGCCACCTGCTCGTCGGCCCGGGCGCGGGTGACCTGGCCGGCGGCCGGGCCGGTGACGCCCTCGCTGCGCTCGCCCCGGTTGGCCCGGTGCAGCCGCTCCAGGTCCCGCAGGGTGGCGGCCCAGTCGCCGGGCGGCTGGGCCGCGTCGACCTTGATCGCCTCGGCGGCGACCTGGTCGGCGCGCTGCGCAGCCTGTGTGACGGCGGCCCGGGCGAACTCCAGGGTGCGTCCGGCGGCGGTGTGCTGGGTCTCTGCCTCGGTGCGCTGTTGTTGCAGGTCGAGTAGTTGGGTGCCGAGTTCGCCGATCCGTGCCTCGACGGCGGCGATCTGGGCTTCGAGCGCGTTTCCGGCCGGGGTGGCGGTCGGGGCGGTCACGCCGGGGGTACCGTCGGTCGGTGCCCCGCCGGGCAACTGGAACTGGCCGGCGACGGCCGGGCGGGACCCGGTGTCGGGTACCGTGACCGGGATACCCGGCTCGGCGTAGGCGGGAGCGGCGAGGACGGCACTGGCGACGGCGCCGAGCAGGGCGGACCAGAGCATCGGCCGCAGCACCGGCGAGATCATCGGACTCCGTCGCCGTCGCCGCCGTCCGTCCAGGCTGTCGACCATTACGCTCCCATTCGGCCATCCAACGCCGCGCGAGGGGTCCGCGGCGGATGGGGACGCTACCACCGGGTGTCGCAATCGCCAGGTGACGCGTGCCCCATCTTGTCTTACCTCACATGGTGCGTGGTGTCGACGTTTGGGCGGGTTAAAGGAAACTGAGAGTTCGGGAGACCCGGGTCACCGACGGACCACGGTGTGAGCAGCCCGGGCGTGCGACGTAGGCTCTGACTGCGGCCGGTAACGGTCGCGGACGCAGGGGAAAGGGACGGGCTTTCGATGGACGCCGGACTCAAGCGCGAGCTCGAAGCGAAGGTGTACGCCGGGGAGCGGCTGACCCGTGAGGACGGCATCGCGCTCTACTCCAGCGACGACCTGACCTGGTTGGGGCGACTGGCCCACCACGCGCGCACCGAGCGCAACGGCGACCGGGTGATGTTCAACGTCAACCGGCACCTCAACCTGACCAACGTCTGTTCCGCCTCCTGCGCGTACTGCTCCTTCCAGCGCAAGCCGGGCGAGAAGGACGCGTACACGATGCGCATCGACGAGGCGGTCCGCAAGGCCAAGGAGATGGAGGACGAGCAGCTCACCGAGTTGCATATCGTCAACGGCCTGCACCCGACACTGCCCTGGCGCTATTACCCGAAGGTGCTGCGCGAGCTGAAGGCGGCGCTGCCGAACGTCAAGCTCAAGGCGTTCACCGCCACCGAGGTCCAGTGGTTCGAGAAGATCAGCGGGCTGACCGCCGACGCCATCCTCGACGAGCTGATGGAGGCCGGTCTGGAGTCGCTGACCGGTGGCGGCGCGGAGATCTTCGACTGGGAGATCCGCCAGCACATCGTCGACCACGCCTGCCACTGGGAGGACTGGTCGCGGATCCACCGGCTGGCCCACAGCAAGGGCATGAGGACGCCGTCGACCATGCTCTACGGCCACATCGAGGAGCCGCGGCACCGCGTCGACCACGTGCTGCGGCTGCGGGAGCTGCAGGACGAGACCGGCGGCTTCGTGGTCTTCATCCCGCTGCGCTACCAGCACGACTTCGTCGACTCCGCGGACGGCAAGGTCCGTAACCGGATCCAGGCCCGCACCACGATGGCCTCGCCGGCCGAGTCGCTGAAGACCTTCGCGGTCTCCCGGCTGCTGTTCGACAACGTGCCGCACGTCAAGTGCTTCTGGGTGATGCACGGGCTCTCGGTGGCCCAGCTCTCGCTCAACTTCGGCGTGGACGACCTGGACGGCTCGGTCGTCGAATACAAGATCACCCACGACGCGGACTCGTACGGGACGCCGAACACGATGCACCGGGACGACCTGCTGCACCTGATCTGGGACGCCGGCTTCCGCCCGGTCGAGCGGAACACCCGCTACGAGGTGGTCCGCGAGTACGACGCCGCGCCGAGCATGGCGGAGCGCCGTTCCGAGCCGCAGCAGGTCTGGGCCTGAGTCGACGCGTACCCTGGCACGACGATGAGCGAGCAGCAGAGCGCGTTCCCCCGCCGGGACGACGACGGGCGCATCCGGTTCCTGGGTGACCTGCTCGGCGTCAGCCTGGCCGGGGTGGTCATCGGGATGTTGGTGCTGGTGATCTTCGACACCGCCTTCGCCTGGTTCGGTGCCGGTGACTTCGGCCAGGCCAACGGATGGCTGGCGGTGATCCTGGCCGTCTGGTTGTTCTGGGAGGACTTCCGAGCCTGGGAGTTCGGCGCGCCCCGGGTGGTGGCCGGGTTGGTGGCGCTGGCGATGGCGGTGGTCTCCGGGCTGCTGGTGGCGGGCGTGGTGACCGGGCTGCCGCCGCTGCTCTCCGGCGGCCTGGCGGCGGTGACGTTCACCGTCGTGTACGCGCTGGTCTGGTTCCCTGGTGTCCGCTGGCTGGTCGACCGGACGACCTGAGGTCGCCGTGCGGCGCGGCCGTACGCAGGAGCTGAGAAATGCCGCCCCCGGCGGAGAATGGAGTACGACGTGAGCGCGGCGGCCAAGTACACCCTCGGCCGGATCGGCCTGTTCGTGGTCGTGATGCTGGCCCTCTGGCCGGTCGACATGGACATCTTCCTCAAGCTGATCCTGGCGCTGCTGTTCTCCGCCGCAGTCTCCTTCTTCCTGCTCAAGGGCGTACGCGACCAGATGGCCGAGGAGATGGCCGCCGCCGCCGAGCGTCGCCGCTCGGAGAAGGAGCGACTGCGGTCCGCCCTGGCCGGAGAGGACCAGGCCGAGGCCGACACCGTCTCCGGCGGCCAGGCCGACGGCGGGACGCCGGACCAGTCCGGCCCCTCCGCCGAGCAGGGACGCGGCCCCTCGTCCTGACCCGTGGCGACGGGGTCATGTCGTGGGCATGAGGATCCGGCTGGGATGAGCCACATAGCGATAGATGTTGATATGACCATGTGACCGGTGGTGGGCTGTCCGCCATCGAGCGGGGAACCCCGCGCCTCCAGGAGGTTGTCCATGGCCTTCCGATCCATCCCCGTCCGCCGTGCGCTGGCGCTCATCATCGCCGCCGGGCTCGGCCTGCTCACCATCTCCGCGCCACCGGTCTCCGCCGAGCCGGCGCCGAGCCGGGACGAGCAGCCGGCCGCCGTGCCCTACCGGGTGCTGGGCCCGAAGACGCTCGCCGACCGCAACGCGATCGCCGGCACCGGTGCCGCGATCGACTATTCCGAACACGGGGTGCTGCACGTCTCGGCCACCCGTGCCGAGGCCGCCGCGATCACCCGCCTCGGGTTCCGGCTGGAGGCGATCGCCGCCCTGCCCACTGACCGGGGCGCCGCCGACGGACAGGCCGGCGCGTTGGCCTTCCCGCCGGCCGACGCGAACTACCACGACTACGCGGAGATGACCGCCGTGGTCAACCAGGTCGTCGCGGACCATCCGTCGATCGCCCGCAAGATCAGTATCGGCAGCTCCTACGAGGGCCGGGACCTGGTGGCGGTGAAGATCTCCGACAACGTCGCCACCGACGAGAACGAGCCGGAGATCCTGTTCAACGCCCAGCAGCACGCCCGTGAGCACCTGACCGTCGAGATGGCGATCTATCTGCTCAACCTCTTCACCGACAACTACGGCTCCGACTCCCGGATCACCAGCCTGGTCAACAACCGGGAGATCTGGATCGTGCCGACCGTCAACCCCGACGGCAGCGAGTACGACATCGCCACCGGTTCCTACCGGTCCTGGCGGAAGAACCGCCAACCCAACAGCGGCTCGTCGTACGTCGGCACCGACCTGAACCGCAACTGGAGCTACAACTTCGGGTGCTGCGGCGGCTCGTCCGGCTCCACCTCCTCGGACACCTACCGGGGCCCGTCGGCGTTCTCCGCCCCGGAGACGCAGGCGCTGCGCAACTTCGTCAACAGCCGGGTGGTCGGCGGGGTGCAGCAGATCAAGGCCAACATCGACTTCCACACCTACTCCGAGCTGGTGCTCTGGCCGTACGGCTTCACGACCAGCAACACCGCGCCGGGGATGACCGCCGACCAGTACAACACCTTCGCCACCATCGGCCAGCAGATGGCGGCGACCAACGGTTTCACCCCGCAGCAGTCCAGTGACCTCTACGTCACCGACGGCAGCAGCATCGACTGGATGTGGGCGACGCACGGCATCTGGGCGTACACCTTCGAGCTGTATCCGGGCTCGGCCGCAGGCGGCGGCTTCTACCCGCCCGACGAGGTGATCCCGGCGCAGACCTCGCGCAACCGGGAGGCGGTGCTGATCCTCTCCGAGTACGCCGACTGCCCCTACCGGGCCATCGGCAAGCAGTCGCAGTACTGCGGCACCGGCGGCGGGACCACGGTCTGGTCGGACACCTTCGAGACCGCGACCGGCTGGACGATCAACCCCAACGGCACCGACACCGCGACCTCGGGGCAGTGGGAGCGGGGCGCCGCGCAGGCCACCAACTCCAGCGGGGCCAAGCAGCTCACCCCGTTCGCCGGAAGCAACGACCTGGTCACCGGCCGGCTGGCCGGCAGTGCCGCCGGGGACCACGACGTGGACGGCGGCGTGACCAGCGCCCGATCACCGGCGGTCACGTTGCCGTCCAGCGGCACGTTGACCCTGTCGCTGGCCTGGTATCTGGCACACGGATCGAACTCGTCGTCGGCCGACTACCTGCGGGTGAGCGTGGTGCACAACGGCGGCACCACGGCACTGCTCACCCAGGCCGGTGCGGCCAGCAACCGCAACGGCGCCTGGACCCAGGCCAACCTCAACCTCACCCCGTACGCCGGGCAGTCCGTCCGCATCCTGGTGGAGGCCGCCGACGCGTCGACGGCCAGCCTGGTCGAGGCGGCTGTGGACAACGTCACCATCACCGCCTCCTGAAACCGGCGGGGCCCTGCCACACCCCCTCGCGCAGGGCCCCGTCCCAGGGGTCAAACAGACAAACAGGGAACTCGACGGGCTACCGGTGGTGGCCCCTGACCGGGACCGCGACCTGCTCACCGGGTCGCGGTCCCGCCGTGCGGCGGTGGGGTAGGTGTCGGTCAGGGGGTCCGGGCTATTAGGGAGAAGAGGGCGCCTTGGGGGTCGCGCAGGGCGGTTACGCGGCCGGCGGGGATGCTTCGGGGCGGGACGAGGATGGTGCCGCCGAGTTCGGCGGCGCGGGCGGCGGTGGCGTCGGCGTCGGCGACCGAGAAGTACAGCGTCCAGTACGCCGGTGAGTCGGCCGGGAACTCGGCGCCCAGCGGCGGCATCATACCGGCCACCAGACGGTCACCCAGCCGCCAGCCGGTGTAGGCGACCTGCCCCATCGGCTCCTCCTCGGGCTGCCACCCGAAGACCAGCTCGTAGAAGATCCGCGCCCCGTCCGGATCGGGGGTGACCAGTTCGGTCCAGCTCATCGCGCCCGGCACGTCGAAGACGTCGGCCCCGGTGAAGGTCATCGGCTGCCAGACGCTGAAGGCGGCACCGGCCGGATCGCTGAACACCGCCATTCGACCCCGGTCGAACACCTCGAACGGCGGCACCACCACCTGCCCGCCGGCCCGTTCCACCCGACCGGCGACCAGGTCGGCGTCGTCGGTGGCCACGTACGTCGACCAGATCGGCACCTGGTCCGGTACGGCCGGCGGCCCCACGCCGGCGACCGGCCGCCCGCCGAGCAGGAAGACGGTGTAACCGCCCGCCTCCGGTTCGGGGGCGACCCGGCCGGTCCAGCCGAACAGCTCGGGATAGAACCGTCGGGCCGCGTCCAGGCCCGGGGTGGCCAGATCAGCCCAGCAAGGGGTGCCCGGCGGGACGCTGACCACGGCCACCCCTCTCGGCTCGGGCGCTCGCCACTCGACCGCCTCACCGGCATCGTGGCACCGCCCGGCCGCCGCCCGGGGGAAACGGCCGGAACGTCAACTGAACCGGCGACCCTCGTCCCGCCGGTACGCCCATCCGCCGAGCGAGGCCAGCACCACCACCCAGACGCCGAGCATGACCAGCGACAACGTTCTGATCTGGAAGTCGCCGACGGCCGCCCACATCAGCTCCACCGCGCCGCGGGTGGGCAGGAACGGCGCGATCGCCTCGATGAAGCCGGGCGCGTCGCCGGGAGCGGAGAGCAACCCACCGCCGAAGGCCATCGGGAAGAAGACGACCTGGGCCACCACGATCGCCGCCTTGCTCGGCAGCGTGTACCCGATGGCCAGCCCCAGCAGGGTGAATGGCACCGCGATCACCCCCACGGTGGCCAGGGCCAGCAGGAAGCGGGCCGGGGTGATCTCGGCCGCGGTCAACGTCGCGGCGATCACCACCAACGGGATCAGCGACAGGTAGGTGATCAGCAGTTCGGCCAGTACCCGGCCGGCGAAGCGTGGTCGGCGTGGACCGACCGGATCGCCTCCCACAGCGTGTGTCGGGCCTCCACGTCCAGCCCGGTCGTCGGTTCGTCGAGCAGTACCAGCCGGGGGCGACCGACGAAGGCGAGGGCCACCGCCAGCCGGCGCTTCTGCCCGCCGGTCTGCCGCCGGACCTGCTCGGTGAGGCCGAACCGGTCGAGCAGTTCGCCGCGCGGGATCGGGTCCGGGTAGTGGGCGGAGACGAAGTCGACCACCTCGCCGACGCGCAGCGTGGCCGGCGCCGTTCGGCCCGAGCAGGCCGACCAGTTCGCCCGCACGGACTTCCAGGTCGACCCGGTCCAGTGCGAGTACTTCGCCGTAGCGGCGGCTGACCTGGTAGGCACGGGCGAGAATCACGGCGGCTCCTTCCACGTTGCTCCGTATATAACGGTCTATCGGGTCGGCGCAACCGCGCAATCAGCCGAGTGGAGCGGGCAACGACGCGACGTGCACCACCGAGAGCCGGGACACCGCCCGGGTGAGCACCACGTACAGGCGGTGCAGGCCGCGAGGCTCGGCCGCCACGATCGCGGCCGGCTCGGTGACGACGACGTGGTCGTACTCCAGGCCCTTGACCGTGGTGGCCGGCATGACGGAGACCCGGGTGTCCGCCGTCGGCTCGTCGACGGTCGCCGTGGCGATCCCCGCCGCCGCCAGCGCCGCGCGCAGCCGGTCCACCGCCTCGTCGGCGGCGATCACCGCGATCGACCCCTCGTGCGTGAGCGCCGCGCGCACCTCGGCCACCGTCGCCCCGGGAAGATCGGTCACGGTACGCACCGTCAGCTCGCCGTCGCGGCGCATCGACTCGGCCAGCGGCACGTCGACGGCGAGCGCCGGCAGCAGCCGGTTGGCGAAGGCGAGCACGTCCGCTGGCACCCGGAAGCCGACCGTCAACGGCACCACCGTCGCGTCCGGCTTACCGAGGTGCCGCAGGGTCTCCCGCCAGTCGGTGGCGGCCCACGGCGCGGTCGCCTGGGCGAGGTCACCGAGGAGGGTGAGCGAGCCGTGCTCGCTGCGCCGAGCGATGACCCGGCACTGCATCGGGGAGAGGTCCTGGGCCTCGTCCACCACGACGTGCCCGTAGCCGGAAGGGCGCTCGATCAGCCCCGCCGCCTCGTCGATCAGGACGGCGTCGGCGGTGCTCCACCGGGTGGCCTTCGGCGTACGCCCCAGCTTCCGGCCGGTGAGCAGGGCCTGCTCCTCGGGGCTGAGCAGGCCGTCGGCGGCGGTGGCGAGCCGGGCGGCGTCGCCGAGCAGCGCATGAACCAGCCCGTCCGGGGTGAGCGCCGGCCAGACCGCGTCCAGGAATGTGGTGACGGGTGTCGACCGGCCGGTCCGGCGCAGCCACGCCTCGCTCGGCGACTCCGCCCGCCGGGCCTCGGCCTGTCGTTGCAGCAGCCCGACCACCCGGGCGCGGATCCGTTCCCGGCCGACGGCGTACGGCAGCCCCTCCGCGCGCGTCTCGCGGACCAGCCGGTGCAGCGGCTCCAGCCCGATCCGCCAACGGTACGAGCCGTCGGATACGGTCATCGGCTCCGTCGGCTCGCCCACGTACGCGTCGACGGCCCGGCGCAGCACCTCGGCCATCCGGGCGTCGTGCTTGATCCTCGCCGCGTCCGGCGGGTCCACCGCCCGCACCCCCACCCGGTCGACCAGGTCCTCCACGGTGGCCTGCGCGACCTCCACCTCGCCGAGTGCGGGCAGCACCGCCGCGATGTAGCCGAGGAAGGCCTGGTTCGGGCCGACGACCAGCACCTTCGACCGGCGCAGCCGTTCCCGGTGCAGATAGAGCAGGTACGCCGCGCGGTGCAGCCCGACCGCTGTCTTGCCCGGTCCCCGGTTCTAGCACATAGTTGGTGCATGGGCATTGATACTCCTCCAACGGTTGTGGATCTGTACCTTCGCTTGTCTGACCTGCGGGTCGAGGACTTGAACAGCGATGGTGAGAGCAAGGGGCTCGTGGAACACGAGCGGTTGTTGCGGGACCGTGCGGGTCAGCTCGGGTGGACGGTCGGTGAGGTCATTGTCGAGAACGACATGGTCAACGGCAAGCCTAAACCGGCGTCGGCGTTCAAGCGGCGCAAGATTCGGCTGCCGGACGGGTCGACGGTGTTGCGGGTGATCCGGCCGGGGTTCACCCGGTTGTTGGACCGGGTGCGGCAGCGCCGGTCGCAGGCGGTGTTGGCGGTGGACCTGGACCGGACGGTGCGTGACCCTCGGGATTTGGAGGACATGATCGATGTCGTTCAGGAGACGGGTGCGAACGCGCAGTCGTTGTCGGGGTCGTTGCGGTTCACCGATGGGGGTACGGACTCGGAGATCACCTTGGCGCGGGTGATGGTGACGATGGCGAACAAGGCCAGCCGGGACACGGGGCGTCGGGTCCGTGGGGAGCGGTTGCGGCAGGCGATGCACGGTCAGTGGGGTGGGGGTCGGCGTCCGTTCGGGTTCTGTGGTGGTCCGCCGCCGGTCGGTGCCGGTGACCCCGGCCGGTACGTGTGCCCGTGGCACGGGGGCCGGGACTGCCAGAGCGGTGTCACGCGTGTCGAGGTGGAGGCGGCGGTGATCGAGGACTGCTCGCAGCGGCTGCTGCAGGGGGCGTCCCTGCGGTCCCTCGCTGCGGAGTTGCGGGCGGGGTCGGTGTCGACGGTGAGTGGTGCGGCGTGGTCGGCCGAGGGGTTGCGGGACATTCTGCTGCGTCCGCGTAACGCCGGGTTCATGGTGTACGGCGGGAACATCCTGGAGGGGGTGGTCGCGCCGTGGAAGCCGATCGTCGATCCGGCGGTGTTCTTCGCCGTGCGGGATCTGTTGACCGATCCGTCCCGGCGGGTAGGGCCGGGAGCGGCCCCCCGGTGGGTGGGGTCGGGGATCTACCGGTGCGGGGTGTGCACCCCGCCGGGTGTGGAGACGGGCCGTGCGGTGACGGTTCATGTCACCGTCGCGGGGCGTGCGCCTCGGTACACATGCAAGGCGCGCAACCATCTGGCCCGTAATCAGGCGCATGTGGACGCGGCGGTGTTCGCGCACGTGGTGTACGCGGTGACGCACCCGCGTGCGTTCGAGTTGCTGGCCGAGCCGGCCCCGCAGGTCGACGTGGAGGGGCTGCGGGCGCAGCGGGCCGCGATCCAGCAGCGTGTGAAGCGGATTCTGGCGGATGAGTTGCGGGGGTTGGAGACCCGCGAGTACGCGCGGGACGCCCGGCGTGAGGCCGCCGCGATGGTCGCCGAGATCGACGCCCAGCTGCACGCGAACGTGGGTAGTGATCCGTTGTCGCCGTTGGTGAACGCCCCGGACCCGGTGACGGCGTGGCGCGACGCACCCCTCGCTGACAAGCGGGTAGTGATCGACCGGCTGATGACGGTCACGATTCTGCCGTCCGGGCGGAAGGGACGCGGGTTCGACCCGACCACGGTGCGCATCGAACCCAAACACGGACTCGGCGCTCCCACCCTCGGCTAGCCGGAGTTGTTTCAGTGCTTTGCCTGTGATCGTCGCCCGAGCCGGAGGATTGGTGCGGGCCGTGGCGCACCACGTGTCCGGTGCGCCAGAGCGCGACTGACCCGCAGACTATTCTGCGGGCTTGGACCGGGGGTCGGCGAACCAGCCGCTGCTGAACTGGCGCATCGCGTCGGTGTCCACGGTGTCGCAGACCAGGGTCTGGTAGGCGTGCACGGCCTTGATCGCCTCGCCTTGGTCTGCGGCGTGGCCGCCGACGACCCGACCGACGGCGGGGTCCGCCACGTAGGCACGTACCTGGTCGAGTTGGTCAGCGGGAAGGTCTGGCCGGTAGGTGACGATAATGTAGCCATCGGTGATGACATGGCCGAATGAGGTCGCTGGCACTTCCTCGTACGGTTCGTAGAACTGCTTCGCCGGGTGGCTGGTGCCGAACGGGAATGTCTCGGTTCGTTCCCGGACGGCGCAGACACCGACCGCAGCTTCGGGCCGCAATGGGCGCAGCACCTCGCCGGGTGAGGTGATGACCAGCACGGAAGCGGCTACAAGCCCGGCCGCGATGAGGACTCCGTGCGACAGCCGCGTGTCGCGTAGCTTCGGCACGTAGTGCCGAAGCACGTCGCCGATGATGAACATTCCGACGACGGCGACGAGTTGCCCGATCTCCACCCCGACGTTGAACGCCAGCACCCGGGGGATGACTCCGCTGTCGGGCAGGCCGACCTCCTGCAAACGGGTCGACAGGCCCAGACCGTGGATCAGTCCGAACGTCAGTACCGCCACGGCGAACCACGTCCAGTTCTTTGGCCGGCCTCGCAACCCGACCACGCCCACGAAGACCAGACTCAGCCCGACCACGACATCGACCATGACCGGGTTGACGTGCCAGTCAGCCACCGTGGCGGTGAACAGGGTGACGCTGTGCCCGAGTGCGAACAACGAGATCAACTTCGCCGCGCGGCGAACCCCACCGGCCAGCAGCAGGACCCCGCCGACAAACAGTAGGTGATCCCAGCCGGCGAGCATGTGTTTGGTGCCCAACCACACAAATCCACCGACCGTCTCGCTGGACCCGCCCACACCATGTGCGGACGCCGCCCCCGGCATAGTGAACGTTGCCACCGCTGCCGCAGCGGTCACCACCACGGCCCACCGCGCCACAGCCATCTCCGTCACCCTCCTCCACACTGGCTGGACAAGCCGGGACGGCTGTCACCCACCTGATAGTCGTTCAACAAGCCCGCTCAGTTCCCATGAGATCCGACCGGGCGGGCGGGGCGGACGGGGGCCGACGAGCAATCGACTCAGGATCGGGAAGGCCACCAGGTACCGGACACCGCACGGGAACAAAGATCGACGAAGCCGAGCGGGCCTCAATCGCGAGGTCGATGTTCGACCAAGGATCGAGGCTACCGATAAGCCAATTATCAATCCGAGCTATCTCGAAGTAGACCATAAGTGAAGGTCGACGACTGCGTCGTGTACCCGAACGGTTTAGGCGGCAGCCCCGAAGGGGCACCCCGGCGGGCCGGGGTACCCCTCCACGCGAGACTTGCCTTCATCCAAAATCAAGACCACGTCGCGTTCGCCGTCGGCCGAGCAGCGCGGCGACGGTGGCGCGCTGCTCGTTCGTGAGCGGCGGCCACTGGTCGACGTTGGCGGTGACGTGGGCCATCAGTGTCTGGTCGCGGAGGATGGCCCGGAGTGCCGCGAGTTCGGGGTCGTCGGTGTCGCGGGGCGCGGCCATCGCGGCGAGGCGTTCCCGCATGATCGCTTTCACCTCCGAGGGGTCGCTGTCCTGCTCGTGGTCGTGGTGGGGTGGGGTTGGCGGGTCCGGTCGGCTGACGCGGGCTGTTGTCCGGGTGCGGGGTGGAGGGGTGGCCAGCGGTAACGTCCCCCTGGCGTTGGGCTGGCCTCGTGGGTGGTCGGCGGGGGTGGGGTCGCCGTCTCGGCCGGGAGTGGCCAGGTCCGGCGACCGGTCGCCTCGTGGGCGACGGCGTGGGTCAGGTGTCGTCTGGCTTGTGGCCATCGTCCTCCACGGTCGGTTCCGCTGGTTTCCGGTTCGCTGCGGTCATCGCTTTCGCCTTTCCGTGAATTGATAATGACGCGGTGGCGTTACCACCCGTGCTACCCGTTCCGCCTGGTAACGGCCGTTTCCGGCACCAGGCGGAACGGGACGATCAGATCCGGCACAAGCCGGAGAATAGGGTGTGAGGAAGCTGACACATGCACTCCGCCTCATTCGCGCCGATGCGGTTTCCCCACAGAGGCGTTACCGCTCCCGGGTGGGTGCTACGGCGCTACGGGTAGCGGCTGGTAACGCCCGGAGTAGGGGTTACCAGGCTGGTGGCGGCGAGGCGGAAGCTCCACCGACACCAGGCACACAGCGTGTCACCGCGCCGTGGTGCTTCACGCCGGCCGTGCTGTGCTGTACCGTTCCGTACGGGTTGATCCGTGCCCGTAGCACGGTTACGGTGACAGTTCCCGTAAAGGCCGGGCCGGGGCAGCAAGTTGTAGTGACCGGTTACCAGATCTCGCGTACGCGCCATCCGGTCGCGTAGCAAGATATGGGAAATGGCCGCCAATCTCGCGGAGCGAGATATGGCGTTTGCTTATCAATCTCGACCGGGCGCGGTCGAGATTCCGGTGGTGCCGGGTGGCGGTGAGGGGTCGTCGGCCGTCTTGGCGAGTAGTGCGGTGATGAGGTCGGTCAGTGGGGTGATCGAGTGTCGCTGGGTGTGGGGTAGGCGTTGGTGGTGGTGGCAGCCAGGGCAGTTGCCGGTGTCGTTGGTGGGCAGGGTGAGGGCGCAGCGGGCGCAGGCGGTGAGGTGTTTGTCGTCGAACGCGGCGGTGAGGGTGTCGCGGTGGGTGTGGTGGCGTTGCCACCAGGACAGTGCGCGCCACCGCTGGTCGACGTGTTCGTCGCGCCACTGCGGGTAGGTGAGCCGGGTGCCGTAGTGGCGGTTGGGGGGTTGCCAGTCGCGCCAGACGTCGGCTTGGGCTTGTTCGCGGGTGTGGGCGTGGTCGAGCCGGTGGTGTTCGGTGGGGGTGAGTAGGCGTTGTCGTGTGAGGTGGGTGGCGGCGGTGTACCAGGCGGGCCGGTCGTCGCCTCCGTTGGCGAGGTGGGCGAGGTGGTGGACCTGGTGGGACCAGGCGGTGTGGTGTGCCCGGGTGAGCGCGGTGCGCAGCGTCTTAGCGGTGGTGGTGTCGTCGGGGTGGTGTCGCCACCAGTCGGCGAGCGCGGCCAGAACGCTGCTGGTGTCGAGGTCGGGGGTGAACGGGTTGCGGGGGTCGTGGTCGCGGTCGAAGAGGTAGGTCAGCAGGTCGACGGCGGCGGGGCCGAGGCTCGATTCGAGTTGCTGTGGGTGGCGGGCCAGGTCGCGCAGGGTGTGGGAGCGTCGGCGGGCGAGTTCGGCGGCGCGTTCCCGCCGGTAGGCGGGTTGGGCGGCGGCGGTGACGGTGGCGCGTTCCGTGAGGATCGCGGTGATCGTGGTTTCGGCGGCTTCGAGGTCGGTGAGGTTCCAGGCGTGGGCGGTGACGGCGCGGGCGGGGTCGCGGACGAGGCCGGTCGCGGCGACGATGAGCCGGCCGTGTTCGGCGATTAGGTCGAAGTCGGTGACAGCGTTTCGCCGGTAGCGGCTGGGGGTGTGGTCTTCGCGGAGGTGTTTGGCGGCGTTGCGGGTGAAGGTGACGGCCCGGTGGGCGGTGGTGGTGAACAGCAGCAGGGGTGGGCAGTGCGGGAACCTGCCGCGCCATGCTTGGTCGCGGGTGTAGGCGCGGTACCGGTCGAGTTTGGCTCTGAGCTGGGTGTGGGTCATGGAGGCGAGGTCGATCTCCACGAACGCCGCCGTCGCCCTCCCATCGGGCAGGACGGCTTCGTACACGGCGTCGGGCGTGAGGCGCTTGGTAGTGGTGCCGCCCCATGCGGAGGTGGGGCCGTCCCATTCCTGCCAGCCGGCCCGGTCGGTGGCCCAGCCGGTCATGGTGAGTCCGGCGGGTGGGCCGTTGTCGCGCAGGGCGAGCCACACCTCGGTGATGGTGGCGGCGTGGGCGGAGAACATGGCCGAGGGTCGGCGGCCGTCGGCCAGGGCGGTGCCGGTGATCAGGCGTGCTCCGGCGGGGCGGAGCCACCAGTGGTGGGGTGCGCTGCCGGTGTGGCGGCCGGGCCGGTCGTAGTCGACCATGCCGGCGGCACGGAGTTGTTCGAGCCGGTACAGCACCGTACGGGCCGGAGTCGATGTGGCGCGGGCGAGTTGGTCCGTGGTCATGACCCGGTGGTCGTTGAGCAGGAGCAGGAGTTGTTCGCTGGGGCCGCCGGAGGCCCGCAGCCGTAGGGTGGTTCCGGACGACATCAGCTTTTCCTTTCGCTGTCGCGCTGATAAGCGCATCCCCGGGGAAGAGTTGACATCTATGTCAGTCGCCGGTCCGTAAAGAACGGCCGAAGTGGGCTTGGCCTGCGTGTTCACGCCGTGTTGGGTTGCGGATCGGGTGCAGAGCAGTCCGCAACCCCTGACAGCCGCACCGCGCCGGGCACGGACCGACACCCGGACCGGGCACCTTCTGTCAGCGCCTGGACCGGGTCGAACCCTGCGAAGGCTGCTGTTCAACCTCGAATCATCCTGTTCAACTACGAATCAGACACCTCTCTATCGGTGGTGGACTTCTGTCAGGCACGGTGGTGACAGATACCGTCAGGAGCTGGACAGCCCCGCACTGCCACCGCCGCAACGGGATCGGGTGTTGGGTGAGGTGGTGGGTGTCTGTTGGGTGGACAACAGCCCCGGCGCGCGCCGCGAGGGGCGAGGTACCCCTTCACCAATGGGATTACAAATCCGGGCCGCCGATTGGAAAACCCCAGGCCACAGCCCTTCAACCTGAGATGCGATCCGTCGGCTTCATCCCGGTACGCGCCGACCATCACCCGCCGTGGAAGGACCGGTGTCCTCTACCTATAGAGGGGAAGCGAAGGTGGTCGAACTTTCCGTTCGCGCGAGAAAAATCTTGACCACCGGCGCGCGTAGGCTCGTGACCACGGCCAGAAGCGCAGTCCGCTCCGGCGGCGGACGGTAGGAACGGGGCACCCCGGCATGGGATCACCGCGCTGCAGCGGCAACCGGCGTCGCTGACAGGGATACCCTGTGCCCGCCCCGCACCAGCCGACCCCACTGTCCAACGCCGGACTGGGACCACCACGACGACGGGCCGACCTCACCGTCCTCGGCCAGATCGAAGCCCAGGCCCGCACCCGCATCACGCTGACCGTCCCCAGCAACGTCATCGACCCGGACACACTGCCGACCCCGCTGCCCATGGTCGACTTCCGCCTCCACGTCATGCGCGCCCCCGGGCATGTTCGGGACCGGGCCTGGCGGCACCTCGCCGACACCGCCCGCGCCCACCGCAGCGACTGGAACCTGTACGCGCTCGGCGTCGCCTACCCGAAACTCCGCACCCAGGCCAACAAGCTCACCGCGTACCTCGCCCCCGGCCCGGCCGCCCAGGCCCACTACACCCTCGCCATCGAGTTCCTGTTCGCCCTGCACCGCCTCGACCTGACCACACCGCAGCTCTTCCCCCGACTCACCGACGCCGCCTACACCCACGCCAGCGGACGCAAACGACAACACCCACCACCCCTGTATGACCTCGACGCGCTACCCGACGACCGCATCCCCCGCTCCGAGCACGGCAACCCCGAACACGACGCCCACCTCGACGACGCCAACCAGGAAACCGTCCACGACGTCCTGAACCGCCTCGTCACCCAGGCCAACACCCGCACAGGCCGGCAGACGATCAGCGACACCCAGGCCACCCTGATCCGCCGCACCTACCTCAACGGCGAAACCCTACGCGCGGTCGCCGACGACCTGCACCTCAGCGAACCCAGCGCCTCCAAACAACGCACCCGCGCCGCCACCACCATCGCCAGACTCCTCAGCCGACACGACCTCACCGAACCCCCACACCCACAGGCCCGGCTGCCCGACACCACCCGCCGGAGCGGCCATAGTCGCCTCGGTACCCGCAGGTCAATCCGGAGGCAGGCCACCGTCGGCGGTCAGCGCCGCCCTGGTGCCGAACGCCAACTCGATCCCCGTGCGTAACAGCGACAGAGCCTCCCGCGCCGGCGGATCATCCTCGGAAATCCACATACAGTGATCCTCCAGGTCGTCCACGCACACCAACACCGGCCCGGCGAACGGCTCCCACGGAACGACAAGGCTCCAGTCGTCCATCCCGCCCTCGAAGCAATGCACGTACAGCACCACA
Source organism: Micromonospora craniellae (assembly GCF_014764405.1). Taxonomy (NCBI): domain Bacteria; kingdom Bacillati; phylum Actinomycetota; class Actinomycetes; order Micromonosporales; family Micromonosporaceae; genus Micromonospora; species Micromonospora craniellae. The sequence goes on along the minus strand of NZ_CP061725.1, from coordinate 2,542,626 downwards.
CCGCCACGCCCGGCGACACGACCGAACCGGCCACCGAGGGCGATCACACGCGGCGCATGGTCGAAGGCAACCTGAGCGTCAACAGCGGAAGCCCAACGCACCCGCACCGCCGCAGCCGCCACGAAATCACTCAACCCATCACGCGGAGCGTCAGGGTCCGGATGCGCCAACTCCCACGCCAACCGCTCCGCCAACCTCCGCCGACGCCCCTCAGCAGCCCGCCACCGGTCGACATCAACCAACGCCGGCTCCTGTGGCGTGCCCACTGCCAGTGCGGTCCACCCACACAGCTTGACACCCTCAGAGCTGCCACGCGAGTCTCGCCCTGCAAACCCTAGCGGCAACGTGCTCCAGGCGACTCAGCGACTCGCCGGTCACGCGGTCGCAGACGAGCCGCTACAATTTCCGGTACAGGCGCTGATCCGGCCATCACCGGGGAGCCTCCGGAAGAACAGGCAGGCCAGGTGGCGTGTCCTAGTAGAGCCGGACGTCAGGTCGCACGTTACGCGGCGGAATGAGTGGCGCTCGCAACGTGGAGCGCAAGCGGGGTGGTACCGCGGAGTCCGGGCTTGCCAGCGTCCGGCGCTTCGTCCCCGCGTGGGCGCATGACCAGTGCCCGTGCGAGATGTGACGGAGTCAGAGGAGAGTGCTGGAGATGACGGACATGGAGCCGGTCAAGTCGCCCTTTGCGGCGTTGCCGGCTAAGGTCGATCTGGGTGGGTTGGATCGCCGTATTATCAAGTGGTGGCAAGCTAACGACGTTTTCGCTCGTAGTTTGGCTCAGACCGCCGATGGCCCGCTGTGGGTGTTCTATGAGGGTCCGCCGACTGCCAATGGCACGCCGGGAACCCATCATGTGGAAGCGCGGGTTTTCAAAGATGTCTTCCCGCGCTTTAGGACGATGAAGGGCTACTCGGTGCCTCGCCGCGCGGGCTGGGATTGCCACGGCCTGCCGGTTGAACTCGCTGTGGAGAAGGAGTTGGGCCTCAGCGGAAAGCCGGACATCGAGAAGGTAGGCATCGCCGAGTTCAACGCCCGATGTCGTGAGTCCGTGCTTCGTCATGTGGACGAATTTGAGCAACTAACGGAGCGAATGGGCTACTGGATCGACTTATCGCACCCGTATGAGACGATGTCGCCCGAGTATGTGGATAGTGTGTGGTGGTCATTGAAGCACATCCACTCCGATGGTCGCCTGGTGGAGGATTTCCGGGTCGCGCCGTATTGCACCCGTGACGGTACGACGTTGTCTGACCACGAGGTCGCTCAGGGATACGAGACGGTGACCGACCCTTCCGTCTACGTACGGTTCCCGCTGCATCATCCGGTCGAGGGGCACGTTGGTGTGGATTTGCTGGTCTGGACGACCACGCCCTGGACGCTCGTGTCGAACACGGCGGTGGCGGCCCATCCTGAGGTGACCTACGTCGTCGCCCGTGCAGAAAAGGGCACGTTTATCGTGGCCGAGCCGCTGCTAGGCCGGGTTCTCGGCGATGACGTCGAGGTGCTGGCGTCGGTGCCCGGAACCGAACTCGCTGGGTTGCGTTATCAGCGTCCCTTCGACCTTGTCGACATCCCGGACGCCCATCGGGTTGTGCTCGCTGACTATGTCACGACGGAGGACGGCACTGGCTTGGTTCACCAGGCGCCAGCTTTTGGGGCTGAGGACCTTGCCGTTTGCCGCGCCAATGGGCTGCCCGTGATCAACCCGGTAGCGCCCAACGGCCGTTTCCTCGATGAGGTGCGACTGGTCGGCGGCGTCTTCTTCAAGGATGCTGACGCCATCCTCATCGAGGAGCTGAAGCGCGCTGGCCTTCTTTTTCGCTACGAGCGTTTCGAGCATTCGTATCCCCACTGCTGGCGTTGCCACACCCCGCTGATGTACTACGCCCAGCCGTCCTGGTACATCCGGACGACGACCGTCAGCGACGCGCTGTTGCGAGAGAATGAGCGCACCAACTGGTACCCGGAGCACATCAAGCACGGCCGGTACGGCGACTGGCTGAACAACAACATCGACTGGGCTCTGTCGCGGTCCCGTTACTGGGGCACGCCACTACCGTTGTGGCGCTGCGGCAACAACCACATCACCGCGATCGGCTCCCGGGCCGAACTCGGAGAGTTGGCCGGCGAGGATTTGTCCAGCCTCGATCCGCACCGCCCGTACATCGACGCTGTTACATTCGCCTGCCCGGAATGCGGCGAAACAGCCACGCGGGTGCCGGAGGTGGTCGACGCATGGTATGACTCCGGGGCGATGCCGTTCGCCTCGCTCGGCTACCCGCACGTACCCGGCAGCGAGGAAGCGTTCGAGAAGACCTATCCGGCCCAGTACATCTGCGAGGCCATCGATCAGACACGCGGATGGTTCTACACCCTGATGGCCATCGGCACGCTTGTCTTCGACAGGTCCCCGTACGAAAACGTAGTCTGCCTCGGGCACATCATGGCCGAGGACGGCCGCAAAATGAGCAAGCACCTGGGAAACATCCTGCTGCCGATCCCACTCATGGACACGCACGGCGCGGACGCGCTGCGCTGGTTCATGGCCTGCTCGGGCTCGCCTTGGGCGCAGCGCCGCGTCGGTCCCGGACCACTCGACGACATCGTCCGCAAGGTGCTCATGACCTACTGGAACACCGCGTCGTTCTTCTCGCTCTACGCGTCCCACTCGACGTGGGCACCGAAGACCGCCCACCCCGTTGAAGACCGGCCCATCCTCGACCGTTGGGTTCTGGGCGAGTTGCACGCGCTCGCTGCGGCCGTGGATGAGCGGATGGAAAACTACGATACTGCGCGCGCCGGAAGGCTGCTCGCCGACTTCGTCGACGATCTGTCGAACTGGTACGTGCGGCGGTCACGGCAGCGGTTCTGGGAAGGCGATCAAGACGCACTCGTCACGCTTTACGAGTGCCTGGATGGTCTGACCCGGCTCCTCGCGCCGTTCGTCCCGTTCATCACCGAGGAGGTGTGGCAGCAAATCATTCGACCGGGGAATCCGTCCGCGCCGGATTCGGTGCACCTTGCGACGTGGCCGCAGCCCGACGCCAACCTCATCGACCCCGAGTTGTCCGCACAGGTCGCCACTGCCCGTGCCCTTGCCGAGGCAGGTCGTGCAGCGCGGAAGGCGAGTAGTATGCGGATTCGGCAGCCGTTGAGCCGGGCGCTTGTGGGTCTGCCGTCCGGCACGGCATTGGCGCAGGCGTTGCTCGATGATGTTGGAGACGAGTTGAACGTCAAGCTTCTGGAGCCACTCGACGCAGGCAGCGAGGTCATCGATGTGCAGGTCAAACCGAACTTCAGAGAGATCGGCAAGCGGTTCGGGAAGCAGACCCAGGTCGTAGCCAAGGCAGTCCTCGCGACCGATCCACGCGTGCTCGTCAATGGCATCAGAGACTCGGGAGTCTTCCATCTCTCTGCCGGCGGCGAGGAGATCACCATCGGCGCGGACGACGTCCTCATCTCGGAGCTGCCACGTACCGGTTGGGTGGTCGAGTCGCAGCGTGGCGTGACGATCGCACTGGATACAGAGATCACCCCAGAGCTAGAGGCTGAGGGTATTGCCCGGGACGTCGTCCGCGTCGTGCAACAAGCACGGCGGGATGCCGACCTCGACGTCTCAGACCGGATCGCTCTGTCGGTAGCGGGACCAGCACAGATTCTGGCTGTGATCCGCCGCCATCAGGAGCTCATCGCTCATGAGACGCTCGCGGACTCGGTGGCGCTGATGGATGCGCTCTCCGAAGGATTCCCAGGAACCGTAGGGGCCGGTGACGAGATCCTGGTCCGGGTTGCCCGGTCATGAATCCGAGGCGGGACGGGAGCAGAAGGTCAACTCCCGTCCCGCCGATCAGGCGGTGGTGACGTGTCGGCGAATCCGGTCAGCGAGGTGCCGAAGCGACCGCACGGCGATCACGTCAGATAGTTCGAGACGCACCTCATAGCGGCAGGCGATCTCCGCAATGAGACGGGCTGTGTTGAGCGATCCGACTCCAAGATCGAGTAAGCTGCCGCAGTCCGGATCGACAGGACTACCTAGCCACCGTGTGACCATCGCGTACACATAATCCAAAGGGTCTTCCTCTGTACGTATGTGCTCGCGCAGCATTGTCTCGACAGCGCGACGATCTGCCTTCCCGGAATGACTCAGCGGCAGGGAAGCGACCGCGACGATGGTCGATGGCATCATGTATCGCGGAAGCCGCCGGGCTGCATGCGCCCAGACTGCGTCCGGATCGACAGATGCTGGCATCACTGCGGCGACGAGCGTCCGGCTGATCTCGCCGTCGAGGAGCACGACAACCGCAGCAGCGACGCCAGCAGCCTCGGCTAGAACCGTCTCGACCTCCATCAGTTCGACACGATAGCCGTCGATCTTAATCTGTTGGTCTGTCCGTCCTGAGACCTGAACCTCGCCGTTGTTCAACCGGCGGGCCAAGTCGCCCGTGCGGTAGCGACGAGACCCTGTCCCGAATCGATCGCGCGTCTTGACCGGATCCCCGAAATAGCCCCGTGCCAGCGCCTCGCCGCTGATACACAGTTCACCCAGTTCGCCTAGCGAGGGCTCGATTCCGGACTCATCCACTAAATGGTAGGCCACGCCTTGGATAGGTTGACCTATCGTTATGGGCTGATCGTCGGCGAGCAGCTTGGCGGATGTCCATACAGTAGCCTCAGTTGGCCCGTAGACATTGTATATAGCGGCCTTGGTGTATCTGCGTGCCTCGGCCAGGAGCGGCGCCGGAAATGCCTCGCCACCGACAATAAGTAACTCGGCTTTGGCTAGCTCTGCTCGGACCCGGTTGTCGGCCAGAAGCCAAGCCAGTCGAGACGGGGTGGCCTGTATCGCGGTCACATTGTGACGAGCCAAAAAATCAGCGATGGCAGACGGGGTGCTTACGTCCTCATCCGTGGCGAGCGCTACCCTCAGGCCATAGACCATTGGAAGGATGGTCTCGGACAGAAAGATGTCGAAAGCGACGGTTGCTAGCGAACTCATTGTTGCGCCGCGAGGGAACGAGATCGCGTTTGACCAGCCGCTGACGAGGTTGTCGACATTGCGATGCTCGACAATCACGCCCTTCGGGAGGCCCGTCGTTCCAGAGGTATAGATGACATATGCGGCGTCTGAGCCGTGGACATCGACTTGTGGCCGCCTGCCCTCGGCGCGCAGCCAGTCCGGGTCGCGCGGATCGAGACACGTTCTCGATCCGTAGGGGTCCGCGTGCGCCCAAGCACTGCTCACCAGGACGTAGCGCGCGCCCGAGTCGTCGAGCATGGATCTTATCCGGGCAGCCGGCAGATGGGGGTCGATGGGCACATAGGCCGCGCCGGACTTGAGCACGCCAAGCAGCGCCGCAACGAGTGTGATATCGCGCGGAAGCGCAACCGCGACGAGGTCACCGGGCCGAACTCCGCGATCGGATAGAGACCACGCGATACGGTTACCGAACTGATCGAGTTCGGCAGCACTCAACGTCTCCGGCCCGGCAGACAGGACGACACGGTCCGGGCATCGGTCGGCCAGGTCCTCAATATGCTCATGCAGCGGCATACTCGTCTCCACTCGTCTCGACAACTGTGGCCGTGCCGAACATATTGCGCATACTCCAGTCGTAAGCGCCCGCATCAGCGAATAGCAGCTTGTCTCCCGGCGCGAGGCTGCCGATGTCGACCGAGGTTGCAAGGATGTCGGTCTCAGCCGTACACCTGCCGGCGATCCTTCCATCGCCCTCGCCGAGCTGCTCCCAGCGGTCGCTACGCCATACCGAAACGGGACGGCGCGGTGTCGGCCAAGGCAACTCTGCCATAGACGCGTCAACACACACCTCGTTCTCCGGATAGCACGCGAGGACGGTGCCGATGACCGCGCCGTAAGCTTGAACAAGCGACTTTCCCGGTTCGAGGATGATCGTGCGGCAGCGTGGCAGCCGATCGTGGACGTACTCCAAAAGATCCTCGCCGAGATCGCCCCAGATCATGTCATCGAGACAAGCTGCCTCGTACCCGCCGCCGAGGTCGAGGCACTCGATGGATGCGAGAATGCCCGGATGTGCATCGTTCAAACCATCTAGCATTGAGTAGATGCCAGCCAGCCAGACACCAGATCGAGCCGCAGGCACATTGTGCTCGTGGGTCGCGAGTCCCACCGAAACCCCATTCTCGCTCGCGTACAGCAAGGCAGCGGCCAGTTTCTCGCGTTGTTCGGGACTTGCGGTGTCAAACCCCAGCCTCGAACCGACTCCAGGGAATCGCAACCGTACACAATGGTGCCGGTGGCCGGACGATGCACGCGCGGCAACGGCGAAACCGTCAAGCGTGTCGTCGAGCAAAGCGAGCAATCCCGGCACTACCGTGCCGGTTGGCCATGACTTAGCGGCACCGCCGAGGACAATTTGGTCCGGACGGAACCCAACGTCAATGGCAGCCGCGACCTCGGCACCGCTGATCGCCTCAGCGGCGAACCCTGCTGCGCGAACCCGCCTCAGAATGGCAGGCATCGGGTTCGTCTTGATGCTGTAGGCCAGAGTGACTCCCCGGGCCGCAGCCCCAGCGGCACAGACCTGAAGACGTTTATCCAATCCATCAAGGTCGAACAGCGCACACGGGGTGCCGCTGGGGGGACCGCTCGCCCACGGCGCAGTGCATCCGGTGGACTTGGCCTTTGTATCCGTCATGGTCCAACAACGGGATCAGAGGCTAGCATCTTCAGATAGTCGTCAGGATAGTGATAGAAACATCCAGGCCGAAAAGCCCAAGCGCCGAGATCTCCGAACAGGAGACGCTGTCGAGATGTTCCATGACGAAGCACGATGTCCGGCGTCGACTCGTAGTCGTAGGGGCGCACGAAAGATTTCGCATAAGAGAGAATTAGGCTGCGTCTCGGTACCGGCGAGGCGTTACTTGTCGCGCCGTGCCACAGCGAGTGAATGAATACGGCGACATCACCCGCCCGTACAATTGCCTGCCGGCGAATGTCCATCGGGATATCTTCCCCGAGGGGGCCGCCCAATTGGGATCGGGTTGGATTGTCTGGCGACCACGGATACCGCTTCCCGTGCGACCCAGGAACGCACGTGAAGTTACCCATGCCTGGGCTCGGTAGATCGGTGAGGAACACCTGTGCAGACACCATTACAGGCGAAGCGTCCATGTGTTCGACAACGTCGGCTAGCGAGCCGGCGTCGGTGTGCAGGAACGGTGAATCGAGGCAGCCCGGAGGCAACACGAGCATCTGTGTCTTGGTGACACTCAGGTCTGGCCCGATAAAGCCGTGAATAATGCTGTAAAGCGGCTCGCAGTCCACCAACGGAATGAATCGGGAGTCCATTCCCGCGACGTTCCACTTGCGGAAGCCCTGCAACTCGCGGGGTTCAGTGAAGGCGTCCTGCCAGATGTCCGGTATTCTGGTCGCTGTCTCCTCGCCAAGTGAGTAGTTGTGAACCGCGCCGCTCAGGAACCGTTCGTGCCAATCAATGACCATGTCGCTGACGCTTGCGAGAAGGGCCGGATCGACGGCACGCCGCAGAATCACCACGCCGTCTGAGCGCAGTGATTCCACGGCGGCCGTGATGCCCTCCCGCCCGGACACCGCCACGTCAACTTCGGCGATGTCGGTGGCAGGAACATCCACCATGACTTGTCAGGCTCCTGCCGTCTCGTCCACGCGCGACAACGTCAGCCACCGGCTGGTGGCCCGCAGCGTGATCTCATCCGCCGCCGCCCACTCGCAGCTCTGGTCGGCAAGCACTCTCCGGGCTGGCGTGACCTCGACATCCTGCCGGTCGAAACGGTACGGAACCACGGTCATGCCGTCGAGGACGGTCCCGTCCTCAAGAACGACTGCGTAGCGGGCAACGCCGGTCGCAGTACCCCCCAGACCGGGGACCAGGTACTCCTCGCCCATCACGCGGGACACGGCCGAAGGCAGCCGCGAGAATCCCGTCATGTGATTGGTGACCGAGATGCCAGCCTCGGTGATCTCCATCGTCGTCAGCGCTTCGAGTCGCGTCACCTGCTCACCCGCAGCGTCGGTGATGATGATGTGCCGCCGGGGGCGCACAAACGCCTTGGTGTCGATGGCGTCACGCATACTGACTGCGACTTCTGGTACCGCTGCATAGCCTGCCAGTGTGAAGTTGCAAATCATGTGGGACAGTGCTGGGTCGTACCCCTCCGGAAGGCTGGGCATGATCTTGAGGCGAAGCTCGGTGGAACCGGTTGCCAAATCGGCCGTTCCCGCACCGGCGAGGGTGAAACTGTGCGAGTTCACGTCCCCCTTGAGGTGCCAGGAAACAGGTACGCTCTTTGCCATCTTGCGACTCCTCTGATTGGTGTGAAACCCCACGGCTAAAGGCGGGTCGTCATCTGGTATTGACGCTTATGAAGCATGGCATGTACTACTTCCCGCGTCAAGAGGGTAACTCTGGGTAATGCTCATCGGATTGTTGATCAATTTGAGGCTCCGTCCGCGGCGGCCATCGAGCGCTGTTTTACCAGCAAGCGGTGCCCTGGACGATGTGCCATGGAGGTTCCCTGGTGCGGCGCTACCAGGCGAAGCATCGCATTCGTTGAGCGGGAGAGCACCCCTGGTTGGCTGTCGCCCTATTGAAGTTATCTCAACAAGATTCGGATAGGTATTTGTATTCGAAGTGGGTCAGGTGTAATGCGGCGGCGACGATGTCGCCGATTCGGCGTGGGCTGATGTTCGTGTGGCGGAGCGTCTTCCAGCGTCCGATCAGGATGGCGAAGCCGCGTTCGCCTTGCCATCGCAGGCCGCGGAGCAGTCGGTTGTAGGCGCGGTTGTCGGGTGCGAGCCGGCTGCCGTCGGTGGGCTGCTTGATCGGGGTCTTGATGCCGTGGCCTGTGCTTTCGTAGCCGGAGTCGGCCAGGGCGGGCAGGTCGAGTTCGGCGGCGGACCAGTTCAGGGCGGCGGTGACGCCGAGTTCGCGGGCGCAGCTGGTGTCATGCAGATGCCCGGGCATCGCCGCCGATGTCCAGATCGGTAGCCCGTCCGGGCGCATGACGGCTTGGATGTTCGCGCCGAAGTCGCGGTGCTTTCCCGAATACCAGGCGTCGATGGTCTCGCCCTTGACGGACAGGGTGGTCTCGGTGAGCCGGTCGCAGTCGAACAGTTTGCCGTCGAGGATCACGTGGGACCAGCCGTCGGCGGCGGCCCGACGCAGAGCGGTGTGCAGGTCGGTCGCCTGGGCGGCGAGTACGGCTACGCCCTCGTCGCGGTAGCGGTAGGCGGTGGCCCGGGAGATCCCGAATCCGGCGGCCAGCAGGGTCAGGTCCTCGGCTTTGCGGAACCAGATGAGCACGAGAAGTGCCTGGTGGAAGCAGGTCAGGGCGCGGGTGTCACGCCGGGTTCCGCGGGCTCGGCGTTCGGCGGCCAGCAGCCGGCCGAGGTACTGCACGAGTTCCCTGGGGACATCGATCATGGCACGATAGGCGATCACGCGGAGTCCTCATGGTGTAGGTGATCTTGTGGTGAGAACTACCTACCGAGGACTCCGCGTCCTCTTCCAGCACCGTCCGATCTCAACAGCTTCGCCCGTGTCGCACCAATCAACACATTCGCGTCGCTGAGATCAGCTCTTGTGAACACGAACGTGGAAAGCGAGGCAAAGATTGATGACGGTCTCGTGGACTGCGGTGCTGTATGGGAGATGGAGGTTGTTTGGCCCTCCGGAGCCGGCTTGCGGAAGCAGGCTTCAAACCACCACGAGGGGCGTTGGCTGAAGACCGTCGTCCTGAGCGTCGTTGGAGAAGGCGTGACTGTGATCGCGTCAGGTATGGACCGGGAAGATGAGCGATGAACGTCGAGTTCTCTGCCGTTGACGTGTCGAAACTCAGTCAGACGACATCAGAACCGAGGCCGGAGGTGAGTCTCGGGATGAGCCTGGGGGATATCCGCTTACTGCCCAGGTGGTGTCCGGCATATAGGCAGCATGAGCCCGGTCCAGGCTCTCATACGGAACGTGTGAAGGCGGACCCCGATACTGTCCGTCGGTTGACCGGCGGCGAGAGGGAGGACTCCAAGCGGAGGAGACCGCGAGGAGCAGAGTACCGATGCGGGGCCGCTGGCGGACTCGCCCGTAGTAGCTGTGAACCGCCTGCGTATCGCAGTGGGTCGGGGAGCGAAGGGGCGGGGTCGTTCAGGCTGGTTTGTGCGGTCAACCGTGAGGGAGGAACCGCGTGAGTCAGCCAGGGTTGACAGGCAAGTCGCACGATATCCCAAAGCGGCTGATCTGGGCCGCGTGGTTGAAGGTGAAAGGTAATGGCGGAGCGGCCGGGGCCGACGGAGTGACGATCGAACAGTTCGAAACGAGGTTGGCTGACAACCTCTACCGGCTGTGGAACCGTATGTCGTCGGGCAGCTATTTCCCCGGCCCGGTCCGGGCGGTGGAGATCCCGAAGAAGGGTGGGGTCAGGATTCTGGGCATTCCCAATGTGGTTGACCGGGTGGCGCAGACGGTGGCGGTGCTGGTGTTGGAGCCGGAGGTGGAGAAGGTGTTCCACGACGACTCCTACGGATATCGTCCCGGACGGTCCCCGATTGATGCGATTCGGGTGTGTCGGCAGCGGTGTTTCAAGAAGGACTGGGTCGTCGATTTGGACGTCAAGGCCTTTTTCGACTCCGTGCGGTGGGATTTGATGCTTAAGGCGGTGGCGCGGCATACGACCCAGTCGTGGGTCATGTTGTATGTGGAGCGCTGGCTCAAGGCGCCGATGCTGATGCCCGACGGAACTTTGGCTCATCGGGAAAAGGGAACCCCGCAGGGCGGGCCGATCTCTCCGTTGATCGCTAACGTCTTCCTGCACTACGGCTTCGATACCTGGATGGTCCGGGAGTTTCCCCGGATCGGGTTCGAGCGGTTCGCGGACGATGTGGTGGTCCATTGCGTGACCGAAAGTCAGGCACAGTATGTGCGCCGGGCGATCGGTCGTCGGTTTGCGGATATCGGGTTGCAGTTGCATCCTGATAAGACGCGCATTGTGTACTGCAAGGACGACCGCCGCCGGCTGAACTATGAGCTGGTGACGTTCGCGTTCTGCGGGTACGCGTTTCGTCCCCGTAAGGCCTGGGACAAGATACGGCAACGTCGGCGAACAGGGTTCCTGCCGGCGGTGGCCCCGGGGAAGCTGACCGATATGAGCCGCAAGGTAGCGTCCTGGCGGTTACATCGACACACGACCTGGAACCTGAACGATCTCGCGGAAGAAGTGAACCCAGCCCTACGTGGTTGGCTGAACTACTTCACCGCGTTCTATCCGAGCGCGGTCATCCCGATCGGCAAGCGCGTCGACCGTCATCTGATGCGCTGGGCAAGGTGGAAGTACAAGCGACTCAAACCCAGCCAAGCCCGTACGCGTGCATGGTTACAAGAGGTCCGAAAACGAAAACCCGGCCTGTTCGCGCACTGGACGCTGCGGTACACGACCTGACAACCGAACGGCACGAGCCGGATGAGTCGAGAGGTTCACGTCCGGATCTGTGGGGGACGGCGGGTGAGACTCCCGCCGTCTACCCGGCATTGGGCTGACCCCGTGTGTATTACTTCCTGGTCCTTGTCGTTGCGGGTGAGTATCTCGGCCAGCGCCTTGTAGATGGCGTGGCCTTGTTCCATGGTGACGTGGAAGACCTGCCGGTCTTCAAAGTCACTTCGAGCGACGCGAATGAAAGTTCTCGGGTCGATGTCGTCAATGTATTGAACTAGTTGCATCTCGATTTCGATCGACTGTGGCTGGTCCGACGGGTTGCAGTCGTACCACTGACTCCCATGGGTGGGTGGTGAGGAGTCCGGATGGAATTCCGTGAAATCCGCCGTGCACTCATGCGGGTGACACCAGGGTGGATGCATGTTGTCAGCCTTTGACACTATTGTATCCTCCACGCGCGGATTGCGAGAACGCCTGAGGGCGTGATCGCCCCTTATCGCGTAAGGTAATCGGGTGCTTGCATTCGTGTTTTCTCCTGGGGCACGTGCTGTCGTAGCTCTGCCCGTCTGCCCCGGGATCGGGTTTCGACGTTGGTCATGACGTGGGCCGCAACCCGCGTTGACTTCTGTCGTTACCGCCGGGTGTGGTCGCGCGACGTCGATCGCTGGAGCTGGCCGCCCGGGTCGCCGTCGCCCACTCGGCTTGTGTGCAAGGGTGCGGCACCCAGCGGTTCCAGACGGCTCGGCAGCCGGCGCAGGCTCCGTCGTCGTCGGCGATGTGTGTCGCGGCGATACTGGCGACTTGCGCTACGAGCCGTTCAGCAGCGCAGCCGACATCTGACGCCCGCAGCCCGGTCCCGGTGGACCCCTTGCGTACCTCATCGAAAGGCGTCTCCGTTTCAGTCATGAGCAAGACCTCCAATCGTCTGATATGTGCTCGGAAATCAGGACGCGGTCCGCGCCCGTTCTCGCCCGTGCAACGGCGTTACGGTGGACCCGTCCGCCACGTTGTGTGTGGGGCCGCTGCGCATGCCGGAGTATTCCTCCGAGTCATCGGCGAGGATCGGCGTGCCGAACCATGAGTGCGATTCGGTGTCCGCCGGGTTGGGGCCGGATGGTCGGACGCCGGCGACGCCGGGCCGACGACGCGGCAGTAGCCCGTACCTGTCGAATGTGATTCCGGCCGCGCGTCGCCCTGCGCACGGCTCGACCTCGCCGCAGGTGGCGCACACGCCGTTGGGTTGCACCGCCAGGTGGCGTTCGAGTTCAGCCTGTGCGTGGTCGAGTTCGTCCAGCGCGGTTCTGGCGAGGTAGGTCGTCGTCATGGCCGTGCCTCCGGGTCCTGGCCAAGGCGTAGGGCGTTCACGCGGACGAGGGCATGACGGGGTTGCTCGCTGATCTGCGTGCCGTCCGGACGTAGCGAGAGCCCGTCAAGATCGATCCACTCGCCGTCCGCGAGCGACTGCTTGTTGCCGATCGTCGTTACCCGAAGGATCAGCCGCCCGGTGCCGTACCTGTAGTCGCGATCGTGAACGTCGATGACGGTGCCGATCTTGAGCGTGGCCATCATGCCCGCCCGGCAGGCGTGCGGGTCAGATCACTTGTCGGGGCACTGCATCGAGGGCACCACCAGACCTTGATCTTGAACGACCACAACCCGGTGAGGTATCCCAGCATCAACGCGGCAACGATCAATACACCGCACCCCCTTCGCAGATCAGGGGGCCAGGGCGGACGTGCTCGCAGGAGCTGAGCCGCCCCGGCCTGCTATCTGGGCACCCAGGACAAGCCGGTACGCACCGGCTTAACCGTGTCGCGGAAGCCCAACACGTCCAGAATGGCACGCACACCCGTGTCACACAAGTTTGTGGATCATGCAATCTTGTATGACACCGAACTGTCCGCTGCATGCAGTGCTGATCATCCGGTTGCACCCACCAATCACGTGCCGGACGATGGGTAGCGTGACGACGAGGCCGGGACCGACGCTGCGGGCGCAGTGGCTTGGACAACAGATCAAGGAACTCCGCGAAGCCGCTGGAATCACCCTGAAGCAGGCGGGCGAGTACCTGGAGCGCGACCCATCGACCGTGAGTCGGTTCGAGTCGGCCGAGTACCCGATCCGACGCGCCGACCTCCTCGCGCTGCTGGACTTCTATTCGGTCAGTGACCAACGGCGTCGCGAGGGCCTGCTGAACTTGCGTGAGGAGGTGTGGCAGAAGGGGTGGTGGGACGGATTCGCCGACGCGGTGGACCGGCGGTTCATCGACTACGTGTGGCTGGAGTCGCGAGCCCAGGCGATCCACTCGTTCGATGACACTCTTCTACCTGGTCTTCTCCAGACCAACCGGTACGCCGAGGCGGCGATCCGCGCGGCCGATCCGGACCTTGCAGACGAGCAGGTCAAGCGCGCGGTCGAGCTCCGAATCAAGCGTCAGCAGGTGCTCACCGGGGACAGCCCGACGCAGCTTCACGCGATCCTCGACGAGGCGTTGTTGCTGCGCACGGTCCACAGCCCCGAGACGATGCGTGATCAGCTCCGACACCTGGGCGACTGCGCCCAGAAGCCGAACGTCGAGATCCGGGTACTACCATTCAGAGTGGACGCACACGCCAGTCCGGCGGGCGCGTTCAAGGTGTTCACGCTGGTGGAGCCGTACCCCGATGTCGCGTACACCGAGACGCTCGGCGGTGCGATCTTCGTCGAGACTCCTGGTGCCGAGCGGTTCGTCCAGACGTACGATCGGTTACAGCGCGTGACCCTTTCACCGGAAGAATCGGCTGAGCGGATCTCGGCCGCAGCAAAGGAGACACCGTGAAGGCAGTAGAGACGCACGCGCCGGGCCGCCCGGATCTCGCGGGCGTCGCCTGGCACATCAGCACCAAGAGCGACAACGGCGGTGCGAACTGCGTCGAGGCTGGTCCGCTCGCCGATGGAAGTGGCCGGGTCGCCGTACGGCACAGCCACCACCCTGACGGCTCCGTGATCATCTACACCCGGGCCGAGTGGGAAGCGTTCGTCGGGGGAGTCCGCGAAGGCGAGTTCGACTTCTTCGACTAGGCGTGCCATGACCGACTGAGGCAATAGGACGGACAGGCGACTCCCATCACCTAGGGGGTCGCTGTTTGCTTTCTACGTACCGTCACCGAGAGTTATCCGGTGATCGCGATGGCGTCGATAGCGAGGGGTGCCCCTGCTCGTCGGGGGTAACGGGCACCCCTCGTTATCGACGCTTCACAGCGGAAGCTGCGCCGCCGCCGCCGGCGGCGTGTCCAGATCATCCGGCCAGGGTCTGACGGACCCCGCGCCGATCGTCGGCACATCTTGCTCCGCCTTGAGGATCTTCAGCAGAAGTGAGGCGCGCTCGTTTGACACGCCATACCCGTCATCACGCAGTGCATCGGCCAACCTGTCCCGCGACGGTGGACGTCCCGTGGCCGCCAGTGCCTCGCGGGCGGCGACCCTCGCAGCCGGAAGCAGGTGCGCCACTGGCTGGACGTCGACCGGCACGGGCGCGCTAGCACGGCCGCTCGACCGCCCCGATGGGAGCCCGACACTCCGGCCCGTCCCGCTGGTCGCGGACGGACCGGGGAGACCAGCCCGCCGGTCCGGTGCCGGGCCAGCAGACGGCCCGCTGTCCGAGCCGATCTGAGGGACCGTCTCAGGGACGAGCGGACGATCTGCGGACGTCCGCAGATCGTCCGGGACGGTCCGCTGATCCTCTTCGCCATGGTCGATCATGCTGAACAGCAGCTTGACCGAGACGAGCATAGACAAAGCTGGCCAGCCGGCCAGGACCTTGCCGACCACGCTGTCACCGCCGACGGCGATGTTCTCGGCCGGGCTCGCGGCGGTGCCGACCACCAAGGCGATCCACGGCAACCACCCCGTCTGCCGTCCCGCGCGACGCTGCACCACCATGTACAGGGCGGCGACGATTTCCAGCCCGTCGACGCTGATCGGGAACGCGAATGCCTTCCATCCGTGCTGGTCGTGCGCGGTCGCCAGCTCGTGCATGTGCGCGAAAGAGATCGTCCCGGCGACGACGGCCAGCCCCGCGACACACACCACGGTCACGGCCGTCAAGATCCGATCCGTACGGCTCCTCACCACGACCACCCACTCTCGGCCTCGGCCTCGGTCGTGAGCAGCCGCAGCGCGGACAACAACGGCGACGCGTCCCGCACCGCCATCGCGATATCGCTGTCACCGTGCTGGATGTGAAGGTAGGTCTCGCACGGCCACGGGGCGACAGCCCGCGTCAGATACGCCTCCCCGATCTGCGGCGCGAGGGCTGTCACCGTGGTCAGATCGAGACGGATCGGCGCCGACCGGTGCGCGCCGCCGACACCGGGCCGGTACCCGTCGACCTGGCTCGCCGGGTCGGCCGTACACCGGGAACGGTCACACCAGGCGGGATGACCCGACTCGGCGGCGGTACGACGGCCCGAAGATGCAGGTTGACCTTCGGAAGGCTGCGACCAACTCATCGGGCCACCTCCCCAACGGAGGCGAGCACCGCAACCGGCACGACAAACCCACCGGCAGCGACAGCGGCCGGGTCCACGGTCACCGGCTGCATTGACCGGCCACCGATCTCTGCTACCCGGTCAAACTGGGCTGTAGACGAAAAAAGTATGCCACATTTCGGGATGGGTCTTCCCGGTGCCCGGGGCGCCCTGCACGCAGATCGAGTCGGCCAGGTCGGCGCGGACCAGCTCGTCCTGCTCGGGCTGGATGGTGGCGACGATGTCGCGCATCGGCCCGACCCGGGGACGTTCGATCTCGGCGGTGAGGATCCGGCTGGCCGTGCCGAGCTCCTCGCCACGGTCCAGATGCTCGTCCTCGAAGCTGGTCAGCACGCCGTCGCCGAAGCCGAACCGGCGCCGCACGGCGAGGCCCTGGGGATCGCGGCCGCTGGCCCGGTAGAACGACCGGGACACCGGGGCCCGCCAGTCCAGCACCAGCGGTTCGCCCTGCTCGTCGGTGACGTGCCGGCGGCCGACGTGGTAGCGCCGTCCGCCGTGCTCGGGGTCGGTGTCGCCGAAGTCGAGCCGACCGAAGAACAGCGGCGTACGCGGGTCGTCGGCCAGTTCGGCCACCCGACGGGCGAGGTGCCGCCCGAGCTGCTCGGCGGTGTACGAGTCACCGGCCACCGTGTCGCCGGTGGCGAAGAGCGCCTCGGCGCGTTCGCGCATCCGGTGCAGCGCCTCCCGGGACCGGGACAGGTGCGCCCGTTCGGCGGCCAGCTCGTCGTCGAGGTCGGACTGCCAACTAACGCCTCGTGTAGTACAGGGGACCCCTCCTATCACGAGGTGCGGGGTTGGCCACTTCGGTGTCGGCCCCCTGAGCAGATCAGGGAGGGCGGCGTTACGGTCGGGGCATGGTCGAGCGCGTCGCCCGCCCCCGGGTCGGGCACATCCAGTTCCTCAACTGCCTTCCGATCTACTGGGGGCTGATGCGCTCGGGTGCGCTGCTCGACGTCGACCTGCACAAGGACTCGCCGGACCGGCTCAGCGCCGCGCTGGTCGCCGGTGACCTGGACATCGGGCCGATCACCCTGGTCGAGTACCTGCGGCACGCCGACGAGCTGCTGCTCCTGCCGGACCTGGCGGTCGGCAGCGACGGCCCGGTGCTGTCGGTCAACCTGGTCAGCACCCGGCCGCTGACCGACCTCGACGGCGCCCGGGTCGCGCTCGGCTCCACCTCGCGGACCGGGGTGCTGCTCGCCGGGCTGCTGCTGCGCGAGCGGTACGGGGTCCGCCCGGAGTACTTCCGCTGCCCGCCGGCCCTGACCCAGATGCTACTGGAGGCGGACGCCGCGGTACTCATCGGCGACGTGGCCCTGCGGGCGATGTACGAGGCGCCCCGACAGGGGCTGACCGTGACCGATCTGGGGCTGGCCTGGCGGGAGTGGACCGGCCTGCCGATGGTCTTCGCCGTCTGGGCGGTCCGCCGCGATTTCGCCGCCGCCCATCCCGGCCTGGTCAAGGAGGTCCACGAGGCGTTCCTCCGCTCGCGTGACCTGTGCCTGGCCGAGCTGGACCAGGTCGCCGAGTCGGCGGCCCGTTGGGAACCCTTCGACGCTGCCACCCTCGCCGAGTACTTCCGGGCCCTGGACTTCTCGCTCGGCGAGCGTCAGGTCGCCGGGCTCC
The DNA here is from genome assembly GCF_014764405.1 of Micromonospora craniellae. Lineage (NCBI taxonomy): Bacteria > Bacillati > Actinomycetota > Actinomycetes > Micromonosporales > Micromonosporaceae > Micromonospora > Micromonospora craniellae. The sequence goes on along the minus strand of NZ_CP061725.1, from coordinate 2,525,026 downwards.
GGGAGTTCGCCCGTCGGGCCGCCGAGATCGGCGAGGCGCCCGCGTTGCCGGCCGGCGGACCGGCCTTCTTCACCCGCTGACCGCACCCCGAGCCGGCGGCAGCGCGGCTGTCGAGCCCCCGCCGCGCGCCGCCGCCGGCACTGCGGTCGGCCGCTGACCGCCCGCACCCTCAGGTACGCGTCAGCAGCGCCTCGGTGATCTCCTGACAGTTGTCCATGCCGTACTCGTAGCCCTTGGCGATGGGGTAGCGGAGCATCACGCCCATCGTCCAGGTGTCGCCGACCGCCAGGCAGTTGACGTGGATCTCCTGCTCCCGGGTGCGGTCCACCCAGCCGTTCTTGATGGCGATCCGCTTCGCCTCGTCGGCCGGGAACGCCTTGCGGATGCCGAAGTCGCCGGCGCCGCGTACCAGGCGCATCTCCTTGAGCAGCCACTTGGTCCACTCGGGGCCGGCGGCCCGTCCGTCGGCGATGCAGTTGCCCAGCCGGGCGGTGTCGCGGGGGGACAGCTCGGTACGGCTCCACCCCAGGTCACTGGAGACCTTGCTGTCGGTCAGGTCGCAGACGGACAGCAACCGCTTGATCGACGCGGTCCGCCCGATCTGGGTGTAGAGCTGCTCGGTGCGGGTGTTGTCGCTGTCCCTGATGATCCTGGTCAGGTCGTCGAGCTTCGCGTCGCTCGGCGTCTGTCCCGCGTTCGCGGTGCGGCGCAGGTAGTCGGCGACGACCCAGGACTTGATCAGCGAGGCGGTGGTGTTGGTCTCGTCCATGTTGTCCGAGCCGATGATCTCGCCGGACCGGCGGTCGAGCACGCTCCAGCCGTACCAGCCGTCGATGTCCAGGTCGAGCTGCTTCGCCGCGAACGGCAGCGGCTCGGGCTCCGGTGAGGGGCTGGGCGAGAGCGACGGACGCGTGTGGCGGTCGGTGAGCGAGCCGTCGCGGGACACCGGCGGATCGGACCGGCCCCACTCGGCGGCGGCGCGGGACTCGAAGGGCGATCCGGGAAGCAGGCGCAGGGAGACCAGGACCAGCCCGAGCAGGACGCAGGCGATCGCGACCAGCCGTAGCGGGGATGTTCCGCCCTCCCGGTCGCGCTTGCGGGTGGCCATCAGAGCTTCCCGACCGGCTGCTGCGGGACCTTGAGCGCACCGCCGGGCTGCGGGGTCACCAGTTGGGCGGCGACGCTGGCGCAGACGTCGGCGCCGTAGTCGAGATCGTGGCTGGCGAACGAATAGCGAAGCATCACGGCCAGACTCCACTTCTCCGTAACCGCGAGGCAGTTGACGTGCCAGTTGCGGTCGTAGAACAGCTTGGTCCAGCCGTTCTTCATACCGACCGGGCCCTGACTGGTGATCGACTCAGGTAGGCCATCGATGATGCCCCACCGGCCACCGCCCCAACCCTCGTCCTCGTGCTGGTCCTTGTCGGCGGTGGTGCCGCGCACCTTGCTCATCTCGGAGAGCACCCATTCGGTCCACTTCGGGCCGGCTGCCCGGCCGTCGGCGATGCAGTCGCCGAGTCGGACCGCGTCGCGCGGGGACATCCTGGTGAAGCTCCACCAGCCCTCGTACCCCTTGACGTTGCCCCGCTTGGTGTCGGTGAGGTCGCAGATGCTGATCGCGCGCTTGATCACCGGGCCCGGTTGGCCGCCCGCCGGCACCGCGTACGAGCCGCCGGCCTGCCGGTAGACGACGTTCGTCGATGAGTCGTCGCTGTCCCGGATGGCCCGGCTGGCCGCCTTCTTGAACGCCGCCGGCGGCTCCTCGTCGCCGAGTTGGCGCAGGTAGTCGGCGACGATCCAGGCCTTGATCATCGACTCGGTGGAGCTGGTCGCGGCCATGTTCTTCGAGCCGGAGATCTTGCCCGACTCGCGGTCCATCAGTGCCCACGAGAAGAACTCGCCCTCGAAGTTCACCGAGACCTTGCCTGCGGCGAGGGTCGGTGGCGGCGGCGCCGCGGGTGGCGGCGCCGCGACGCTCTCCTGGGCGGCGTTCGCCTCGTCGCCGGAGAGCCGGGCGTACGCGGCCGGCACCAGCATGACGCCGCCGAGTAGCACCGCCGTGACGGCGAACACCATGATCACGCGAGATCGCATGAGCGGGTGAGCTCCAGATGTCAGGGCCGGGGGGACCGGCTTGTTGCCAGGACTGACCGGTGTGGATCGCTTGCGGAGGCGGGGGAGGTGCCCCTGAAGGCGAGCGATCGTTCTGCACCGATCGGTGTGACCTGCGAAGTCTACGTCCGGATCTGCGTTACGCCAGGATCCGACACTGGCCAACTCGTGGTTAGGGCGGGATAAGAACCCGCTACGCGGCTGTTGCGAGGATTTGGTGCTCGTTTGTGACCCGTCTCACAGCGGTGGGCGCTACTCGTGGCATGCGCGCGGTAACGCTCGGGCATCTCGTATTTCTATGACACCCCTCTGGTGTCGCTGGTCGCAAGCTGTAACACTTAGTCCATGTATGGCAACGACTTCCCGGGCGAGGACCCGCCCGGCGGCCTGCTCGGCGAGGTCGAGGCGGCGGAGGCCGCGCTGCGTGCCGCAGCGGAACAGGGACGGATGGCCGCCGCACCCGGCACGGACCTGGCCACGTACTTCACGGCTGTGGTCGAGGCCGACCAGAAGATCGAGCCGCGCGACTGGATGCCGGAGGCGTACCGGCGGACGCTGATCCGGCAGATCGCCCAGCACGCGCACTCCGAGATCATCGGCATGCAGCCGGAGGGCAACTGGCTCAGCCGGGCGCCGTCGCTCAAGCGCAAGGCGATCCTGCTCGCCAAGGTGCAGGACGAGGCCGGCCACGGGCTCTACCTCTACGCCGCCGCCGAGACCCTCGGGGTGAGCCGGGACGAACTGGTCCAGCTCCTGCTCGACGGCCGGCAGAAGTACAGCTCGATCTTCAACTACCCGACTCTGACCTGGGCCGACGTCGGCGCCATCGGCTGGCTGGTGGACGGCGCGGCGATCGTCAACCAGGTGCCGTTGTGCCGCTGCTCCTACGGCCCGTACGCCCGCGCCATGATCCGGGTCTGCAAGGAGGAGTCGTTCCACCAGCGCCAGGGCTACGAGATCCTGCACGTGCTGGCACACGGCACCCCGGCCCAGCGGGCGATGGCGCAGGACGCGGTCGACCGCTGGTGGTATCCGTCACTGGCCATGTTCGGCCCGCCGGACGGTGACTCCACCCACTCCGCCCAGTCGATGGCCTGGAAGATCAAGCGCTTCTCCAACGACGAGTTGCGGCAGCGCTTCGTGGACATGTGCGTCGGCCAGGCGGAGGCGCTCGGGCTCACCATTCCCGACCCGGACCTGCGCTGGAACGAGGAGCGCCAGGCGTACGACTACACCCAGCCCGACTACGCCGAGTTGATGCAGGTGATCAAGGGCAACGGCCCGTGCAACCGGCAGCGGATGGCGCACCGGCGCCAGGCGCACACCGACGGCGCATGGGTACGCGAGGCCGCCGAGGCGTACGCCGCGAAGCGTCGGACCAACGAGAAGGTAGCAGCGTGAGGGAATCCTCGCCGCTCTGGGAGGTCTTCGTCCGGGCCCGACGGGGTCTGTCGCACACTCACGTGGGCAGCCTGCACGCGCCCGACGCCGAGTTGGCCCTGCGCAACGCCAGGGACCTCTACACCCGCCGTCAGGAGGGGGTGTCGATCTGGGTGGTGCCGGCCGGGGCGATCACCGCCTCCAGCCCGGACGAGAAGGACGCCTTCTTCGACCCGGCGGCCGACAAGGTCTACCGCCATCCCACCTTCTACGAGGTGCCGGACGGGGTGGCGCACCTGTGAACGGTCCCTTCGCCTTCACCCTGGCGCTCGGCGACGACGCGTTGATCGCGGCGCAGCGGCTCGCCGAGTGGACAACCCGCGCCCCGGAGATGGAGGAGGACATCGCGCTGGCCAACATCGCCCTCGACCAGCTCGGCGCGGCGCGGCTGCTGCTGACGTACGCGGGCGAACTGGAGGGCGCGGGCCGCGACGAGGACGCGCTGGCGTACCTGCGCGACGACCGGGAGTTCCGCAACTGCCTGCTGGTCGAGCTGCCGAACGGCGACTTCGCGGTGACCATGGCGAAGCTGCTCGTGCTGTCGGCGTACCAGCTTCCGCTCCATACCGCGCTGGCCGGATGCGCCGACGAGCGGCTGGCCGCGATCGGTGGCAAGGCCCGCAAGGAGTCCGCCTACCACCTGGACCACGCCGCGCTCTGGGTGCGGCGGCTCGGTGACGGCACGGCCGAGTCGCATCGGCGGATGCAGGCCGGGATCGACCAGGTCTGGCCGTACGCCCACGAGCTGTTCACCCCCTGGCCGGACGCGCCGGTCGACCCGGCCACCCTGCGGGGAGACGTCGAGCGGACGGTCGCGGAGGTGCTCGCCGAGGCGACCCTCACCGTGCCGGAGTCGGCCTGGGCGCCGGCCGGCGGACGGGACGGAGTGCACACCGAACACCTGTCGTACCTGCTCGCCGAGATGCAGGTGCTGCACCGCGCCCACCCCGGGGCGCGCTGGTGAGCAGCGCTCGGGAGGCCGTCGCGTCGGTGGTGGACCCCGAGATCCGGGTGGTCACCATCGACGACCTGGGCATCCTGCGTGCGGTGGAGGAGGATCCGGCCACCGGCCGCATCGTGGTGACCATCACCCCGACCTACACCGGTTGCCCGGCGATGGACGTCATCCGGGCCGACATCCGGCGTGCGCTGGCCGCCGCCGGCCATCCGGACGCCGAGGTGCGTACGGTGCACAGCCCGGCCTGGAGCACCGACTGGATCAGCGACGCCGGCCGGGCCAGGCTGGCCGCCGCCGGGATCGCCCCACCTTCGGCGGCACCCCGCGACGGCGTGGTCCCGCTGACCCTCGCCGTGCGGTGCCCACGGTGCGGGTCACCGGAGACCGAGCAGCTCAGCCGCTTCGGCTCCACCGCGTGCAAGGCGCTGTGGCGCTGTCGCGCCTGTTCCGAACCCTTCGACCATGTGAAGGCGCTGTGACTGTCACCATCACCCGCCCGGTTCGCCGCCGGCCGGTGTTCCACCCGTTGCCTGTCATCGCGGTGGACCGGCTCACCTCCGACGCCGTCGCGATCACCTTCGACGTGCCCGAGGAGTTGCGCGAGACCTTCGCCTTCCGGGCCGGGCAGCACCTCACCGTACGGCTGCCCGCCGACGTGATCGGGGCCGCCGGCCAGGACGTGCGCCGGTCGTACTCGATCTGCTCCACGCCGCAGGACCTGGCCCGGCAGGGGCGGCTGCGGATCGGGGTGCGGGAGATCCCCGGCGGGGCGTTCTCGGCGTACGCCTGCGGCGTGCTGCGGCGCGGCGACACCGTCGAGGTGCTGCCGCCGCTGGGACACTTCGGCACGGCGTTCGACCCGGACAGGGTCCGCCGTTACGGCGCGGTCGTGGCCGGCTCCGGCATCACCCCGGTGCTGTCGCTGGTCGCCACCGCCCTGGCCGTCGAGCCGGCCAGCACCTTCACCCTGGTGTACGGCAACCGCACGGCCAACTCGGTGATGTTCACCGAGGAACTGGCCGACCTGAAGGACCGCTACCCGACCCGGCTGCACCTGGTGCACGTGCTGTCCCGGGAACAGAGCGAGTCGCCACTGCTCTCCGGGCGCATCGACGCCGCGCGACTGGAGCGACTGCTGGACACCGTGGTGCCCGGTGACGCGATCGAGGAATGGTTCCTCTGCGGCCCGTACGGGCTCGTGGTGGACGCCAGGACGGTGCTCGTCGGGCGGGGCGTCGTCGAGTCGGCGGTGCACACCGAGCTCTTCCACGTCGACGCGCCGCCGGAGCCGGTCCGCCGCCCGGGCGACGAGCCGGGCACCGGCACCGAGGTCACCATCCTGCTCGACGGCCGGTCGTCGAGCTTCACGATGCGCCGCGACGAGCGGGTGCTGGACGCGGCGTTGAAGGTCCGCGGCGAACTTCCGTACGCCTGCAAGGGCGGCGTCTGCTCGACCTGCCGGGCGAAGGTGGTCTCCGGCCGCGTCGAGATGGCCCGCAACTACGCGCTGGAGCCCGACGAGGTGGCCGCCGGCTACGTGCTGACCTGCCAGTCGAGCCCGGTCACCGACACCGTCACCGTCGACTACGACGCCTGACCTCCACCCGCGTCCCCCGCTCGGCCGAAGGTCGCCGGGCGGGATCTGAACATGCACGGGCTTCGCACCGTCTGTGGCGTCCGGCTGCACAGATCAGAAAGAAAGCCATGCGCAAGTTCACCTCGGTGGTGGTCGCCGCAGCCATGGCGCTCGTCGCCATGGAGGCGGTCGTCGGTGCACCCGCCCGCGCCGCAGCCCCCCAGGAGTACGTGGCACTCGGCGACTCGTACGCCTCCGGCGTCGGAGCGTTCCCGTACGACTCGGCGAGTGGCGCATGCCTGCGCAGCCCGAGGAGTTACCCGAGGTTGCTGGCCTCCAGCGTCGGCGGGTACACCTGACCCGCCTCACCGAGACCTTCCATCCGAACGCGGAAGGGCACGCCGCGTACACCATGTTGCTGGCGGCCCATCGCTCCTGATCCACCCGCCGACCCGGGGCCGCCCGCCACCCGCGCGGGCGGCCCTGTGCTGTCGACCCACCCGAGATCCTGGTGCCGCGCTGCCCTTTCGAGGGCCCTGTCGTACCAAGGTCGGCTCTAATCCGGGTTCCGGAGGTGAGCGGTCCAGTAGGTCAGGTCGGAGTGGTGCTCGGTGAGAGTCACGCGGGCGCCGCAGGCTTCCTCGATCGTCTTGACCGCGTCGTCGAGGTGGGCGGGGTAGTGGTCCCAGTCGGTGTCGCGGTACAGGTGCAGGCCGACTTCGCCCCGGTCGTCGCCGAACGCCTCCGCTGCCTCCGGCGACACCAACACGACCGTGTACCGGGCCGCCTCGATTTCCGCCTCCGAGGGTTGCGTCTCCTCCGCCTGGTAGCGGCGGCGGAAGTGCTCGACGACCGACGGGATCGGCCCCGGCGAGTCCGCCGGATCGTACGGCCGGAGCCAAGCCGGCTGGCGGGCAATCCGGATCTGCGACTCCATGGCACCCTCCGGTAACAAGCGGAAGCAACATTGCTGGCCATGGTTGTGCACCGACGAGATCGAGTCAATACTCAATGCGACGATCCGATCGTTTCTGTGTGACGGCCCTGTATGGGGTGAGCGGAGGTGGCGATGTCCAGGGCGAACCAGCCGACCGTGGTCGGTCGGGGTCTCGGCGGTGAGCTGCGCGAGTTGCGCCAAACCCGCAAGCTGGCCCTGCGGCAGGTGGCGATTCGTCTCGGCTGGCAGCCGTCGAAGCTGTCCCGGATGGAGACCGGCATCCAGGGCATCCCGGCCGCCGATGTCGCGTCCCTGCTGGTCATCTATGGCGTCACCGGCGACGAGCGCAAGCGGCTGCTCGGCATGGCCGAACGCTCCGCCGAGTCGGGATGGTGGGAGGTGATCGGCGGCCTCTCCGACGAGTCCCGGACGCTGATCCGCCTGGAGGGCGAGGCGACCGCCATCGTGAACTGGGAGCCGCTGCTGGTGCCGGGCCTGTTGCAGATCCCGGACTACACCCACGCGTTGATGCAGGGTGGTGGGGTGCCGGCGGCCGAGGCCCAGTCGCGGGTGGCCGCCCGGCTCGGCCGGCAGGCCATCCTGAGCCGGCCCGACCCGCCGACCCTGCACGTTCTGCTCGACGAGGCGGTGTTGCGCCGGGCGCTCGGTGGGCCCGGGGTGATGGCCCGCCAACTGCGGCACCTCGTCGACGCCGCCGAGCGGCCGAACGTCACGCTGCGGGTGGTGCCGCTGTCGGTCGGCGCGCACACCGGGCTCGACGGCTCGTTCGCGCTGCTCGACTTTCCCCGCAACCGATCCGTGGTCTATCTCGACCACAAGCTGGCCGGGTTGTTCCTGGAGGAGGCGCCGCAGGTGGCGCACTTCCGGGGCGAGGCGGATAGGCTTGCCGGAGTGGCGCTGGGCCCCGCCGAGTCGGTGCGGCTCGTTGCGCAGGTGGCAACGGAGCACGAACGGGAGTGAGCCGTCGATGATCGTCCCTGACCTGTCTAGCGTGACCTGGCGCAAGTCCAACCGCAGCGGCACGAACGCCAACTGCGTCGAGGTGGCCGAGTTGATCCGGGCGGTCGCCGTACGCGACTCCAAGGACCCGGCCGGTCCGGTGCTCGCCTTCGACCACACGGCCTGGTCCGCCTTCGTCGTCAGCCTTCCAAAGCGGCCATGACCACCCACGCGCCTCGCCTACTGCTCTGAAGCCTGCCGGAGTCGGCCAGGGTCGGCAGCTCCGTAGTGCGGAGGAGGTGTACAACTTGACGTTCCCTGCACCCGGTCAGATCCCGCTGCGGCCACTCCGATGGAGATCGCGCGGCGACGGAGTCAACGGACGGCGGTGTACCGGGCGTTGCGGGAACGTTCCTGGCCGCTCATCTGCACGAGGTTCTGCCTCCGCAGTGAGCGCAGCGCGCGTTGTACCTGGTGCGGCCGTAGCCCGGTGGCCGTCTCGAGTTCCGCCCGCGAGCGGCTGCCGACGCCCAGTGCCGTCAGGACGATGTCCTCGTTCGCGTTCAACGGAGGTCGGGAACCGGAGCCCGGTGCGGTCATGGGAGCGAACAGATCAGGCGCTTCGGCGATGACATCGGTCAGTAGTCGATAGGTCGTGCCTCCCCGGGAGCCTTGCTGCGCGATCAGCCCACGTTCCACGAGCTCGCGAAGTTCCCGGCTGGCCGCGCGACTGTCGGACACGCCGGTCACTTCCCGGTACGAACTGTTGGACAGCTCTCGCCCGTTGCGCATCAGCACGAGGGCGGCCATCTGGGACCGGCTCAACGGACCTCGGCCGAGCGACCCCAACCACTTGATGGCATCCTCGTCCAGCAATGTGTGGTTGGGGAACTCCACGGCGAAGGTGGATATGTCGTCCGCAAAGCGGGGTTGCTCCATGCCGGCCTCGGTGAGAGCGACCCTGATGCGGGTGATCCCACTGCCTCGGTTCTCGCAGACCATGTGGCCGTCGCCGAAGGGCGTGTCTTCGAGAATCTTGAGTAGGGCCCGGTTGCGGGACGAGGTGACCGGTGTCGTGCCGAGCGAGCTCACCTCCACCGGGCCGTAGAGTCCGCCCGGGTTCCTGATCACCAGACGGTCCGGGTACATCTCGATCTGGACCTGCATGCCCCGCGCGAACTCGGCGTAGTCGCGGTGCACGAGCGCGTTGACCAGTACCTCGCGCAGTACCTCTTCCGGGTACTCCCACTCCTCGGTTCGGTAGAGGCCCGTGATCACATTGCGCCGTTTCATGTTGCGCTTCAGCACCCGGATGCATTCCGCGACCATCACGGGTATCGAACCGTCCACGGACCGGTTCTCGCTGAAACGTTCGCCGCGTGGGCCGGGAACTCCCGGCTGTGCCGTGGGGTACGCCACGAAGGTCATCCCCAACTGAGGCTCGAAGGTCTGTGGGTAGGTGCCGAACACGAGGAGCCCGGCCAGGGTGGGAACCACGGCGTCCTGGTAGCGGGTCAGGACGTTCAGCATGATCAGTACCTGTTCGTCGTCCAGCCGCCGGAAGATCTCCGCACGGGACTGTCGGATCCGGACCAGGAATGCCGCGAGCAGTTCTGCGTCCAGGTCGTCCAGCGTGGCACGTGGGACCGGTGCCACATCGTGCCGTTGTTCGGTGCGGTTGGCCAACAGCACCGCCACCTCGTAGTCGGTGAGGCGGCGGTCTCCGTCGCCGACCCGGATCCGAGAACCCGCCCACGGACCGAGGCTCCTCTTGTGACACGGACGTTGGTCGCGGGCCAGCTGCGGGACCTCGCAGACCACGACGTGGCGACCGTCGAGTTCGACAGTGCTGATGTCCGCGCGTACCGCCGGCTCCAGATCAGCACAGATCGCCCCGAGGTTCGCCTCCATCACACCGGGCTCGGCCACGCCCGTCACTGCGAAGGCGTCGCGCTCGTCGACGCCGAGGATCAGGCGCCCGCCGCTCCCGTTGGCGAAGGCGCTGATCGTCTCCCAGATGCTGGCCGGCAGTCCGCCCTGGGCCTTCTTGACTTCGCAGGTCGAGTAGTCGTTGCGGAGCTGGCGAAGGCGTTCGAGCAGTTCTCGAAGTTCCGATGCCTCCACTGGCCACCTCCGGTGATGGGTTCCTGGTGCGGCCCAGTGTGACACTGTGGTAGAGCTGTGGTGCGGTAACACGCTCGTTGTGTGGCGCTTGTGTTGCCCTTGGAGTAACACAAGCCGATGTTGTGTGACGGCAACAACGGCGCGTCAGTCGCCTCTCGGCAGCACAGGACCTCGACGTAGGCTCGATGGCGTGACGACGAGCCGGGAGATCGACGACATCCTGCAGCGTGGCGCGGACGGTGGGCGGATCACGCCCGAGGAGGCGCTGCTGCTCTACACCGAGGCGCCCTTCCACGCGCTGGGCGAGGCCGCGGACGCGGTACGCCGTCGGTGGTACCCGGACAACATCGTCACGTACCTGATCGACCGCAACATCAACTACACCAACGTCTGCGTGACGGCGTGCAAGTTCTGCGCCTTCTATCGTGCTCCGAAGCACAAGGAAGGGTGGACCCACCCCACCGAGGAGATCCTGCGTCGTTGCGGCGAGGCGGTCGAGCTGGGCGCCACCCAGGTCATGCTCCAGGGTGGTCACCACCCGGACTACGGGGTGGAGTACTACGAGGAGTTGTTCTCCTCGGTCAAGAAGGCGTACCCGCAGCTCGCCATCCACTCGATCGGCCCGAGTGAGATCCTGCACATGGCCAAGGTCTCCGGCGTCAGCCTGGACGAGGCCATCGCCCGGATCAAGACCGCCGGGCTGGACTCGATCGCCGGTGCCGGCGCCGAGATGCTTCCGGAGCGCCCGCGTCGGGCGATCGCGCCGCTCAAGGAGTCGGGCGAGCGCTGGCTGGAGGTCATGGAGCTGGCGCACCGGCAGGGCGTCGAGTCGACCGCGACGATGATGATGGGCACCGGTGAGACGGCCGCCGAGCGGATCGAACACCTGCGGATGATCCGCGACGTGCAGGACCGTACCCAGGGCTTCCGGTCCTTCATCCCGTGGACGTATCAGCCGGAGAACAACCACCTCAAGGGTCGGACCCAGGCGACCACGCTGGAGTACCTGCGCCTGGTGGCGGTGGCCCGGCTCTTCTTCGAGACGGTGCCGCACCTGCAGGCGTCCTGGTTGACCACGGGTAAGGACGTGGGACAGCTCGCGCTGCACTTGGGTGTGGACGACCTGGGCTCGATCATGCTGGAGGAGAACGTGATCTCCTCGGCGGGTGCCCGGCACCGGTCCAACCTGCACGAGCTGATCGGGATGATCCGCTCCGCCGACCGGATCCCCGCGCAACGGGACACGCTCTACCGGCGGCTGGCCGTGCACCACACCCCCGCCGACGATCCGACCGACGAGCGGGTGGTGTCGCACTTCTCGTCGATCGCCCTGCCCGGCGGCGGCGCCGGACGCTCCCTCCCATTGGTCGAGGCGAACTGAGTCTCCCCAAGGTCACGAGTGACCCCCGAGAGGGTCACGTTTCGCCAACGGTGCGGACGTTCGGCTGATCATCCGAACGGCTCTCCCTCGCCATCCATCTGGTTCGAAGCGCTGTGCCGGAGTGGGGCAGGCTCGCGCTTCCTCGGGCAGCAAGAGCCATCAATCCGGACAAACCTTGAATGACCATTAGCCGCGCAGCTTGTGGCTGGTGTGTTTCGGGGTGGCGCGTGTGATCGCTGGCCGCTAACGTCCCCGGCCGTACGCTTCTCACCAGCCAACGGGGAGACCCTTCAATGATCTTCCGTTCTCGCCGTGCCGCGAGCCTGGCCACGGCCGCGCTGCTCGCCTCGGGCGCTGTCGCCGCCTTCGGCGTACCAGCCCACGCCGCCGGCACCGAGACCGACCTCGCCATCACCGCCGCCGGCACCCGGATGACCGACGGGGTCGGAGGCAAGATTGCCTGGGCCAAGATCGCCAACCAGGGCGAGGGCACCCCGAGTAAGGTCCTCATCAAGGTCGACGTCTCCAAGCTGGACGACAACAAGCTCATCTTCGTTCCGATCACCAACGGCGAGTGCAGCGTCACCGGTGAGACGAAGCTTGAGGTCTTCACCTGCGAGCTGAACAAGGGTGAGATCCCCAAGCCGGGCGAGACCACCGAGGTGCCGGTCGTCCTGGTGAAGGGCGAGGACGTCAGCGGGCCGTACACCGCTCCGGTCACCATCACCATCGAGTCGCCGGACGACACCGACGACAGCAACAACAGCATCAAGATCGACGTTGAGTTGACCCCGGAGAGCGGCGTCGACCTGGGCGTCATCGTCCCGGACGTGAAGACCAGCTTCGACTTCGACTCCGGCACCGAGGGCAAGAAGCTGTACCCCGGTGACACCGCCCTCGTGTACAGCGAGGTCGTCAACCAGGGCAACCTGACCGCGCAGGGCCTCAAGCTGACCTTCCGGCTGCCCGAGCACGTCAGCCTGGCCTTCCCGCTCGGCGGTTGCGAGACCGGCGCCGAGCGCACCGTGGTCTGCGACGACAAGGACTTCCTGCTCGAACAGGACACTGTGCTGCGCTTTGAGTTGCCGGTCGTGGTGGACGAGGACGTCGAGGCACCGGTGGCTCTCACCGGTGGCTCGCTGGAGGCTGTGGCGCACGGCGCGCTGAAGCCGGAAGCCCGGATCAGCAAGCAGGCGACCAAGCCCGACTTCGACCGGGCCGAGGTGCGGGAGATCGAGGACAGCGAGTTCGCCGACATCGACCCGTCCGACAACACCGACGACTTCGCCGTGATCGTCGCGGCCACCGGCAACGGCGGTGGCGGTGGCGGTGGCCTGCCGGTCACCGGTGTGCAGGCAGGCGTGATCGGCGCCGTCGGCGGGGGCGTGGTGCTCGCCGGTGCGGCCATGTTGCTGGTGTCCCGCCGTCGCCGGGTGGTCCTGGTGGCTCCGGGGGACGAGAAGTCCAGCTCTTGAGGTAGGTCCCCAATCGGCCCGCGCGGGCCGTTCACATAACGCACGGCAGTAGGGGCGGGATGGGCGACCATCCCGCCCCTACTGTGTGTGCTGCGGGTACCGGCGACCCTGGTCGCCGGCGGCCGGGCGCCGGGCTGGCAGAGTGGAGGGGTGAGCACCCCGCAGGGCCAGCGCGCCAGCCTGGACAAGCAGCCGCACGAGGTCGCCGCGATGTTCGACGGGGTCGCGGCCCGCTACGACCTGACCAACACCGTCCTCTCCTTCGGGCAGGACCGGTTCTGGCGGCGGGCCACCCGGGCCGCGCTGGACCTGCGCCCCGGGGACCAGGTGCTGGACGTGGGCGCGGGCACCGGGGTCTCGACCGAGGAACTGTCCCGCTCCGGGGCGTACGCGGTCGGCGCCGACCTGTCGCTGGGCATGCTGTACGCGGGCAAGCAGGACCGTCCGCAGGTGCCGCTGCTGGCCGGTGACGCCCTCCGGCTGCCCTTCGCCGACGCGAGCTTCGACGCGGTGACCATCTCCTTCGCGCTGCGCAACGTCAGCGACACCGACGCGGCGCTGCGCGAACTGGCGCGGGTCACCCGGCCGGGCGGCCGACTGGTGGTCTGTGAGTTCAGCACCCCGGTCAACCCGGCCTTCCGCACCGTGTACCTGTCGTACCTGATGCGGTCGCTGCCGGCGGTGGCGCGGACGGTGTCCAGCAATCCGGACGCCTACGTCTACCTAGCCGAGTCGATCCGGGCCTGGCCGGACCAGCCGGCGCTGGCCGCCCGGGTGGCGACCGCCGGGTGGGGTCGGGTGGCGTGGCGGAATCTGACCGGCGGCATCGTGGCACTGCACCGGGCCACCCGGAGCTGACCTGACGTCGCCACCTCGCCAACATTTAGGCGAATTGGGCAGTTCGTTATCTTTTGCCGCTTAGGCTGGCTGGCATGACGGATGTGAGCCACGTGGCCATCGATGATGCCGCCGAGCTGGCCGGCCAGCTCCGGGATCTGGCCGGCACGGATCCGGCGGATGTGCGTCAGGTGGTGTCCGAGGTGCTCGCCGCGCTGGACCGGGCCGCCGGTGGCGCGTTGCGGGAGCATCTGCCGGAGACGATCCGTGCGGGACTGGACGCCGCGAGCCCCACTGCATAGGGATGCTCCAATGTCCCGGATCGCATGACCGCAGCGTCCGGGAGTTCCGCCAGCGTCCTGTTTCTATGAGGTTAGGTCGCCCTAACAAACCGAGCGTAATGCGTCGGTCATAGACTCGTCCCGGCTGGCTTGTGAAGCATTTCACGAGCACTCGGGAGGGGGCGCGAATGGCCGCGGTGGAGAACGACGCCGACGTGATCGTCGTGGGCGCCGGTCCCGGTGGGTCGGCGACCGCGTACCACCTGGCTCGGCACGGCGTGCGCGTGCTGCTGCTGGAGAAGACCGAGTTCCCCCGGGAGAAGGTCTGCGGCGACGGGCTGACCCCGCGCGCGGTGCGGCAGCTGATCCGGATGGGTGTGGACACCTCGCCCGAGGCCGGCTGGCTGCACAACCGAGGTCTGCGGGTGATCGGCGGCGGCGTCCGACTCGAACTGGACTGGCCGGACCTGGCCAGCTTCCCGAACTACGGGCTGGTTCGCACCCGGCTCGACTTCGACGACCTGCTCGTCCAGCGGGCCGTGTCCGCCGGGGCGACGCTGCGCACCAACGTCACGGTGACCGGGCCGGTGCTCGACGGGTCCGGCCGGGTGATCGGGGTGGCGGCCGAGGACGGCCCGGACAAGGCCCCGGCCACCTTCCACGCGCCGCTGGTGGTCGCCGCGGACGGTGTCTCCGGCCGCTTCCCGCTCGCCCTCGGACTGGCCAAGCGGGAGGACCGGCCGATCGGCGTGGCGGTGCGCCGTTACTACCGCTCCGAGGCCCGGCACGACGACGACTACCTGGAGTCCTGGCTGGAACTGCGGGCCAAGGGCACCGGCGCGTTGCTGCCCGGGTACGGCTGGATCTTCGGCCTGGGTGACGGCCGGGTCAACGTCGGCCTCGGCATCCTCAACTCCTCGTCGGCCTTCGGCAAGACCAACTACCGGCGACTGCTCACCGACTGGCTGGCCAACACGCCGCCGGAGTGGGGGATGACCGACGAGGCCAACGCCGAGGGCTCGATCCTCGGCGCGGCGCTGCCGATGGGCTTCAACCGGGTGCCGCATTACAACCGGGGGGTCATGCTGGTCGGCGACTCCGGCGGCATGGTCAACCCGTTCAACGGCGAAGGCATCGCGTACGCCATGGAGTCCGGCGAACTGGCTGCGGAGGTCGCGGTGCAGGCCCTGGCCCGGCCGGCCGGTGTCGAGCGGGAGCGGGCGCTGATGGCGTACCCGCAGGAGTTGAAGACCCGGTTCGGCGGCTACTACCGCCTCGGCGGGGTCTTCGTGAAGCTGATCGGCCGGCCCGAGATCATGCGCGTGGCGACCAAGCACGGCATGCCCCACCCGACCCTGATGCGCTTCGTGCTCAAGCTCCTGGCCAACCTCACCGACCCTCGTGGCGGTGACGCGATGGACCGGGTGATCAATGCGATGACCCGGGTCGCGCCCGCCGTGTAGGGGCGCGGACCAGGCAGGTCGACCCCCCGCCGACGATCGCCGGGTGGGATGTGAATAGTGTGAATTTCGCCAACGAACGAGGGCAGGGAAGGACGAGCAGGAGAAGAAGATGTCGCTCTCGCCTTACGTACCCATCATTGGGCTGTTCGCCCTCGCCGCGGCCTTCGCGCTGTTCTCCATAGGGGCTGCCAGGTTCGCCGGTCCCCGGCGCTACAACAAGGCCAAGCTCGAAGCCTACGAGTGTGGGATCGAGCCCAGCCCGCAGCCGATCGGCGGCAGCCGGTTCCCGGTCAAGTTCTATCTGACGGCGATGCTCTTCATCGTCTTCGACGTGGAAATGATCTTCCTTTACCCGTGGGCTGTCTCCTTCGACATGCTGCCGGTGTTCGGATTCGTCGCCATGTTGATTTTCATCGGTGCGGTCTTCGTCGCGTACGCCTACGAGTGGCGGCGCGGCGGTCTGGACTGGGACTGAGGGAGGAACGGCAATGGGTATCGAGGAGAAACTTCCCGCCGGCGTCCTGCTCACCTCGGTGGAGAAGCTGGTCAACTGGTCGCGCAAGTCGTCGGTCTGGGGTGCCACCTTCGGCCTGGCCTGCTGCGCGATCGAGATGATGGCCGCTGGCGGTCCGCACTACGACATGGGCCGGTGGGGCATGGAGGTCTTCCGGGCCTCGCCCCGGCAGGCCGACCTGATGATCGTCGCCGGCCGGGTGAGCCAGAAGATGGCCCCGGTGCTGCGCCAGATCTACGACCAGATGGCCGAGCCCCGCTGGGTGCTCTCCATGGGTGTCTGCGCCAGCAGCGGCGGCATGTTCAACAACTACGCCATCGTGCAGGGCGTCGACCACGTCGTGCCGGTCGACATGTACCTGCCGGGCTGCCCGCCCCGGCCGGAGATGCTCATCGACGCGATCCTCAAGCTGCGCGAGAAGATCGGCCACGAGCCGCTCGGCCCGAACGGCCGCAAGATGCTGGCGGCCCGCGAGGCGCGCGGTGACGTGCCGGTGGTGCCGTACGGCTCGATGCCGTCGTCGTACCGCAACGACAAGGCCCGCCGCGCCGAGTGGACGAAGGCCGTCCGCGAGGGCCGCGAGGAGCAGTTGCGGATCGAGAACTGGATGAAGGCCCAGAACCACCTCCACCCGTACGGGGGGATCAAGTGACTGACGACAAGCGAGCCGAGGGCGGCGGCGTACCGGTTCCGGTGACGCCGGCCGGGTCGACCAGCGGTGCGCCCGCCGAGTTCCCGCCGGCCGCGCCCGCCGGCCGGGGCATGTTCGGCAACCAGGGCACCGGCGACGTCTCCGGCTTCGGCGGCCTGGTCCGCCCGCGCCCGCAGCTCGCGGACTCGCCCCGGCCGTTCGGCGGCTACTTCGACGAGGTGTACGACGCGCTGGAGGAGGCGTACCCAGCCTTCGGCGAGGCGATCGAGAACGTGGTGGTCGACCGGGGTGAGCTGACCCTGCACATCCGCCCCGAGCGGATCGCCGAGGTGTGCCAGGTGATGCGGGACGACGCGGGGCTGCGCTTCGAGCTGTTGTCCTCGCTCTCCGGCGTGGACTACCTGGGTGCCGACGAGCGCCGGCTGCACGTGGTCTACCAGCTCACCTCGATGACCTACCGCCGCCAGATCCGGCTGGAGGCCGCGGTCTCCGTCGAGGCTCCGCACCTGCCCAGCGTCACCTCGGTCTACCCGACCGCCGACTGGCAGGAGCGGGAGGCGTACGACATGTTCGGCGTCGTCTTCGACGGCCACCCGGCGTTGACCCGGATCCTCATGCCGGACGACTGGGAGGGCTACCCGCAGCGGAAGGACTACCCTCTCGGCGGCGTGCCCGTGGAGTACAAGGGCGCCGAGATCCCGCCGCCCGACAAGCGGAGGTCGTACCAGTGAACGCGAGGAGTGCAGCGAAGCGGAGCCCCGCAGTCGCGAACGAAAGGTCGGCACTGTGAGCGCGTCCAACTACGCCACCGAGCGCGAGACCACCGAAGGTCGGGTCTTCACCGTCACGGGCGGGGACTGGGACGATCTCGTCTCGGGAGTCGACCCGATCAACGAGGGTCGGATCGTCGTCAACATGGGCCCGCAGCACCCGTCCACGCACGGGGTGCTGCGGCTGGTCCTGGAGCTGGAGGGCGAGACGGTCCGGGAGGCCCGCTCCGTCGTCGGCTACCTGCACACCGGCATCGAGAAGAACCTCGAATACCGCAACTGGGTCCAGGGCTCGACCTTCGTGACCCGGATGGACTACCTCTCGCCGATCTTCAACGAGACGGCGTACTCGCTCGCGGTGGAGAAGCTGCTCGGCATCACCGACGACGTGACCGAGCGGGCCACCACCATCCGGGTGCTCATGATGGAGCTGAACCGGATCTCCTCGCACCTGGTCTGGGTCGCCACCACGGCGATGGAACTTGGCGCGATCAACATGATGCTCTACGGCTTCCGGGAGCGCGAGTACATCCTGGAGATCTTCGAGCTGATCACCGGCCTGCGGATGAACCACGCGTACGTCCGGCCGGGCGGTGTCGCCCAGGACGTGCCGGACGAGGCGATTGTCAAGATCCGGGACTTCCTCAAGCTCCTGCCGAAGCGGCTCAAGGAGTACGAGGACCTGCTCTCCGGGCAGCCGATCTGGCTGGAGCGGACGCAGAACGTCGCGGTGCTCGACGTGACCGGCTGTGTCGCGCTCGGCGTGACCGGGCCGGTGCTGCGCTCCGCCGGGCTGGCCTGGGACCTGCGCAAGACCATGCCGTACTGCGGCTACGAGGACTACGAGTTCGACGTGCCGACGCACCCCGACGGCGACGTCTGGGGCCGGTACCTGGTCCGGATGGCCGAGATGCGCGAGTCGCTCAAGCTCGTCGAGCAGGCGCTGGACCGACTCAAGCCCGGTCCGGTGATGGTGGCCGACAAGAAGATCGCGTGGCCGGCGCAGCTCGCCATCGGCGTCGACGGCATGGGCAATTCCCTGGAGCACGTCGCCAAGATCATGGGCCAGTCGATGGAGTCCCTGATCCACCACTTCAAGTTGGTGACGGAGGGCTTCCGGGTGCCGCCGGGCCAGGTGTACGTCGGCATCGAGTCGCCGCGCGGCGAGCTGGGTGTGCATGCGGTCTCCGACGGTGGCACCCGGCCGTACCGGGTGCACTACCGGGAGCCGAGCTTCGTCAACCTCCAGGCCCTGCCGGCGATGGCCGAGGGTGGCCTGATCGCCGACGTGATCGCCGGCGGCGCCTCGCTGGACCCCGTCATGGGAGGTTGTGACCGGTGAGCACGACTGTTTTCACGGACCAGACGCGGGCTCGGGCGCGGGAGATCATCGCCCGTTACCCGGCCGACCGGTCCCGCTCGGCGCTGCTGCCGCTGCTGCACCTGGTGCAGTCCGAGGAGGGGTACGTCTCCCCGGCCGGGGTGGCGTTCTGCGCCGAGGTGCTCGGCCTGAACAAGGCTCAGGTCGGTGCCGTGGCCAGCTTCTACACCATGTACAAGCGCCGGCCCACCGGTGACTGGCTGGTCAGCGTCTGCACCAACACCATGTGCAACGTCCTCGGTGGCCAGGAGGTCTACGACGCCCTCACCGAGCACCTGGGTGTCGGGCACGACGAGACCACCGAGGACGGCACGATCACCCTCGAACACGCCGAGTGCCTGGCCGCCTGTGACTACGGCCCGGTGATGACGGTCAACTACGACTTCTTCGACGGCGTCGACCCGCAGCGCGCGGTCGGTCTGGTCGACGAGCTGCGCGCCGGTGGGCGGCCCACCCCGAGCCGGGGTGCCCGCCTCTGCACGCTCAAGGAGATGTCGGTGCAACTGGCCGGCTTCGCCGACGAGCGTGAGGGTGCGGTCGCCGACGGCGTGCCGGGTGAGCCGAGCCTGCGCGGTCTGCGGCTGGCCGAGCAGCACGGCATCTCGGTGCCGGGCTTCGACCCGAACACCCCGATCCGCAGCGGCAAGGCCGGTGACAAGCCGGCCCCGGCCACCCCGGCCAAGTTCGCGCCGACCGGCACCACGGCTCCCGACGTACCCGCGCCGGACCGTAAGTCGCCGCAGGTGCGTACCGCCGAGACCCGGCAGCCGGACGCCAAGACGGCCGTGCCGGACGCTCCCGGCACCAAGGTGCCGGTGGACGGGGCGGCGCCCACGTCGAGCGATGCCCGGGCGGCGGAGGCCGCCGGGGCGGCGGCCAACCGGCCCGCCGGTGACGCCAAGCCTGCCGGCGACGACGCCGAGGCTCAGGAGCGCAACCTCAGCGAGGCGGAGTCGTCCGGCGGTGGCCAGGGCTCCGCGAACGACAAGGGGGCTCAGAAGTGACCACGCCTCGGCCGGAGATCCTGGCCAAGCTGACGCCGGTGCTCACCAAGCGCTGGCTGTCGCCGGACGCCTGGCGGATCGGCACCTACGAGAAGCTCGACGGGTACGCCGCGCTGCGCAAGGCGGTCAAGGCGCACCCGGACGACCTGATCCAGCTCATCAAGGACTCCGGGCTGCGCGGTCGCGGCGGTGCCGGCTTCCCGACCGG
Source organism: Micromonospora craniellae (assembly GCF_014764405.1). NCBI lineage: Bacteria > Bacillati > Actinomycetota > Actinomycetes > Micromonosporales > Micromonosporaceae > Micromonospora > Micromonospora craniellae. The sequence goes on along the minus strand of NZ_CP061725.1, from coordinate 2,504,953 downwards.
GCTCAAGTGGGGCTTCATCCCGCAGGGCGACGGCAAGCCGCACTACCTCGTGGTCAATGCCGACGAGGGCGAGCCGGGCACCTGCAAGGACCTGCCGCTGATGACGCACGACCCGCACTCGCTGGTCGAGGGCGTGATCATCGCGTCGTACGCGATCCGGGCCAGCCGGGCCTACATCTACATCCGGGGCGAGGCCGTGCACGCGGCGCGTCGGCTGCGCAACGCGGTGAACGAGGCGTACGCCAAGGGCTACCTCGGGCGCGACATCCTCGGCTCCGGCTTCGACCTGGACCTGGTGGTGCACTCGGGCGCCGGGGCATACATCTGCGGCGAGGAGACGGCGCTGCTGGACTCGCTGGAGGGCTTCCGGGGCCAGCCCCGGCTGCGCCCGCCGTTCCCGGCGACCCACGGCCTGTACGCCAGCCCCACCGTGGTCAACAACGTCGGCACCATCGCAAGCGTGCCGTACATCGTGCTCGGTGGTGCCGAGTGGTGGAAGACCATGGGCACGGAGAAGTCCTCCGGGCCGATGATCTATTCGCTCTCCGGCCGGATCGCCAACCCCGGCCAGTTCGAGTGCTCGATGGGCATCACCCTGCGCGAACTGCTGGAGTTGGCCGGTGGGATGCAGCCCGGGCACAACCTGAAGTTCTGGACGCCGGGCGGCTCGTCCACCCCGCTGCTCACCGCCGAGCACCTGGACGTGCCGCTGGACTTCGAGGGGGTGGCCGGCGCCGGATCGATCCTCGGCACCACGGCCACGCAGATCTTCTCCGACCAGGACTGCCCGGTCTACGCGACCTACCGCTGGCTGGAGTTCTATCACCACGAGTCGTGCGGCAAGTGCACCCCGTGCCGGGAGGGCAACTACTGGATGGTCCGGGTCTACCGGCGCATCCTGGCCGGCCAGGGCACCCACGACGACCTGGACACCCTGCTCGACACCTGCGACAACATCCTCGGCCGCTCGTTCTGCGGTCTGGGTGACGGCGCCACCAGCCCGGTGACCTCGTCCCTGAAGTACTTCAAGCAGGACTACCTCGACTACATCGAGGGACGGACCGCGCCGAAGTTGTCCGACAAGCAGTTGGTGGGAGCCCACTGATGCGAGTGCGAGGAGTGAGCGGAGCGAGCCCCGCAGCCGCGAGCGAAAGGCGAGCACAGTGACGGACGTTGCCAAGTCGACCGAGACGGTCACGCTGACCATCGATGGCGTCGAGGTCACCGCCCCGAAGGGGGCGCTGCTGATCCGTGTCGCCGAGCAGATCGGCACGGAGATCCCCCGCTTCTGTGACCACCCGCTGCTGGCGCCGGCCGGTGCCTGCCGCCAGTGCCTGGTCGAGGTGGAGGGGCAGCGTAAGCCGGTCGCCTCCTGTACCCAGACGGTGGCCGAGGGCATGGTCGTCCGTACCCAGCTCAGCTCTCCGGTCGCCAAGAAGGCGCAGGAGGGGATCATGGAGCTGCTCCTGGTCAACCACCCTCTCGACTGCCCGATGTGCGACAAGGGCGGTGAGTGCCCGCTGCAGAACCAGGCGATGTCGACCGGCCGCACCGACTCGCGGTTCCACGAGCACAAGCGGGAGTACCCGAAGCCGCTGCCGATCAGCACCCAGGTGCTGCTCGACCGCGAGCGCTGCGTGCTCTGCCAGCGCTGCACCCGGTTCACCGAGGAGATCGCCGGCGACAAGTTCATCGACCTGATGAACCGGTCGTCCGCCGAGGAAATCAACATTTACCGGGACGAGGAGTACGGCGAGGAAGGCGACGCCGGTGATGTCCCGTTCAACTCGTACTTCTCCGGCAACACCGTGCAGATCTGCCCGGTGGGCGCGCTGACCGGCACCCAGTACCGTTTCCGCGCCCGCCCGTTCGACCTGGTCTCCAGCCCGAGCGTCTGCGAGCACTGCTCGGCCGGCTGCGCCCAGCGCACCGACTGGCGTCGCGGCAAGGTGATGCGCCGGCTGGCCGGCGACGACCCGCAGGTCAACGAGGAGTGGAACTGCGACAAGGGCCGGTGGGGCTTCCAGTACGCCCGTGCCACCGACCGGCTGACCACTCCGCTGGTCCGCGACGAGCGCACTGGTGAGCTGCGCGAGGCGTCCTGGAGCGAGGCGCTCAGCGTCGCCGCCGAGGGGCTGCGCGCCGCTCGGGACGGCGGCCAGGGTTCGGCGGTGCTCACCGGCGGCCGGCTGACCGTCGAGGACGCCTACGCGTACGCGAAGTTCGCCCGGATCGCGCTGCACACCAACGACATCGACTTCCGCGCCCGCCCGGCCTCCCGTGAGGAGGCCGACTTCCTGGCCAGCAACGTCGCCGGCAGCACCGACGTCACCTACACCGACGTCGAGAACGCCCCCGCCGTGGTGCTGGTCGGCCTGGAGCCGGAGGAGGAGTGCCCGATCCTCTTCCTGCGGATGCGCAAGGCGTACCTGAAGAACAGGCTCAAGGTGTACGCGATCGCGCCGTTCGCCACCCGTGGTCTGGAGAAGCTCGGTGCCAAGCTGGCCCGAGTGGTGCCGGGTGAGGAGGCCGGGGTGCTCGCCGAGCACGCCACGGTCGCCGAGGCGCTGAGCGCTCCGGGTGCGATCCTGATCGTCGGCGAGCGGCTGGCCTCGGTGCCCGGTGGTCTCTCCGCCGCCGCCGAGGTGGCCGCGCGTACCGGCGCGAAGCTGGCCTGGGTGCCGCGACGCGCCGGTGACCGGGGTGCCGTCGACACCGGCTGCCTGCCCAACCTGCTGCCCGGTGGCCGGCTGGTCACCGAACCGACGGCGCGGGCCGAGGTGGGCGAGGCGTGGGACATCCCGGCCGGGGTGATCCCGAGCCAGGCCGGGCGGGACACCGACGGCATCCTCGCCGCCGCCGCCGAAGGCCGGATCGGCGCGCTGGTGGTGGCCGGCGTCGACCCGGCCGACCTGGCCGACCCGCGCCTGGCCGAGCAGGCCCTCGACGCGGTGCCGTTCCTGGTCAGCCTGGAGCTGCGGGCCAGCGCGGTGACCCGGCGGGCGAACGTGGTCCTGCCGGTCGCCCCGGTGGTCGAGAAGGCCGGCAGCTTCCTGGACTGGGAGGGCCGGCTGCGTCCGTTCGACGCGGTCCTGAACACCGCCGCGATGACCGACGGTCGGGTGCTCGACGCGCTCGCCGCCCAGCTGGACGTGCGGCTGGGCACCGGTGACGTGCTCTCCGTGCGGCGTGAGCTGGGCGGCCTGCCGGCGACCCGGGTGCCGCGGCCGACCGCGCCGAGCGTCGAGCCGGGCGCCGACCGGCAGCTCGCGCCCGGCGAGGCGGTCCTGGCGACCTGGCACCAACTGCTTGACCTGGGCAGCCTCATCGACGGTGACGAGCACCTGGGCGGCACCGCCCGTCCGCCGGTGGTCCGGCTGGGCAAGGGCAGCGCGGAGGCGCTCGGCATCGCCGACGGCGACCCGGTGACGGTGGGTACCGACCGGGGGGCACTGACTCTGCCGGCGGCGATCACCGAGATGCCGGACGGCGTGGTCTGGCTGCCCACCAACTCGCCCGGCTCGACGGTACGGCGCAGCCTGGGCGCGACCTCCGGTTCGGTGGTCCGGCTCTCCGCCCCCGGTACGGCCGAGCCGGTCGCCGCCGACGCGGCCGGCCGTTCGGGCCCGCTGCTCAACTCCGCCGGGGGTAACCAGTGAGCCCCGCAGTCGGGAACGAAAGGTGGGCCCAGTGAGTCACTCGCTCCACGCCCAGGCGCCGTCGCTGACCGACTTCGGCCACGACCCGTGGTGGCTGGTCCTCGGCAAGATCGTCTTTGCCTTCCTCGTCGCCCTGCTCGGCACGCTGCTGGGCGTCTGGTTCGAGCGGCGAGTGGTGGGCCGGATGGCGGTGCGGCCAGGTCCGAACCAGCTCGGCCCGTTCGGTCTGCTGCAGACGCTCGCCGACGGTCTGAAGATGGCCTTCAAGGAGGACATTCTCCCCAAGTCGGCGGACAAGGTCATCTACTTCTTCGCGCCGGCCATCTCGGTGATCTGCGCGGTCACCGCGCTGTCGGTGATCCCCTTCGGCCCCATGGTGAGCATCTTCGGCCACCAGACGCCGTTGCAGGTCACCGACGTGCCGGTGGCGGTGCTGGTGGTGCTCGCCCTGTCCTCGCTGGCGGTCTACGGCATCGTGCTCGCGGGCTGGGCCTCCGGCTCGACGTACCCGCTGCTCGGTGGTCTGCGCTCCACCGCCCAGCTCATCTCGTACGAGGTGTCGCTGGGGTTGTCCATCGTGGCGGTGTTCATGCTCGCCGGCACGATGTCCACCTCGGAGATCGTGGCCGCGCAGGGCAACGGCACGCAGGTGAACCTCTTCGGCTTCGACGTCCCGGCGCCCGGCTGGTACGCGCTGCTGCTGTTCCCGAGCTTCATCGTCTTCTTCATCTCCATCGTCGGTGAGACGAACCGGCCGCCGTTCGACCTGCCGGAGGCGGAGTCGGAGCTGGTGGCCGGCTTCATGACCGAGTACAGCTCGCTGAAGTTCGCGCTGATCATGCTCAGCGAGTACGTGGCGATGGTGACCATGTCGGCCTTCACCGTCACCCTCTTCCTGGGCGGCTGGTACGCACCGTGGCCGATCAGCCTGTGGTCGGGCGCCAACTCCGGTTGGTGGCCGCTGCTCTGGTTCTTCGGCAAGGTCATCCTGCTGGTGTTCGTCTTCGTCTGGCTGCGCGGCACGCTGCCCCGGCTGCGTTACGACCAGCTCATGCGACTCGGCTGGAAGGTGCTGATCCCGATCAGCCTGGTCTGGATCGTGGTCCTGGGCTGGTACCGCACCATCGGCGACTGGGACACCACGGGTCGCCTGTGGGCCATCGGCATCCCGGCCGGGATCGTGCTGCTGGCCGCGATGTTCTGGCCGAGCCGTAAGCCGCAGCCGAAGGCGACCGTCGCCGAGCAGGTCGAGAACCGGCCGCAGGGCAGCTTCCCGCTGCCGCCAATGGATCTGCAGGTACCCCCGAGCCCGCGTACCCGGCGCATGGTCGCCGAGCGGGAGCCGGCCAACGTTCCCGCCGGCCAGGACTCTGAGGAGGTGTGACGTGGGCGCGATCACCGGAACGTTCAAGGGCTTCGGGGTCACCTTCTCGCACATGTTCAAGAAGGTCGTCACCACCGACTACCCCTTCTCCCCGCCGAAGCCGGCGCCGCGCTACCACGGCCGGCACATCCTCAATCGGCATCCGGACGGCCTGGAGAAGTGCATCGGCTGTGAGTTGTGCGCCTGGGCCTGCCCGGCGGACGCGATCTACGTCGAGGGTGGCGACAACACCGACGAGCAGCGCTTTTCGCCGGGTGAGCGGTACGCCAGCAACTACCAGATCAACTACGCCCGCTGCATCTTCTGCGGGCTGTGCATCGAGGCGTGCCCGACCCGCTCGTTGACCATGAGCAACGAGTACGAGCTGGCCCGGGACAACCGGCAGGACCTGATCTTCACCAAGGAGCAGCTGCTCGCGCCGCTGCTGCCGGGGATGGAGCAGCCGCCGCACCCGATGCGTCTGGGCGACAGCGAGAAGGACTACTACGTCGGCAGCCTGACCAACCCGGGCACCTCGGCCGGCGCCGAGCGCTCGCCGATGGGGCCGGGGCGGTACCAGCTGGACGAGCACCCGGGCGTCACCTTCCCCGGTGCCGAGCAGGCCGCCCAGCGGGCCGAGGCGGACAAGGGAGAGACGGCATGACCACGTCGACGGTGCTCGCCGCGGGTGCGGTCTCCGGCGGCGAGGCGGTGGCCTTCTGGATCCTCGCCCCGCTGGCGCTGGCCGGCGCGATCGGCATGGTCGCGGCGCGCAACGCGGTGCACTCGGCGCTCTGGCTGGTGCTGACCATGCTCAGCCTGGGTGTGTTCTATGTGCTCCAGGCCGGGCCGTTCATCGGCATGGTGCAGATCATCGTCTACACCGGCGCGATCATGATGCTCTTCCTGTTCGTGCTGATGCTCGTGGGGCGAGACGCCTCCGACTCGCTGATCGAGGTGCTGCGGGGCCAGCGGATCGCCGCGGTCGGGCTGGGCGTCGGCTTCGCCGCCCTGCTCGGCAGCGGGGTCTACCGGGCCACCCAGGGCACCGTCGCGGTGGGTCTGGAGGAGGCCAACGCGGGCGGCAACGTGGAGGGCATCGCCCGGTTGCTCTTCACCGACTACATCTTCGCCTTCGAGCTCACCGCCGCGCTGCTGATCACCGCCACCATCGGCGGCATGATCCTGGCGCACATCGAGCGGCGCAAGGAGGACAAGCGCGACCAGGTGGCCACCATGAAGGCCCGCTTCGCGCCGGGCAACTACCCCGGCCCGAAGCCCGGCCCGGGTGTCTTCGCCACCTCCTCGTCGGTGGCCACCCCGGCACGTCTGCCGGACGGCCGGCTGAGTGACCGGAGCACGCCGGACGTCCTTCCGGTGCGTGAGCTGGCCGCCGAGGAGACCACCCTGAAGGGCACTGAGAAGTGAGCGACTTCTTCTCCGTCGAACCGAACTACTACCTCGTCCTCGCTGCGGTGCTGTTCACCATCGGCGCGGCCGGGGTGCTGGTCCGGCGCAACGCGATCGTGCTGTTCATGTGCGTCGAGCTGATGCTCAACGCGGCCAACCTGGCGCTGGTCACCTTCAGCCGGATGAACGGTGACCTGAACGGCCAGATCATGGCGTTCTTCGTGATGGTGGTGGCGGCGGCCGAGGTCGTGGTCGGGTTGGCCATCATCATGGCGATCTTCCGCACCCGGCGCTCCGCCAGCGTCGACGACGCCAACCTGTTGAAGTACTAGAGGGGCCCACCGGTGGACGAAATTGTGACGTACGCCCAGGCTGCTCCGGCCGAGACCGTCTCGTACGCGACGGCCGACGGGCTGCTGAGCAGCGTCTGGCTGCTGGTGGCGATCCCGCTGGTCAGCGCGATGGTCCTGCTGCTGCTCGGCCGGCGCGCCGACCGGTGGGGGCACTGGCTCGGTGTGGCCGCCGTGGGTGTCGCCTTCCTGCTCGGCCTGACCTACTTCTTCAACCTGCGCGGGCTGGAGAACAAGTCGGTGGAGCTGAGCCTCTGGGACTTCATCGCGGTCGGCAACCTCAACGTCGACTTCGGCCTGCTGTTCGACCCGCTGGCCGGGGTCTTCGTCCTGCTGATCACCGGCGTGGGCTTCCTTATCCACCTGTACGCGGTCGAGTACATGGCGCACGACCCGGGTCGTCGGCGGTTCTTCGCCTACTTCAACCTGTTCGTCGCGGCCATGCTGCTGCTGGTCCTCGGCAACAACTACGTGATGCTCTACTTCGGCTGGGAGGGCGTCGGTCTGGCGTCGTACCTGCTGATCTCCTTCTGGAATACCAAGCCCGCCGCGGCCACCGCCGGCAAGAAGGCGTTCCTGATGAACCGGGTCGGCGACGCCGGTCTGGCCATCGCCATCTTCATCATGTTCGCCACCCTGGGCACCACCCAGTACGACGAGGTGTTCAACGGGGTCGGCGCGCTGGCCGGCGGCACGGTGCTGGTGATCGGCGTGCTCCTGCTGCTCGGCGCGGCCGGCAAGTCCGGTCAGTTCCCGCTCCAGGCGTGGTTGCCGGACGCGATGGAGGGTCCGACCCCGGTGTCGGCGCTCATCCACGCCGCGACGATGGTCACCGCCGGTGTCTATCTGATCGCCCGGTCCAACATCATCTTCTCGGCCAACGCCACGCTGCAACTGGTGGTGGTCAGCGTCGGTGCGCTGACTCTGCTGATCGGCGCGATCATCGGCTGCGCCAAGGACGACATCAAGCGGGTGCTGGCCTGGTCGACGGTGAGCCAGATCGGCTACATGTTCCTCGGTGTCGGTCTGGGCGGCGCGGCGTACGCGCTGGCCATCGTGCACCTGCTGGCGCACGGCTTCTTCAAGGCCAACATGTTCCTCGGCGCCGGCTCGGTCATGCACGGCATGTCCGACCAGGTGGACATCCGCCGCTTCGGCGGCCTGTCGAAGTACATGAAGATCACCTGGATCACCTTCGGCGCGGGCTGGCTGGCCATCATCGGCATGTTCCCGTTCTCCGGCTACTTCTCGAAGGAGCCGGTCATCGCCGCCGCCTTCGCGCGGGAGGACTGGACGGCCTGGCTGTTCGGCGGGGCCGGGGTCCTCGGTGCCGCGCTGACCGCCTTCTACATGACGCGGCTGTTCGTGCTGACCTTCCACGGCCCCAAGCGCTGGACCACGGACATCGAGCACCCGCACGAGTCCCCGCCGCTGATGACCATCCCGCTGATCCTGCTCGGCATCGGCTCGATCGGCGCGGGTTGGCTGCTGGCCACCTCCGTACCGGACTGGCTGACCGCCACCGCCGGTCTCGGCGCGGCCGAGGCGCACCACGACGCGGTGCTGCCGCACTGGGCGATCGTGGCGCTGTCGCTGGGCGTCACCGTGCTCGGTGCCGCGCTGGCCTGGTTCCTGTTCCGAAACGGGACGACGAACGAGCCGCAGCCGGCCGGTGTGCTGGTCACCGCCGCCCGCAAGAACCTCTACACCGACGCGGTGAACGAGGCGGTCTTCGAGAAGCCGGGCATCTTCCTCACCCGGGCGCTGGTCTACCTCGACAACCGGGGCATCGACGGGCTGGTCAACGGGCTGGCGGCCGGGGTCGGCGGCGGTTCGGGCCGACTGCGGCGGCTGCAGACCGGCTTCGTCCGGTCGTACGCCACCTCGATCCTCACCGGCGCGCTGCTGGTCGTGGCCGCCTTCCTGGCCGTACAGGCGGGGTGGTTCGCGTGATCGACCCCACCCGGGCGACAGCTTCTCAGGCGGCCGTCGTCGGCGGACCGCGCATCGACGACGGAGGTAAGGCCGCATAATGTCCGACTTCCCGTTCCTCTCGGTGCTCACCGTGTCGCCGCTGGTCGGCGCCGTGGTGGTCGCCCTCCTGCCGCGCAGCCGGCCGACGCTGGCCAAGCAGGTCGCGTTCGGTTGGTCGCTGCTGGTGCTGGCGCTGTCCGTGGTCATGTGGGTGACCTGGCAGGTGGACGGCGACCGGTTCCAGTTCCGCGAGTCGTACCCGTGGATCCCGAACTGGGGCGTGAACTTCACCTTCGCCGCCGACGGCATCGCGCTGGTCATGCTGATGCTGATCGCGGTGCTGGTGCCGCTGGTGATCCTGGCCTCCTGGCACGACGCCGAGTCGTCGAAGCGGTCGGTGCCGGTCTACTTCGCGCTGCTGCTCGTGCTCGAATGCACGATGATCGGCGTCTTCGCCGCCGCCGACGTCTTCCTGTTCTATGTGTTCTTCGAGGTCATGCTGGTGCCGATGTACTTCCTCATCGGCAGCTACGGCGGTCACCAGCGGCAGTACGCAGCGGTCAAGTTCTTCCTCTACTCGCTGGTCGGTGGCCTCTTCATGCTGGCCGCAGTGATCGGCCTGTGGGTGGTCGGCGGCAAGACCTTCGACTGGGTGGCGCTGTCCCAGGTGGACATCTCCACCGGCGCCGAGCGCTGGCTCTTCCTCGGGTTCTTCATCGCCTTCGCGATCAAGGCACCGTTCTTCCCCTTCCACACCTGGCTGCCGGACGCCGGTGGCGCGGCCCCCGCCGGTGCCGCCGCACTGCTCGTCGGGGTGCTCGACAAGGTCGGCACCTTCGGCATCATCCGGTACGGCCTGCCGCTGTTCCCGGACGCCGCCCAGTGGTTCGCGCCGTGGGCGATGGGCCTCGCGGTGATCGGCATCATCTACGCCGCACTGCTGGCGGTGGGGCAGAACGACCTCAAGCGGCTGGTGTCGTACACGTCGATCGCGCACTTCGGTTTCATCGGCGTGGGCCTCTTCGCCTTCACCACCCAGGCCGGCACCGGGGCGGTGCTGTACATGGTGAACCACGGGCTCGCCACCGGCCTGCTCTTCCTGGTGGTCGGCATGCTGGTCGCGCGCCGGGGCTCGGCGCTGGTCAGTGACTTCGGTGGGGCCGGCAAGCTGGTGCCGGTACTGGCCGGGGTGCTGTTCTTCGCCGGTCTCGCCTCGCTGGCGCTGCCCGGCACCGCACCGTTCGTCTCCGAGTTCCTGGTGCTGATCGGCACCTTCACGGTGAACAAGCCGGTCGCGGTGATCGCCACACTCGGCATCATCCTGGCGGCGGCGTACGTCCTGTGGATGGTGCAGCGCACCACGCAGGGCACGCTCAATCCGGCGCTGACCGAGATCGACGCGATGAAGCGCGACCTCAACCTGCGCGAGAAGGTCGTGGTCGCGCCGCTGATCGTGCTGATCGTGCTGCTCGGCTTCTACCCGAAGCCGGTCACCGACGTGATCAACCCCGCGGTGCAGGCGACCATGGAGGACGTCGGCCGGACCGATCCGGCGCCGACGGCAGGCAACGTCCAGGAGGCCAGCCGGTGAGCGCGAGGAGTGAGCTTGCGAGCCCCGCAGTCGCGAACGAAGGTGGCTCGGTGAGCGCGAGGAGTGAGCTTGCGAGCCCCGCAGTCGCGAACGAAGGTGGCTCGGTGAGCGCGAGGAGTGAGCTTGCGAACTCCAGCCGTCCGCGCGAGGAGAGAGCGGAGCGAGCCCCGCAGTCGCGGGCACAAGACAGCGCAGTCGCGAACGAAAGGTTGACTCGGTGAACGAGTTCGTACTGCCGCCGATCGACTATGCGGCACTCGCGCCGATCCTGATCATGATGGGCGCGGCGGTGCTCGGGGTGCTGGTCGAGGCGTTCGTGCCGCGTCGGCTGCGGCACCCCGTCCAGCTTCCGCTGGCCCTGCTGGCGGTGCTCGCCGCGTTGACCATGGTGGTGTTCAACGCCGACAAGCGGGTGATCACCATCGGGGTGATCGCGATCGACGGGCCCACGCTGTTCCTCCAGGGTGCGATCCTGGCCCTGGCTGGCGTGGCGCTGCTGCTGATGGGCGAGCGGGCGGTGGAGCGGGGCGGCGCGTTCGTGGCCCAGGCCGCGATCACCGCCGACTCGCCGGACGACCGGCGGCAGGCGGCCAAGGCCGGTGGCGCGGGTGAGGTCTACCCGCTGACCACGTTCGCCATCGGCGGCATGCTGATCTTCGTGGCGGCGAACGACCTGCTGACCATGTTCATCGCGCTGGAGGTCTTCTCGCTGCCGCTCTACCTGCTCTGCGCGCTGGCCCGTCGCCGCCGCATCCTGAGCCAGGAAGCGGCGATGAAGTACTTCCTGCTCGGCGCGTACGCCTCGGCGTTCTTCCTGTTCGGTGTGGCGCTGCTCTACGGCTTCAGCGCCGGTCTGGGCGACCGTCAGGCGGGCGTGGACTTCGCCACCCTCCACGCCGCCGTGGCCAACTCGACGGCCAGCCCGGTGCTGCTCTTCGCCGGTATGGCGCTGGTCGCCATCGGCCTGCTGTTCAAGGCCGCCGCCGCGCCGTTCCACGTCTGGACGCCCGACGTCTACCAGGGCGCGCCGACCCCGGTGACCGGCTTCATGGCGGCCTGCACGAAGGTCGCCGCGTTCGGTGCCCTGCTGCGGGTGTTCCACGTCGCCTTCGAGGGGGCACGGTGGGACTTCACCCCGGTCCTCGGCACGGTGGCGGTGCTCACCATGCTGGTCGGCGCGGTGCTGGCGGTCACCCAGACCGACATCAAGCGGCTGCTGGCGTACTCCTCCATTGCCAACGCCGGTTACCTGCTGGTCGGTGTGCTCGCCCCGGGCAAGGAGGGGCTCTCCGGCACGATGTTCTACCTGGTGGCGTACGGCTTTACCGTGCTCGCCGCGTTCGCCGTGGTGACCCTGGTCCGGGACGCCGACGGGGAGGCCACCCACCTGTCCCGCTGGGCCGGGCTGGGCCGCCGCTCGTCGGGGTACGCCTCGGTGTTCACCTTCATCCTGCTCGCCTTCGCGGGTATCCCGCTGACCAGCGGCTTCACCAGCAAGTTCGCCGTCTTCGCTCCGGCGCTCGACGGTGGTCAGGTGTGGCTGGTGATCGCCGGTGTGCTGACCAGCATGGTGCTGGCCTTCCCGTACCTGCGGGTCGTGGTGATGATGTGGCTCTCCGAGCCGGGCGACTCGACCCCGACCGTCACGGTGCCGGGTGCGATGACCTCGGCGGCGCTGGTGATCGGCGTACTCGCGACCCTGGTCCTCGGCGTCGCCCCGGCGCCGCTGCTAGACCTCGCCACCGGCGCTGCGGACTTCATCCGGTAGCGACGTCACCTTCCGTTTCGGGGGCCGGTCCACGGGTTGTGGGCCGGCCCTCGCCGCGCCTCCCCGGTCCGCTGCAGGTAGAGCCCGTGTGGCATGGTGGAGGAGTGGTGATTAGGGGTGGCGAGCGTTCAGGTGTCACCGGCGCCGGTGGCCGGCGGAGCCGGCACGCGGGCCAGTTCGGCCCGCTCGGTCTGCATCTCGCCGACCCACACACCGAGGCATCCGTGCGGGGCCTGCTGGAGACCATCGAGGTCGAGCTGCGGGCCAGCGTGGCCAGCGCCGATCCGTTCGTGACCGAGGCCGCCCGGCACCTGGTGGAGGCGGGCGGAAAGCGCTTCCGGCCACTGTTGGTGGCCCTGGGTGCACAGTTTGGCGAGCCGGCCCGGCCGGAGGTCGTCTCGGCCGCCGTGGTGGTGGAGTTGACCCACCTGGCCACGCTCTACCACGACGATGTGATGGACGAGGCCGCGGTGCGTCGGGGAGCGCCGAGCGCCAACTCCCGCTGGACCAACTCGGTGGCCATCCTGGTGGGTGACTACCTCTTCGCGCGGGCCGCAGACGTCGCCGCCGAGCTGGGTCCCGAGGCGGTACGCCTCCAGGCGCGCACCTTCGCCCGCCTGGTGCACGGCCAGATCGCCGAGACGGTCGGCCCTCGCGCCGACGCCGACCCGGTGCGGCACTACCTGGACGTGATCGCCGAGAAGACCGGTTCGTTGATCGCCACCAGCGCCCACTTCGGTGCGCTGTTCAGCGGCACCGACCCGGAGCACGTGTCGGCGCTGGCCGGGTACGGCGAGACCATCGGTGTCGCCTTCCAGCTCTCCGACGACCTGCTGGACATCGCCAGCGAGTCGGCGGAGTCCGGCAAGACGCCCGGCACCGACCTGCGGGAGGGGGTGCCGACCCTGCCGGTGCTGTACGCTCTCGCCTCCGACGACGCGGACGCCTCCTCGGTCCGGCTGCGCGAGATCCTGGCCACCGGCCCGCTGACCGACGACGCCCTGCACACCGAGGCGCTCGGCCTGCTCCGGGAGAGTCCCGCGCTCAAGCGTGCCCGCGAGACCGTCCGCAGTTACGCCGAGGACGCCCGCGCCCGACTCGCGCCGCTGCCGGACGTACCGGCCCGCCGGGCCCTGGAATCACTCTGCGACCACATCGCCGACCGCACCAGCTGACCATCCCGCCTGGAGGTTCCACCGCGGGCCGACGCGTGCCGCCTGGGGTCAGGCTGACGCGGGCCGGGCGGACAGGAGCCGGGTGGCGGTGAGCATGAGGGCTGCGGCGGTGAGCATGGCGGCGGCCGCGGTGAGCCACATCACCGGGTAACCCGTGGCGGCGGCGAGTGGGCCCAGAGCCAGCGGGCCGAGACAGCCGCCCGCGTACACCCCGGTCTGGGTGATGGAGGTGGCGGCGGCCGGTGCCTGGGGATGCAGCCGGACCACGGCGAAGTTCATCAGTCCCGGCCAGGACCAGCCCAGGCCGAAGCCGAGCAGGACACCCACCACGAGCGCCCCGGGGCCGGCCACCGCGAGCAGGCCCAGCCCCAGCGCACCGACCGCCAGCAGGCCGGCGATCACGGTGACGTGCCCGCCGGAGCGGCGGTCGGCCAGCCAGCCGATGCCGATCCGCGCGCCGACGCAGACCGCGCTGCCGAGGGTCAGCATGAGTCCGGCGAAGGCGGGACCGAGACCTCGGTCCACGGAGGCGTCCACCAGGAAGGTGCCGAGCGCGCCGGCCGCGCCCGCCGCGAGCGTCGCGGCGACTCCGACCACGACCAGTCCCACCGTCGCGCTCCCGGCCGGGCGGTTCGACCGGTGGACCGGTTGCGGTCCTTCCGACGGTACGAGCGGCAGTGTGGCCAGTGCGGCACCGGCGGCGGCCACGAACGCCCAGCGCCAGCCGACGGTGAGCGCGAGCGTGGGTACCGCCGCTCCGGCCAGCAGGGTGGAGACCGGGATGGCCGCCTGCTTGACGCCGAACGACAGGCCCTGCCGCCGAGCCGGTACGTGCCGGGCCAGCAGCAGGTTGCTGGAGAGCTGGCCCAGCGCGTTCGCGGTGCCGGCCACGGCCAGCAGGACGAGCAGCATCGGGTACGAGCGGGCCAGCGTCGCCACGGCGAGCATCGAGCCGGCGGAGATCAGGATGCCGGCACGGGTGACCACGCCGCCGCCCCAGCGTTCCACGAGCGCACCGGAGGGGACCGAGGCGAGGGCGCCGACGCCGAAGTAGACCGCCACGGCGATTCCCAGGCCGGCGGGGTTGAAGCCCAACTCGTCGCGCATCTGCACGGCGAGGCCGCCGACCAGGAAGACGGGCAGGACACAGGCGATGGTGACGGCCACGGCGGTGGTGGCGGCCCGGACGGGTCGGGTGGCGGTCTCCGGGGCGCGGGACGGGGCGGTGTGGGTCATGGTGGGGCCAACCTACGCCTGCCGCATTCCGGCAACGGAAAGTGCGGCAATCATCACATCGGGTATCCGGCGAACGGTGATCCTCCACCCGATCAGGCATTTCGCGCCGGGCTGGTTTTTCATATGGTGTAAGTCCCCGGTGGCGGAGGTGGTTGTGCGTGACCCCCTGGCGGAACCTTCGGACCTGATCCGAAGCGTCTCCCGCGCACTTCGAGTGCTCGAGTCGGTCGGTCGTGCCCCGCGTGGGCTGACGGTGAAACAGATCGCCCGGCGATGCGAGCTGACCGTGGCCACGACATACCACCTGGTCCGCACACTCGCGTACGAGGGCTATGTGATCCGCCGGGAGGACGGCACGTACATCGTGGGGCTGGAGGTGGCCGACCGCTACCGCGAGCTGGTCGCCGCGTTCCGGGGCTCGCCCGCCGTGGGCGAGAACCTGCGTCGCGCGGCCGTCGAGACCGGGTGGAGCCACTACCTCGGTCGTTTCGTGGGCGGCCAGGTCGCCGTCACCGCCGTCGCGGAGGGAAACCGCTCGCCGTACCTGGAGGATCTCGTTCCCGGGTTCGACGAGGGGGCGCACGCGACCGCACTCGGCAAGGCGCTGCTCGCCACGCTTACCGCCGAGCAGCGGCACCGCTACCTGCGGGAGTACGGCATGCGGCCGTTCACCAGCGCCACCCTGACCACTCCGGAGGCGTTCGAGGCCGACCTCGCGGCCGGCGAACGGCGCGGGATGCAGCTCGAACTGGGCCAGTTCCGGCAGGGCGTGGCCTGCGCGGCCGTCCTGGTCAACCCGGACAAGGACATGGAACGGCGTACGGTGCTCGCCTGCGCGCTGCCGGCCAGCGAGATGATGACCTCCGCGCGGGTGGTCCGGACGAAGCTGATCGCCACCGCCCGCGCGATCGCCGACTGCCTCGCCGCCGAGAACTGACCGGAGCCGACCGAGCCGCCGAGAGCTGACCCGCCGAGAGTTGACCCGGCGAGACGGCCCCCTTCCCGGTGGGAAGAGGGCCGTCGGGAAAGCGGCCGGCGCGGCGCCGGGGCGGGGTCAGCTACCGACCGGCCCGCCGTCCAGCCGCCAGGTCACCACTACGCCCGGTTTGGCGTAGTCGCCGTCCGGCCAGGTGGAGGCCGGGTTGAACCAGCGATGAAATCCGCCGTCGGGAATCCCAGGTCGAGCAGGCACTGAACCGATCGGCGTGACCGCACGTATCCCTCGTCGTAACGCCGCGCCCGCTCGGTCGAGAGCGAGGAGAGGACCATCAGCGACCACGACGCCCACCTGTTGCGCGCCCTGCACGACGAGCATGCCGAGGCGCTGTACGCGCACGCGTTGCGGCTGGTCAACGGCGACCGGCAGCGCGCCGAGGACCTGGTTCAGGAGACGCTGCTGCGGGCCTGGCGGCACCCGGAGTCACTGGACCCCCGGCGCGGTTCGGTCCGCGCCTGGCTGTTCACCACTGCGCGCAACCTCGCCATCGACGCCTGGCGGCGACGGTCGACCCGGGTCGGCGAGGTCTACACCGACGAGCTGCCCGAGCCCAGCGAGGTCGTCGACGAGACGGAACGCGCCGTGGAGGCGTGGACCGTGGCGGAGGCGCTCAACCGGCTCAGCCCGTCCCACCGGGACGTCCTCGTCGAGTGCTTCTACCAGGGCCGTTCGGTGTCCGAGGCGGCCTCCCGGCTCGGGGTGCCGCCGGGCACCGTGAAGTCCCGTACCCACTATGCGCTGCGCTCACTACGGTTGGTGCTGGCCGAGATGGGGGTGACCGGATGAGCCGTTGCGACTTCGCGTTCGACGACGGCGCGTACGTGCTGGGTGCCCTCTCGCCCGCCGACCGGGCGGCGTACGAACGCCACCTCGTCGGCTGCCACGACTGCCAGCAGTCGGTGTCCGAGATCGCCGTGCTGCCCGGCCTGCTCGGTCGGCTGGATCCGGCGAGCCTGGAGCAGTTCCTCCCGCCGCCGGAGAACCCCCGGGTGCCCGAGCTGCTCAATGCCGCGCGGGACCGCCGGCGCCGGGAGCGGCAGGCCAACCGGCTGCGGTACGCGGTGACCGGTCTCGCGGCGGCGGCGTTCGCCCTGCTGGTCGGCTTCGGCGTGGCGACGATGCTGCCCGGCGAGCAACCGGGCACGCCGTCACTGGCACAGGTGCGCCTGGTCGCGATGGAGCCGGTGAGCGGTACGGTGCCGGTGCATGCCGAGATCGGACTCCGGCACACCGACTGGGGCACCGAGGTGACCATGCACTGCGGGTACGACGAGCACACCGGCTACCGCAAGGCGCACGCCTTCCGGCTGGTGGCGTACGGTCCGGACGGCGCCCAGGAGCAGATTGGCTCGTGGCGTGCGGCGCCTGGCGACGACCTGCGGATCACGGGCGCGACCCGGTTCACCAACGCCGAGCTGATCCGGCTGGAACTCATCCGCGCCGACGGTGTGGCCGTCCTGGCCTACGACGTCCGCTGAGGCGGTGACGTCGGTCAGCGCGGCGCTGGTCGGTCAGCGTGGGGCGGGCACCGCTGCCGCAGCACCGACCTCGCTGTCCCGGCGCGAGCGGCGGTTGCGCCGGGCGTGGCGGACGGCGTCGGCGGTGAAGACGATCAGCGCGAGCCAGACCAGCGCGAAGCCGACCAGGCGGGCCGGCGGCATCGGCTCATGGAAGATCAGCACCCCGCAGGCCAGTTGAAGGATCGGCGCCACGTACTGGAGCATGCCGAGGGCGGTCAGCGGCAGCCGGTTCGCGGCGCCCGCGAAGAGCAGCAGCGGGATGGCGGTCAACGCGCCGGCCAGCACCAACAGCACCGTGTGCCCGGCCGAGACCCGGCCGAAGGCGGCGTCGCCGCTGGCCGCGAGCCAGCCGAGGAACACCAGCGCCGGCACGGCCAGCACGGCGGACTCGACGAAGAGGCCCTCCGCCGCAGGCAGCCCCAGCCGCTTCTTCACCAGGCTGTACCCGCCGAACGTGAAGGCCAGCGTCAACGCGAGGTACGGCAGCCGGCCGTAGTCGACGGTGAGTACGGCCACCGCCAGCGCGCCGACGCCGAGCGCGGCCCACTGCGCCCGGCGCAGCTGCTCCCGCAGCACCAGGACGCCGAGCAACACCACCACCAGCGGATTGATGAAGTACCCGAGGGCGGTCTCCACCACCCGGTCGGAGTTCACACCGTAGATGT